>QHBZ01000202.1 GCA_003244055.1 Pseudonocardiales bacterium | reverse complement strand
GCCCGGTCCGCCGCCGAGATCCCGGTCGTCACGCCCTCGCGGGCGTCCACCGTCACGGTGTAGGCGGTGCCCCGCTTGTCCTGGTTGGTATGGAACATCGGCGGCAGGTCCAGCCGGTCGCAGTCCTCCCCGGTCAGCGCCACACAGACGTACCCGGAGGTGTACCGGACCGTGAACGCCAGCAGCTCGGGAGTGGCGCAGGCGGCGGCGAAGATCAGGTCACCCTCGTTCTCCCGCTCTTCGTCGTCCACCACGATCACCGGGCGCCCGGCCGCCACCTCGGCGATCGCCCGATCGATGCCGGCAAAGGCGCTGTGCGTCATCGCGTCCTCCTCCCCCGCATCATCCCCCAACGTCATCGCTACGCGGCACTAGATGTGGCCAGGCCAACCGCTCGACATACGTCACGATTCTGGGGGCCCGTGCGGCATGCTACAGAGCGTAGGCGCAGGTCGCCCTGCAGCGGCGGCACGTGAAGGTACGTGGTCCACACGGTCAGCCACCGAACGGCCGTCCGCTGCTCCTCGACCCGACCACCGGGCAAGTCCAAGCCTAGCTATCCCTTGTGGGGCTTATTGCAATCCCTTGGTCGGCTATTGGACTCCTCCTGCTTACCTTCGGGACGCAGTGTCCCCATGAACCCGGAAGCACGGCGTCTGCTTGGCGTGTGATCGCTCCCTTCGGGGAGGCCCTCGCGGCTACGACGGCATAAGGAGCGTGGCCGGTGGTGCGGAGTGGGCTAGCCGGTACGGGGTTGTCCTGGTGAGCCTGGACGTTGCGCCCTGTTCGGCGCGCCATGGCGGGCACCGGGGCGCGCCCTCGGGGGCTGGTGCGGATGCTCCGCGCCGGTCTCACCACGCCGGAGCGGCTGAGTCGCGTCGCCGCTGGTCTCGTGATGGGTTGCCTGCTGACCGCCGTGGTCAGCGTGCTGGGCGGGCTCGCTCACAGCGGCGCAGTGCACGAGAGCGGCACCCGGATCGCCGCGCTGAGCGCCGACGCCGCCGAGCTGTACCGGTCCCTGGCCGACGCCGACGCGACGGCGACGAGGGGGTACGTCTCCGGCGGTCTCGAGCCCGCCGCGGTGCGGGCCCGCTACGACGACGACATCGCCCGCGCGGCTGACCGGGTCGTGCAAGCGGCGAGTCAGCTCCCCGCGGGCGACCCGGCGGCCGTCGGCTATCTGTGCGCGGCCGCCGTGCTCGCGCTGGGCGGCCTGCTGCTGACGGGGGGTGGCACGTCAGCCTCAACCGGCCACTGTGGCAGTCGGTAGCGCGCCGCCGCCGAGTGGCGCACAACCCGCGCCGTCGTGCCCGCCGACCAGGGACAGCCTGCACCCGACCAGCCCGATGCCCGCTCCTGGGGCGATGCCGAAGGGCTCGACGATGGCGGTGATCGCCGCGCGTGGGCGGCTGATCGCCGGCGTGGACCAGGGCAAGTACCTCGTCGGCTACCGCAACGCGATCACTGGCGAGCTCGAGGGCTCCGACATCGACGTGGTGCGGCAGATCGCGGCAGCGATCTTCGGCGACCCGAACCGCGTGCAGTTCGTCGTGCTCAACATCGCCGACCGGGCTGGGCGATCGAGCGAGGTCAGGTCGACCTCGTGGTGAACAACTTCACGGTTACCTGCGAGCGCCAGCAGAAGGTCGAGTTCTGCACCGCATACATGGCCGCCTCGCAGCGGGTGCTCGTGCCCACGGGTAGTGGGGCGACCGAGATCGAGGGTCTGACCGGCGCGCGGGTGTGCACGTCGTCGGGCTCCACCACGGAGGCGGAGCTGCGGGCGTCGCCGACTCGCCTTGACTTCGTGTCGTTGCCGGGCATCCCGGACTGCATGGTGGAACTCCAGCGGGAGCGCGTCGCGGCGGTGTCGAGCGACGACGTGATCCTGGCGGGGCTGGCCGCGCAGGACCCGCAGACCAAGGTCGTCGGCCGGTCCCTGGCCCGGGCGCTCTACGCGGTCGGCATGATCCGGGGTGCGCCCGACCTCGTGCGTTTCGTCAACGCTGTCCTCGAGGCGCGCGCGGTCCGATGGCAGCCTCGCGGCGAGCGACCAGCGCTGGCTCGGAACGCTCAACCCGGTCCCGCAGCCGGCGCCTGCCCGCTACCGCGACTGAGCAGAACCGGGCACCGCTGCGCCCGGCGTCGCCGAGAACGTGACGGTGATCGTCGTCCAGTAGTACTGAAGAAATTTCGGTCGGATATACCCCTGACGTGCGGTGATGCCGGTTGGTATGTCTGTCCGCCGGTAGGCGCAGTCGGCGCCGACCTGGGCGGGGAACCGGCGCGCTGTTGTTAGGTTGTTGCTGGGGCGGTGGTGGATTGGCCTCGGGGGGGCCGGGTTGAGGAGGTGTCGGCGGTTTCGGGTATGCCGAGGATGAAGACGATCAGGGCTAGTACGCCGGGTGGCCCGGGGGAATCT
>QHBZ01000201.1 GCA_003244055.1 Pseudonocardiales bacterium | reverse complement strand
GTCGCGGAGTGGCAGTCCCTGCTGGCGCTCTCCGCCCTGGCCACCCTGCTGACCAGTGGCTACCAGGCGCAGAGCTTCGCGCTTGGCGGGGTGGTCGCCACCAAGCTGCTGCCCGCGATGCTGCTCGGCCCGCTGGCCGGGGCGCTGGCCGACAAGCTGGACCGGCGGCACGTGATGGTGGTCTGCGACGTGCTACGAGCCGGCCTGTTCCTGTCCATCCCACTGGTCGGCCAGCTGGCGTGGTTGTTCGCGGCGACCTTCCTCATCGAGATCTGCGCGCTGTTCTGGATCCCGGCCAAGGACGCCTCGATCCCCAACTTGCTGCGCCGCCCCGAGCAGGTGGAAACCGCCAACCAACTCTCGTTGATCATGACCTACGGACTGGCCGTGCTGGTCGCCTCCGGGGTGTTCAGCGCGCTATCCAAGCTCGGCCCGGTGCTGCGCCAGGAGGGGTTGATCCACAGTGTCGAAGGGTCGGCCTATCTCGCGCTGAGCATCAACGGCTTCGCCTACGCATTCTGCGCGCTGGTGGTCGGAACCCGGATCCCGGAGATCTCCGGCCGAGCTCTGACCAGGCGTGACGCCCAACCGGGCCTGCTCACGATGTTGCGCGACGGTGTCATCTTCGTCCGCGGCACGCCGCTGGTCCGCGGCCTGGTCACCGGGATCCTGGGCGCCTTCGCCGCGGGCGGGGCGGTCATCGCCTGCGCGAAGCTCTACTCCACCAGCCTGGGCGGTGGCGACGCCGCCTACGGGTTGCTGTTCGCGTCGCTGTTCGTCGGTCTCGGTCTGGGCATGGCGGTCGCTCCACTGGCGGCCCGCCGGGTCCGGCACCGCGGATTGTTCGGGCTCGCGATCGTGGCGGCCGGGCTGGGTCTGGTCGCCGTCGCGCTGGCGCCGCACCTGATCGCCGCCCTGGCCGCAGTCATCCTGGTCGGCTGCGCCGGCGGCGTCGCCTTCCTCACCGGCCTGACCATCATCGGCGCGCAGGTCGCCGATGAGATGCGGGGCCGCACCATCGCGTTCGTGCAGTCGCTGGTGCGGCTGGACCTGCTCGCCTCGATGGCCCTGGTACCCTTCGCGGTCGGGTTGGTCCAGCAGCGCACCATCACGCTGTTCAACCAGCCGGTGACCATCGACGGGACCCGCCCGGTGCTGCTCTGCGCCGGCCTGCTGGCGGCGATGGTCGGCGTGGTTGCGCACCGCCAGATGGACGACCGGCACGATGGGTCACTGCTAGCCGACCTGCGGTCTGGGGTTCGCCGGCGTCCGCCCTCCGGCCCTCCAAAGCCTCCGGCTCCAGTGGCTCCGGCTCCACCGGCTCCAGCTCAAGAGGCCCCGTCTCCTGTGGCTCCGGCTCCTGTAGTTCCGGCTCCATCGGCTCCGGAATGAGCGTGTGGTCCGACCTGGTCGGGCAGGACCCTGCGGTGGCCACGCTGGTCGAAGCCGCCGGATCGGCCGGAGCGATGACCCACGCCTGGCTGTTCACCGGTCCTCCCGGCAGCGGTCGTTCGGTAGCGGCGCGGGCCTTCGCCGCCGCGTTGCAATGCACCGATGCGGTAGCGGGGCCGGGGTGTGGCAGCTGCCAGGGCTGTCGCGCCACGCTGGCCGGCAATCATCCCGACGTCCAGCAGGTGGTTCCCGAAGGTCTGTCCATCTCGGTGGCGGACATGCGTGCGCTGGTCTCCGGGGCGTCCCGGCGGCCATCGGCGGGACGGTGGCAGGTGCTGCTCATCGAAGACGCCGACCGGCTCACCGAGGGCGCGGCCAACGCGTTGCTCAAGGCCGTGGAGGAGCCGCCGCCGCGCACGGTGTTCCTGCTCTGCGCGCCGTCGGATCACCCGGAGGACGTCGCGGTGACGCTGCGCTCACGATGCCGATCGGTGGGGTTGCGGACCCCGCCCGCCGCGGCGATCGCCGAAGTACTGGTGGTGCGCGATGGGCTCGATGCTGACACCGCGCGCTGGGCCGCGTCGGTGTGCGGCGGCCACGTCGGCCGGGCCCGCCGGTTGGCCACCGATCCCGAGGCCCGGGCCCGCCGCGAGGCGGTGCTGCGAGTGCCCGCGGCGCTGCGCTCGCCTGCCGATGTGTTCTCGCTGGCCGATGAGCTGGTCGGAGCGGCCGAGTCGGAGGCCAGCGGTCTGACCATGGCTCGCAACGCGGCCGAGACCGAGGAACTGGAGACGGCTCTGGGCGCTGGCGGAACCGGGAAGGGCGCCGCGGCGGCGACCCGTGGCACCAAGGGCGCGATCCGCGAGCTGGAACGCCGGCAGAAATCCCGGGCCACCCGCACCCAGCGCGATGCGCTGGACCGCGCACTGGTTGACCTGGCCGGCTTCTACCGGGACACCCTGGTCACCAGCTGGGGCGCCCAGGTGGCCCTGACCCACCCCGACCTCGCTGAGGACATCACCACCGTCGCCGGGCGGTCGGCACCGGAGACGCTGCTAAGCAAGCTCGAAGCTGTGCTGCGCTGCCGCGAAGCGCTGGAGCTCAACGTCAAACCGCGGATCGCCATCGAGGCACTGACCAGCGCCCTGCAGAGCAGCCAGCCGAGCTCTGCTGATCTTCGGGCGCTGTGACCAGCCCTATCGTCGCCGAGTTCGACAGGATGGGTGTCCGCCGCGAACGGGGCAGCCCTCAGGTCGAACTCGGCGCACACCGAGGACCGCACACCGCGCACCGAACATCGGGCATCCGATTCAGCCCAAGGGTGCCACCGGTACACTCGTCGGCGCTGCAGATGGCTTCGCCGCCTTAGCTCAGTCGGACAGAGCGGCTCACTCGTAATGAGCAGGTCCGGGGTTCGATTCCCCGAGGCGGCTCCACCCCTGGCCAACGCAAAGTATTTGGCCAGGTTACGTGCCGGGGTTTCACTACCTGCCACGTGCGTCACTGCGAGTGCTGTGGGCGACAGCGTTTCTCATCAACATTTGATCTTGCTCGATGCGGCCCCGGCTGTGAGGAGACTTCCGGCCAGACCTATAGCATCTGTGGTATGGCCTGGGGTACCGTGGAGCTGGAACCGGAGGTCCGCGGCTGGCTCGAAGGTCTGAGCACAACGCAGTTCGCCACGGCGGCGTTCTATGTCGATCTGCTTGCCGAGCACGGTCCGCTGTTGAGCGAGCCGTACACGCGGCAACTCGACGGGAAGTTGCGGGAGTTGCGGTTCCACCTGGGTGGTCAGGCAGCGCGGGTGACCTACTGGCTCGCCTCCGGGCGGCGCATCGTGTTGCTGACGGTGTTCGTCAAGACTCGGATGCGGGAGACTCGGGAGATTGAGCGGGCCCAGCGGGCGTTCCGGCAATGTATTGCCGCAGCGCACACTGCGGACGATGACGGCGAGGAGTGATGGCGATGTCGGGGCGGACTGACTGGCAGGACTTGCGCAGCCGCCGGATGGCCGAGTTCGGCGCTGCCGAAGCGTATGACGCTGCGCGGCTGGCCTTCGAACTCGGTCGGCGGGTGCGGGAGCTGCGCGTTCAGCAGGGACTGAGTCAGACTGAGTTGGCCCGGCGCGCGGGCATGACCCAACCTGCCGTGGCACGGTTCGAAGCCGGTGGCACAGTGCCCACGTTGCCCGTCCTCGAGCGCCTGGCCCGCTCGTTGGGGGCTGAGCTGACCGTGCAGCTGGCCCCGTCCTCGTCGGTAGTCTGATCGAGTGAGCCCACCCGGGCATCCCGTGGAATCAAACGTGGTGCGAACTCAGGTCGAACGATGCCGCTGGAGTCACCTAAAGGTGTGAGAGCTGCAACTGTTGTCGCTGGTAGAGGCCATGGGAGGCGGGGTACGGCCTCCTCGTAGTGAGCAGGTCCGGGGTTCGATTCCCCGAGGCGGCTCCACCCCTGGAAAACATCCTCAGGCTGAGAGCTGGGCTCCACCGCACGGAATTCAAACGTGGTGCGAGTTGTCGTATGGTGCCTCCATGGCAAGGCCGTTGACCCGCCGCAACGGGCGCCAGCGCGGCAGTGTCGAGGAGCTGGCCAGCGGCGCGCTGCGGGTTGCCGTGTACGCGGGCAGCGATCCGCTGACAGGCCGGCGCCACTACCTCCGTGCGGTCATCCCTGCCGGTGATCTACGCCACGCTCCGTCGCTGCCGTGACCATTGCGATCGGCGGCAGCGCATCGACCATCGCACAAGCGGTCCCCAGCAGTGTGACGATCGCTGCAAGCCGCACCAGTGCCGACCGCTGTCGAACGGGAGCATCCGGTACATCCACTTCATCCTCAGCGGCGCACTGAAGCGGGCCGTGCGGTGGCGCTGGATCGCCATCAACCCCATCGCCCAGGCTGTCCCGCCCCCGCAGCCGACGCCGAACCCTCAGCCGCCCACCACCGAGCAGGCCGCGCGCATCCTCAACGAGGCCTGGCAGGACCCGGACTGGGCGATGCTGATCTGGCTGACCATGGTCACCGGGTTCCGTCGTGGGGAACTCTGCGCGATCCTGTGGCGCCACCTCGACCTCGCAGCCGGTGTGTTGATGCTCGAGAAGAGCATCGGCCAGCGCAGCGGCCGGACGTGGGAGAAGGACACCAAGACCCACCAGCACCGCCGTATTGCTTTCGACCCAGAAACCCTTTCCCTGCTCGGCGAGCATCGGCACCGGTGCGAGGCGCGCGCCGCAGCACTCGAAGTGGCGCTCACCGACGACGCCTTCGTGTTCTCGCTCGCCGTCGACGAGTCTGAGCACCTCAAGCCTGACTCGGTCAGCCAGCGCTACGCGAGGCTCGCTCGGCGCCTCGGCATCTCGACCACGATTCATAAGCTGCGGCACTACTCGGCCACTGAGCTGAAAATGGGCGGAATTGCATCTGAT
>QHBZ01000200.1 GCA_003244055.1 Pseudonocardiales bacterium | reverse complement strand
GCGCAAGCGGGCGATGCGTGCCCGCCAGGGTGCTTCGCCGAGGTCGGGTGAGGCGGCGAGCAGCGCCTGCAACCCGGTCACATCGGCGGCGAGCACCACGGCGTCGACCTCTTGCCCGCCGTCGCCGCCGGCGTGGACCGCGAAGCGACGCTCGCGCCCCGGTGTCACCTGCTCGACGGCCACTCCCGCGCGCACCGGCACCCCGAGCTCGGCCAGGTAAGCGCCCATCGGATCCCACAGTGCCTGCGGGAACGGTTCGGGGGTCACGTCGAACACTAGGCCCTCGGCCGAGCCCAGGAAGTAGATGTGGAACATCGTGGCCAGCTCGGCCGCCGACAGCTCCCGGGGATCGGCGAAGAAGCTGCGGGAGAACACCGAGAACGCCAGGTGCCGGGCCGCGTCCGGGAAGCGCACCCGCTCCAGGAACGTCATCGCGTCCTGATCGTCCAACCGCCGGTAGACCTCTGGCACCGACACGTCGACCAGCGGCAGCGCGGCCACCGGATCGATCCGGGTGACCAGGTCCCGCCATTGGAAAGTGGGGCTCAACAGCGCGAAGGTCAGCGCGTTCCACGGTGGCGTACGCGGCAGACCCTGGAAGGTGTCACGATGGCCGTCGGCGTCGATCAGCGGGTAATCCGCCATCGGCACCAGCGCCCGACCCAGCGGATCGGCCCGGCGCAGCAGCGCCCGCAGGTTGTAGTACTGCCGGAAGAAGGCATGAAACCCGCGGCTCATCGTGGCCGGGGATCCATCGGCCAGCATGATCGGCCAGCCGCGCAGCCGGCCGCCGAGCTGCGGCTCCCGCTCCAGCAGCTGCACTTGCACGCCGCGCTCGGCCAACGCTACGGCTGCGGCGATGCCGGCGATCCCACCGCCGACGACGGCGACCCGGGGAGGTTGGCCCTCAGGTCGCGGCCGACCAGCCCGTGGCGGGTGGAGTACGGCCCGGCGGTCCCGGCCCGGCCGTACTCCGTTGCCGCTGCGTTCGGCCGCTGACGTCACGCCGGCCGCCGGGCCACGACGGTGTGCACGATGCCGCGTTCCCAACCCCGCGTCGTGTCGATCCGGACGTCGACCAGGCCGTGCCCGCGTAACCGTGCCGCCAGCGCGTCGACGGTGTCGAAACGCAGCACACTGCGCCACAGGTACCGGTAGAGCCCGGCCCGACCGGTGACCACCTTCCCGGCTGGGATGATCACGCTCCAGCACACCGCGGTCCAGATCGCCGCGCTTCGCCGCCGACCGTCCAACGCGTAGTCGTGTACCGCCAGCGGCGCTCCCGGCGCCAGCTGATCGCACAGTCCGGCAAGTACCGGGTCCGGGTCGGGCAGGTTGCGCACCAAGTACGCGGCGAAGATCCCGTCGAACGGTCCCTGCACTCCGGCATCGGCGAGTTCCTCGGCCCGGGCATGCACGAACGACACCTGCGCCGGCCAGTCGGCCTGCCGGGCCTTGGCGAGCATGCCGGCCGATGCGTCCACCGCGGTGATCCTGGCCTGGGGCGCGGCCGCGAGCAGCGCCAAGGTCGACGCCCCGGTGCCGCAACCCAGGTCCAGCAGGTGCAACCCGGCACCGTTGCCCGGAATCTGCATCCGGTGAGCGGAGCGGGATAGGTTGCTGTAGTAGCCCGGGCTCGCGCCGACCAGCCGGTCATAGCTGGCCGCGGCAGCATCGAACTCACTCGTTACGTCGATCGTCACGATAGGCAGCCTACGGCTGCCCCGTGAGTGGGAATGCGAGTCCTGACTCGCTTCCCCACTCACGGGCGGCGCAGCCACACGATGTGGCACACGGCACGCCAGGGTTGGAGTTGCACGAAGTTGGCTTTACCCCAGTTGAAGGTCGCGCCGCTGACCTCGTCGTATCCGAAGAAGCGGGCCAGCGGGTCGAGCCCCAGCGCGGGCAGGTCCAGCGAGACCATCCCGCTGACCGTGCTGAACGGATCCAGGGTGACCACGCAGATCACGGTGTCGCCGGTGGCGGGATCGGTCTTGGAATACGCCAGCAGCGACGGATTGTCCACCTGGTGAAACCGCAGCGTGCGCATTTGCTGCAGCGCTGGATGCGCCCGCCGTATCGCGTTGAGCCTGGTTATCCACGGTTCCAGCGATAGCCCTTGAGCTAATGCACCGGAAAAGTCTCTGGGGCGCAGCTGATATTTCTCGCTGTCCAGGTATTCCTCACTGCCCGGCGCCACCGCCAGGTTCTCGAAGAGCTCGAATCCGGAGTAGACGCCCCAAGCGGGCGATAGCGTAGCAGCCAGCGCGGCGCGGATGGCGAAGATACCCGGGCCGCCCTGCTGTAGTGACGCGTGCAGGATGTCCGGGGTATTGACGAATAAGTTGGGCCGCATTTCGTCCGCTCTGGACGCCAGCTCCGTCGCGTACTCGGTGAGCTCTTGTTTGCCGGTTCGCCAGGTGAAGTAGGTATAGGACTGGGTAAAACCAAGTCGGGCCAGCCCGTAAAGTCGAGCCGGCCGGGTGAATGCCTCGGCCAGGAAAAGTACATCCGGGTGACGGTCCTTGACTTGCCAGATCAGCCACTGCCAGAAGTCCGGGGGCTTGGTGTGTGGGTTGTCCACTCGAAAGATCCGCACCCCGCGCTCTACCCAGAACAGCAGCACCCGCAGCATCTCCAGATAGCTACCGCGGGGTTCGGAGTCGAAGTTGAGGGGGTAGATGTCCTGGTAGCGCTTGGGCGGGTTCTCCGCATAGGCGATCGTCCCGTCCGGGCGAGTGGTGAACCACTCCTGGTGCTCCTTCGCCCACGGGTGATCCGGCGCGCATTGCAGCGCGTAATCCAGCGCGACCTCCATGCCGAGCTCGCGGGCCCTGGCGACGAAAGCCTCGAAGTCCTCCAATGTGCCCAGCCGGGGGTGCACGGTGTCGTGCCCGCCCTCGGCGGAACCGATCGCCCACGGTGAACCGACGTCGTCGGGTCCGGCATGCATGACGTTGTTGGGGCCCTTGCGGTTCACCTCGCCGATCGGGTGGATCGGCGGCAGGTACACCACGTCGAAGCCCATCCGGGCGATCCGGTCCAGCTCACCGGTTGCAGTCGCGAAGGTTCCGTGCAGCGGTTGGCCCTGGGCGTCCCAGCCGCCGGTAGACCGCGGGAAGAACTCATACCAGGAGCTGAACAGGGCCCGTGGGCGGTCCACCCACACCTTGTGCGAAGCGCCGCGGGTGACCAGATCACGGAGTGGGTCGGCGGTCAGAGCCTGGACCACCGGCTCGCCGAGCGCCGGGCCCACCCGCTCGGCGAGGGGCAGCCCGACGTCGCGCAACGCCGCCGCTGCTGCGTTCAGCGCCGCTCGGTAGGCCTGCTGACCGGGGCGGCGAGCCGCTCGCTCCAGCAACCGGGCGCCCCCGATCAGGTCATTCTCCAGCTCGGACACGGTCTGACCGGCGCCGATCTTCACCTCGATCGCGTGCCGCCAGGTCTCCCAGGGATCGGCCCAGCCATCTACCCGGAAGCTCCACCAACCCACCTCGTCAGCCACCACGGTCGCGATGAACTGGTCGAGGCCTGGTGGTCCAGGCTGCATCCGGATCTGGTTACCCGACCCGTTGCCCGACCCGTTGCCCGGACCGCGCCAGAGCACCGTGGCGCCCACCGCGTCATGGCCCTCGCGCCAGACCGTGGCGCAGACCGGAACATGCTCCCCGACCACCGCTTTGCTGGGGTATCTCCCGCAGGAGACCACGGGCGTTACATCATCAATGGCGATCCGACCACTCACCGCTGCCGCCCCTTTTCCCTCGGTCCTCAAGTCGGTCTCCAGTCTGCCGGGATCGGCCGGCCGGTGCGCGCTGGGTGTGAGACTCGTGACCGACACCGCGCTGTGCATCCACCCGATGGGGGCCGCCGGATAAAGTCCGCCCATGAGAGCACTGCGCCGGTTCACCGTCCGCGCCCAGTTACCGGGACCGCTGGCCCCACTGGAGACTCTGGCCACCAACCTGCGGTGGACCTGGCATCCGCCGACCCAGGACTTGTTCGCCTCGCTCGACGAGCGCACTTGGAACGCTGTCAACGGGGATCCGGTGCGGCTGCTCGGTGAGATCCCCACCCGCCGGCTCACCGCGCTGGCCACCGACGAGACGGTGGTGGCCCGCACCAACGCGCTGGCCGAGGATTTGCGCCGCTATCTCGGGGATCCCCGGTGGTATCAGCAACGCGCGGCAGCGCTACCAGCGGCGATCGCCTATTTCTCGATGGAGTTCGGCGTCTCCGAGGTGCTGCCGTTCTACTCTGGCGGTCTGGGTGTGCTGGCGGGCGATCACCTCAAGGCTGCCTCGGACCTGGGGGTGCCGCTGATCGGCGTCGGCCTGCTTTACGGCTCGGGCTACTTCCGCCAGTCGTTGTCGCTGGACGGTTGGCAGCTGGAGCACTACCCAGCCCTGGACCCGCAGGGACTGCCGCTGCGCCTAGTATCCGACGCCGCCGGCGCGCCGGTGTTGGTGTGCGTCAACATGCCCGGTGGACGGGTGCTGTGTGCGCGGATCTGGCGGGCTGACGTCGGGCGGGTGCCGCTGCTGCTGCTGGACTCTGACATCGAGGACAATCCGGACGACCTGCGTGGGGTCACCGACCGGCTCTACGGCGGCGACCAGGACCACAGGATCACCCAGGAGATCCTCGCCGGGGTCGGCGGGGTCCGTGCCGTGCGGATGTTCTGCCGGCTCACCGGCCATCCCGAACCCGAGGTGTTCCACACCAACGAGGGCCACGCCGGCTTCCTCGGTTTGGAACGGATCCGCGAGCTGATCAGCGAGGACGGGCTGAGCTTTGACGAGGCCTTGACCGCGGTGCGCGCCGGCACTGTGTTCACCACGCACACGCCGGTGCCCGCCGGGATCGATCGCTTCCCGGTCGACCTGGTGCGCCACCACTTCGTCGGGTCGTCCAGCGAGGCTGGGTCATCAGGGGAGACAGGGCTGCTGCCTGGCGTCGACGTCAACCGGGTGCTGGCGCTAGGCGCCGAGGACCAGCCCGGGATGTTCAACATGGCGCATATGGGGCTGCGGCTGGCCCAGCGCGCCAATGGTGTGTCGCGGCTGCATGGCGCGGTGTCCCGGGCGATGTTCCGTGGGCTGTGGCCGCAGTTCGACGTCGAGGAGGTGCCGATCGGATCGGTCACCAACGGGGTGCACGGCCCGACCTGGGCCGCCCGGGAACTCGCCGGCCTGCTCGGCGATTCCGACGACGGCAGTGCGGCCCTGTCGGCGCCCGATTCCGTCCTGTGGAAGCTGCGCTGCCTGCTGCGCGCCAAATTGGTGGAAGAGGTGCGCAGGCGGGTCCGGGCCGCCTGGCTGGAGCGCGGTGCTTCCGCGCCGGAGCTGGGCTGGACGTCGCGGATCTTCGATCCAGACGTTCTCACGATGGGCTTCGCTCGCCGGGTGCCCACCTACAAGCGGCTCACCTTGATGCTGCGCGACCCCGACCGGCTCCGGGCATTGCTCTTGGATCCGCAGCGGCCGATGCAGTTGATCATCGCCGGCAAGTCACATCCCGCTGATGACGGGGGCAAGGCGCTGATCCAGCAGGTGGTGCGGTTCGCCGATTCGCCGGACGTGCGGCACCGGATCACGTTCCTGCCCGACTACGACATGTCGATGGCCCGGTACCTGTACTGGGGCTGCGACGTGTGGCTGAACAACCCACTACGGCCGTTGGAGGCGTGTGGCACCTCGGGGATGAAGTCCGCGCTCAACGGTGGGCTGAACCTGTCCATCCGGGACGGCTGGTGGGATGAGCTCTACGACGGCCGCAACGGGTGGGCCATCCCGACCGCCGACGGCGTCGAGAATCCGGAGCGTCGGGACACCCTGGAGGCCAACGCGCTCTACGAGCTGATCACGACCCAGCTTGCCCCGGAGTTCTACGACCGTGGCGCCGACGGCGTGCCGACCAGCTGGGTGTCCATGGTGCGGCACACGCTGGCCACGCTGCGCCCGCAGGTCCAGGCCTGCCGGATGGTGCAGGAGTACGTGGAGCGCCTCTACGCGCCCGCAGCCGACTCGGCCGCGGTGGTGCGCGCCGACTCCTTCGCCGGGGCCCGCGCGTTGTCGCGGTACCGGTTGCGCGTCGAGGCTGCGTGGCCACGGGTGCGGGTAGCGCAGGTGGACATCTCCGGCCTGCCGGCCACCCCGGAGCTGGGCTCGGAGATGACGGTTCGGGCGGCGGTGGAGATGGCCGGACTGCAGCCGAGCGACGTCGACGTCCAGGTCGTGGTGGGTCGGGTCGACGACGGGGACGAGCTGCGGGACCCGCTCGTGGTGGTCATGCAACCGGTCGGCGGCGTTGATGGCGAGGGTGACCGATTCGAGGCGACGCTACGGCTGCCGCACGCCGGGCTGGTCGGATACACCGTGCGGGTACTACCGCAGAACCCCATGATGGCCAGCCCCGCCGAGTTCGGCCTGCTCCACCTGGCCACCTGACCCCGACGACCCGATTCCTCACCCCTCGCCTTGATCGCCGTTTATGTGCCTGCGACGACAGGCCGTGTCGTCCTGGGCACCCAAACGGCGATCACTGGGGGTTGCGCCGGGGAGAATCTGTCCACAGCGGGGGTGCTGTCCACAGGGCCGGGGCGCTGACGCTCGGCGGGTGGGTGAGGTTCGGCGATGCTCGTGTCTGTGTTGATCGAGGAACTCGCCGATTCCCAAGACGGGGTAGTGACCCGGGACCAGGCACTACGCGGCGGGCTGACGCTCCGGCAGGTGCAGCATCGGGCCCGTACCGGAAAGTGGATCACGCTCCACCCGGGGGTCTATTTAATCGGGCGGCGCGAACCCGGCCAGCAGGCTTGCACCCGTGCGGCCGTGGCGTGGGCGGGTTCGGACGCCGTCGCGAGCGGGTTGACGGCGGCCTGGTGGTGGCAGCTGCGAGACTGGGCGCCGGGCGCCGCTGAGGTGACCGTGCCCCAGGCGCGATCCCGTCGCCCGCCGGCGGATGTGGTGCTGCGACGGCGAGATCTCGACCCGGCGGATCTCGGCGTGTTGCGCGGGCTGCCGGTGACCGCGCTGCCGCTCACCGTCCTCGATGCGGCGGTGGCGCTGGGCAGCGACTCCGGCCGGCCGCTGGTGGATCGGGCGCTGCAGCGCCGAGTGTCGTTCGCCCAGCTTCATGCCGCGTACTACCGATCATCCGGCAGGCACGGATCGCCGTGGCTGGGGCAGGTGCTGCGGCAGGCTGCAGACGGGGCGAGCTCGGATGCCGAACGGGTCGTGCACCGGCTGCTCCGGGGTGCTCGGATCGATGGCTGGGTGGCCAACCACCTGGTGGTGCTGTCCGGGATCGAATACTGGATCGACGTCGCCTTCGAGGCCCGCCGGCTGGCCCTGGAAGTCGATGGCTGGGCATGGCACTCCGACGTCGACCGGTTCGCCCATGATCGGCGCCGGCAGAACGCCATGGTGCTTGCGGGCTGGACCGTGCTGCGCTTCACCTGGCACGACCTGATGTCCCGGCCCGAGGAGGTGGTAGCCGAGATCCGGGCGGCCCTGCGCCACGCCGAGGATGCGGGTTGATCACGACTTGGGTGACCTGGGCGACATCCCGTGTCGTTTTCGGCACACAAGTCGTGATCAACGTTGGGCACCCGCCCCGATCGAGAGCAGAAGCGCCCCGATCGAAAGCAGAGGTGCACCGATCGAGAGCACTAGCTCCGCACCGCCCGGAAGACCAGCAGCGTCCGGGCAGGGACTGTCATCCGGGTGCCTGGGCGCCTGTTTCGCGGGTGGGTGGGCACCCCGTCCGCGGAGCCAGTGTCCAGTACCGGTTCGAACCGCTCGCCGTATTCGGGGCCCGGTAGTGTGATCATGATCGGGTGCGCGCCGGCGTGCAATACCAGCAACCACGAGTCGGTGGCTGGTGGCGGCGGGTGAGACCGCACGTCGGCGCCATCGATCCACATTCCGAGAGTCCGCCGCTCGCCGTCTTGCCAGTCGTTGAGTTCCATAGGCCGCCCGTCGGGACCGAACCAGACAAGGTCGGGCGTGTCGGTGGGGGTGGTGCGGCCCTCGAAAAACTCCGGTTGGCGCAGCGCGGGCGTTGTGTTGCGCAGCGAAAGCAGGCGGCGAGTGAAGGCGGTCATCATCTCGGTGTCTGGAGCTGCGGACCAGTTCAGCCACGAGGTCTCGTCGTCGAGCCGGTAGGGGTTGTTGTTGCCACCCTGGGTGTGCCAGCGTTCGTCGCCAGCAAGCAGCATCGGGGTGCCGGTGGACAGCACCAGGGTGGCCAGCAGGTTACGTGCCTGGCGGCCCCGCAGGCTGCGCACCGCCGGATCCTCGGTGTCCCCTTCAACACCGCAGTTCCACGATCGGTTGTCATTGGTGCCGTCGGCGCCGTCCTCACCGTTGGCCTCGTTGTGCTTGCGGTTGTAGGAGACCAGGTCGCGCAGCGTGAATCCGTCGTGCGCGGTGACGAAGTTGATCGATGCCCACGGCCGGCGGCCGCTTGCCGCGTAGAGGTCGGAGCTGCCCGCCAACCGGGATGCGAGCTGGCTGACTCCGGGCACGCCGCGCCAGAAGTCGCGCACCACGTCGCGATAGGGACCGTTCCACTCGCTGAAATGCACCGGGAACCCGCCGATCCGGTAGCCGTCGCGAGTGGCGTCCCAAGGCTCGGCGATGAGCTTGCGGCTGCGCAGCAGCGGGTCTGAGGTGATCGCCGTGAGCAGTGGGGCGGCCGGGTCGAAGGGGCCGCCCCGGGGGCGCCCCAGCACACTGGCCAGGTCGAGGCGGAACCCGTCGACGCCCAACTCGCCTGCCCAGTACCGCAGCGCGTCGGTGACCAGTGCGACCACTGTGGGTGAGCCGCTGTCCAGAGTGTTGCCGCAGCCGGTGAGGTCGGGCTGAAGGTAATGATCGAGGTAGTAGGCGCGCGCGTCCAATCCTCGGTAGGCCAGCGTGGGACCGTCCATGCCGCCTTCGCAGGTGTGATTTGCCACCATGTCGACGATGACCTCGATGCCCGCGGCGTGCAGCGCGGCCACCATCGTGCGGAACTCCGCCACCTCAGCGCCGGGCACGGCGGCGTACCCGGGATGCACCGCGAGCAGGGCCAGCGGCGAGTAGCCCCAGTAGTTAGGCGCGCCGATGCGCAGCAAGGACGGTTCGTCGCAGTACGCGGACACCGGCAGCAGCTCCACGGCGGTGACGCCAAAATCGGTGAGATAGGAGATCACCGCGGGGTGCGCCAATCCCAGGTATGTGCCGCGGTGCTCTGGCGGTACCTCGGGATGGGTGCGAGTGAAGCCACGCACATGTAGCTCGTAGAGCACCGTGTGCTCCCACGGCACGTCGGGCCGGGTGCCGGTGTCTGAACCACCGGGCGCAGTGACCACCGAGACCGGCACGCTGCCTCGCGAGTCGACATCGCAGCGAGGGCCGGCCGGATCGCCACGGTAGCCCAGCGCGGCCTGCAGGTCGGTCACTTTGCCTTCGATCCGCAACGTGTAGGGATCGACCAGCAGCTTGGCCGGGTTGCAGAATAGGCCGCGCACCGGGTCCCAAGGTCCATGCACCCGGTAGCCGTAGCGCTGTCCGGGACCCAAGCCGGGGACCAGCCCATGCCATACCCCGAAGGTGCGTTCGGTCAGCGGCACGCGGAGCTCGTCAGCCTCCGGCCACTGTAGACATACCTCGACCGCCTCGGCGACCGAGGAAGCCACCGCGAAGCGCACCCCGCCACCCTCGGCGTGCGCGCCGAGCGGGAATGGTCGGCCAACTTGTGGGCGGCTCATGGAAGTCATCCTGCCTGCCCGGTCCGACATTCAGGCCGGCTGTACCGATCAGCACAATGGCGGGGTGAACGCGGGGGATGAGCTACTACCTGGCAACCTGACCGATCTGGTCGTGCGGATGGACGGCGTGGGCGTCCGGCGCGGTGCCGCCACGCTGCTTCACCGAGTGGACTGGCGGGTGGAGCTGGACGAGAAGTGGGTCATTCTGGGACCCAACGGTGCCGGCAAGACCACCCTGCTGCGGTTGGTCGCGACCGAGCTGCATCCGACCTGCGGGATGGTGCACGTCCTCGGGGAACGGCTTGGTCGCACCGATGTCTTCGGGCTCCGTCCGCGGATCGGGTTCTCCTCGGCAGCCCTGGCTGCCCGGATCCCCGGTGACGAACTGGTGTCCGACCTGGTGGTCAGCGCCGGTTACGCGGTGCTCGGCCGGTGGCGTGAAGGTTATGAGGACGTCGACAGCGCACGAGCCGCCGGACTGCTGGCGGCTCTGGGGATGGACGGGATGGCGCTGCGGCGCTACGGCACCCTGTCCGAGGGAGAGCGTAAGCGGGTGCTGATCGCCAGGGCGCTGATGACCGATCCGGAGCTGCTGTTGCTGGACGAGCCCGCCGCTGGGCTCGACCTGGGTGGCCGGGAGGATCTGCTCGCCCGGCTGGCCGACTTGGCGGCCGATCCGGACGCTCCCGCGACGGTGCTGGTGACCCACCACGTCGAGGAGATCCCCCCCGGGTTCACGCACGCCATGCTGATGCGCGACGGCGCGGTCGTCGCCCAGGGCTTGCTCGACTCGGTACTCACCCAGGACAACCTGTCCAAGACGTTCGGCGTCGATCTCGTGCTGCGCCGCTTCGGTGAGCGCTACTTCGCCTACCGTCGCGCCGCGGCGACGGCGATGTAGCCGGTAGCGTTCGAACCTATGGCGGTGGAGGGCGAGTTCGTCAGGCTTGACGTGCGCGACGCAATCGGCACGATCCGGCTGGACCGGCCACCGATGAACGCGTTGAGCCGCAGGTGTGCCCAGGAGATCCAGTCCGCGGCGCGGCAGGCAGCAGATCGCACCGACGTCCGGGCGGTGATCGTCTACGGTGGCGAGAAGGTGTTCGCGGCCGGGGCCGACCTCAAGGAAATGGCGACGATGCCGCCGGCCGCGGTGGCGGCGCAGGCCGCGGCGCTGTCCGCGGCGTTTCGCGCGGTGGCGGACATCCCGAAACCGACGGTGGCTGCGATCGCGGGCTTCGCGCTCGGCGGTGGCTGCGAACTTGCGCTGTGTTGCGATCGGCGGATCGCCGCGGACAACGCCAAGATCGGCCAGCCGGAGATCCTGCTCGGGATCATCCCAGGTGCGGGCGGCACCCAGCGGCTTCCCCGGTTGATCGGTCCGGCCCGAGCCAAAGAACTGATCTACACCGGCCGCTTCGTCGAGGCGGCGGAGGCGCTGCGGATCGGCCTGGTCGACGAGGTGGTCACCCGCGATGACGTGTACGGCGCGGCGTCGCGTTGGGCCGCCCAGTTCGCCGCCGGGCCGGCGCTCGCGCTCGCAGCGGCCAAAGCCGCCATCGACGACGGGCTCGACGTCGATCTCAGCAACGGTCTCGCGCTGGAGGCCGAAGCATTCGCCGCCCTCGCCCGAACCGAGGACCGCGTGACGGGGATCCGCTCGTTCCTCGACCATGGCCCCGGCAAGGCGACCTTCACCGGCCAATAGCCCGCGTCTGCGTGGTTACCACGTATGCACTGGGCTGATTGCAGTGAGTAGTATGGCAGGTACACGCCGCCGCAATCTTGGAGGACGCCGTCATGCTGGGTCTGATCGTCGCGCTGCTCGTCATCTGGCTCATCGTCGTGTTCATCGGGATTGCCATAAAGGGCCTGTTGTGGCTCTTTGTCGTCGGGATCATCCTATTCGTTGTCACGACCGCCTTCGGCGCTTTCACCGCCAACAGGTAAGGGTGGCTGCCGGCAACGGTCGGTGTGGCGGGAGCCCGGTTGCGCACCGGTTCGGCTAGCATGCTCGGGGTGTCAGACGGACCAGACCTCAACCCGCACAACCTCCTCAACATCCTGCTGCACCACCTTGAGGTACCCGCAGCCTTCATTCCCGGATCGGTGCTGCTCGGCGGGCTGGCCTGGTGGCTGGCCCCGCGTCGGGGTTGGGCTCAGAGGCCGGCGGTACTTGCCGGGTGCGCGCTGGCGCTGGCGCTGGCGCTCACCGTGGTACGGCCGTTTGGACACTTCGAAGCGGGTGGCTTCAACCCGCTGACGACGTTGCGGGAATGTTCGATCGGCAGCCTGTCGTTGGCCCATCTCTACGAGCAGCTCAACGTGGCGATGCTGGTGCCGTTCGCGTTTTTCGGGACCCTGGCGACTCGTCGCCCGTTGCTCGCCGTGGCATCCAGCGCGTTGGTCAGCGGGTTCGCGGAGTTCGTCCAGGGCGCTACTGGCGGTGGCGAGTGTCAGCTCCGCGATCTGGTGCACAACACCGCTGGCGGTGTCATCGGCGCATTGCTGGCGGTGGTGGTGTTGCAGCTGCAAGCGCGGCGATCGCCTGGCGTCACCGCAAAGATCGGAGCCGGTGCAGGATCATCGCGTTGATCGACGTCGGGTCGGCGTCACAGGCCACCTGAACGACACGCGCCGTTGTTTCCTGACCGCTGCCCGGCCGCACGGCACCGCGATCACCTCCGTGATCGCAGCCCACCTGAAGGATCATCGGCGTGGTTGCCAGCATGCCCGCTACGGCCGCTTCCAGCACGGCCAACGAGTCGTGCAGCGCCACCGGCGACGCGCGCTGTTGCCCGCAATGTCCGATGATGCCGGCCAGCGCCGCGCAGCGCGGTCCGGCTTCCGCCAGCTCGGCGAGCCACGCATCATCGACCGTGGCTCGCTGGGTGACGTTCAACGGCACCAACGTGGTCGGTACGTCTTCCTCGACCAGCACCCGGCGGGCGGCTTCTGGGTCGGAGTCGATGTTGAACTCGGCCGACGAACCGGCGAGGTTGCCACCCATGATCACGATGCGGCCGATCCGGGGCTTGAGCTCCGGGTGCACGGCGAGCAGTAGCGCGATGTTGGTCAGCGGTCCGATGGCCACCAGCGTCACTGGGGTCGCTGCGCCACGCAGCAGGGTGGCCATCAGGGTAACCGCGCCGAGGGCACTGATCGGTCCGCTGGGTTGCGGTAGCAGGTCGGCATGACCGCCGAGGCCGTCTCGCCCGTGCCAGCGATCGGTCCGCCGCAGTTGTGGGTACACCAGTGGCCGGTCGGCACCGGCGGCCACCGGCAGGTCGCCGAGCCCGGCCAGGGTCCGCAGCCGCACCGCGTTGGCGGTGGTGACCTCTACGTCGGCATTGCCGAATACCGTGGTTACGGCGAGCAGCCGCACCTCCGGGCTAGCCGCGGCCAGCATCAGCGCCACCGCGTCGTCCACTCCGGGGTCGGTGTCAATGATCATCGGCACGGTCACCGGGAAAGCACCTCGTCGATCTCGGCAGAGGTCGGCAGAGACGGTTGAGCACCGGGCCGGGTGGCCGCCAGTGCGCCAGCAGCGCAGGCCCGGGCGAGCAACTCGGCGTCGGGCAGCCCGCGCAGTAAACTCGCTACCGCGGAGCCGATGAAGGCGTCTCCGGCAGCGGTGCCGTCCACCGCGCTGACCGGTGGGGGCGTTGCGGCCGCTACCTGCACGCCGTCGCGGAGCAGCGCCGCGCCGCGGGGTCCGTCGGTGACAGCCACGGCTCGGGCATCCCGCAGACCGGGCAGCGCGGTGTACTCGATGCGGTTGACCACCACCAAATCGGCGCGCCGTAGCACCGCGGCTGGTACCGGACGGGCCGGAGATGCATTGAGCACGAATAGCCCGGTGGCATGCTGAGCAGCGGCGATCACTGCCTGCTCGGGTACTTCCAGCACGGTGAGCACCGCGGCGGCGCCTGCGACGTCCTGGGCTGCCACTCGCAGCGTCGCGTTTGCGCCTGGGACCACCACGATGGTGGTCTCTCCCGCTGGATCGACGGCGATCAGCGCTAGCCCGGTCGGCTCGGGGACCGTTCGCAGCCGGTCCAGCGCTACTCCTTCGCGGTATAACAGCTCGAGCGCGGTGTCGGCCTCGGGGTCGGCGCCGACCGCTGCGACCAGCTGGACCGGTAGGCCCTGTCGATGGGTGGCCAGCGCCTGATTTGCTCCTTTGCCGCCGGGGATGCGGGTCAAGCCGGTGGCGGTCAGGGTCTCGCCGGGGCCTGGTAGCCGCGGCAGCGCGGCCACCAGATCAGGGTTGACGCTGCCCACCACCGTCACGTGCACGGGGTTCATCCCACCACGCGCGCAGCATCGACCCTTTCCGGGTGAAAACGGGTCGCGTACAGCCGCGCCGCGCCCTTTACCGGGGACATGGCCATGCCGCCGATCAGGGTGCTCCGCAAGTGGGAGTAACCTCTTGGGACGCGCAATCAGCGCAGGACAACCTTGGATGCCGCGCACTCCGCGGGAGGCCCCGTGATGACAAAGAATCCGAACGCGATCCTGCGAAGTATCCGAAGCTCGATGGCCACCCTGGGCCAGGGCAGCCCGGCCGCCACACCGCCCCCTGTGCACGATCTCATCCAGGCGATCAAGGACCTGGACAACCACCTGTCCTGGGGCGGGATTCCACCCGACGAGTGGCGCAGCGCCCCGTTCGCCCTGCCCCCGGCGCGGGTTTCCGACACGCGGGCCCATCAGATTAGGGTGCTCGAAACACCAGCTCCCGAACCAGATCCGGTCGAGGACATCATCCGCCGGATGTGATGGTCGGCGCAGCGCCGGCACGCTACCTTCGAAAGCATGCCGCCAACCGGGCCAGCGTCGCGCGTAGTGATCCACTGCACCGGTTACCGGAGCGACCTGCAGCACGACGTTCCGATCAACGGCAGCGATGGACTCTGCCGGTGCCGGTGTGTGCGGTCCACCATGGCCTGATAGGGCAGGGAGAACCGTGGCTGTGGGTGCCCTGGCAGCGGTTGAAGGGGGCGAGTTCCCGCCTGTCAGAGGGCTGCATCCTGATGGGCGAGGAGTTGGCCGGCTACGGTCTCATCGTTGATGTGGACCTCCGGATGAGCAACGGCCTGGTCGTCAGCGCTGATTTCGCCGACGGCCGGGAGACGACGACGTTGTCGATCGACGGTCGGGTGTTCGGCGCCAAGAGTTGATCTTGCGGCTACGCCAAGGTCGCCAGGTAGCGGATCGCGGAGATGCTGGGCAGGAAGCAGTAGGCGCCACCGCGGGTGGTGACGAATCGCGTGAGTCCCTGCAGTGTCACCGATCCCGCCGCCTGCGGTATCGAGAAAGTTCCAGCCCCGTTGGCCTGGGCTCCGATCAGCGGGTCGTTGGTGCGGCCGAGCCCGGCGGTGAAGATCCCGTCATTCGCCCATTGGGTCATGAGGAACTCGAACTGATCGTGCAGGCTGATCCCGATGAATAGCCCGAGCAGGCCTCGAGACTGCCCGTCCCTGGGATGTTCCGGGTCATATGGCGGACCATAGGCGATACCGCGTCGGACGATGCGGTGCAGGTGACCGGCATCGCCGGCGACGCGTTGCCCGCGCGGATTCATCCGGCGAATGTGCGATCCGATCGGGCAACGGTAACCCCGCTGGTCATCGTACTGTCCGATGTAGTCGAAGTCGTTCATCGCTTCGGGCGGAATCGGGGGCTCGGGTGTGTCGGTGTCCGGTGAGAGGACCAACGGCGTGCCGTTGCGCCAGCGCCCGCACAGCTTCGCTTCGATCAGTTCTTCCGACAATCCCGTCGTCAACGCCTGCTGGCTGACGAACTCCGCGAACGCGGCAACGTCTTGTTCAAGCACGCGGAATGCGGCGAAGCTACCGTTGATGCCTAGCTCGGGAGGCTCCGGAACCGGATAGCTGAACTGGTCGAACTGGCTGGGGTATCCGAGCAGGAACTCGCCTAGTGGGGCTGGCGGCAGATGATCCGGTAGCCCGGCGAGCGGAACACCTTCGATGGTGGGCTGGGATATTCCGTCACGATATCCGAAGTGCGCCACATCGTCGGGCAGCGAAGCGCCATCGTGGCGACCCAGCTCGACGCAGCTGGTGGACCAGGACTGTTCCAGTCGCTTCGTCGCGGCGTCGAGCGCGGAGCCAGACTGGGCGGACAGCATCAGCAACAGCTGCAGCTCCGGGTCCACCAGCCACCGTAGCCACTGGTCGGGTGCGCTCGTACCGACGTCACCTACGTTGGCTGCTCGGGCCACTGCACCCTCGCAGTATTCCACCGGAAAGCTGGTCAAGGAGCCTGGCGGTACCCCCAGCGCCGCCAGGCCCCGGAAAGTGATACCCAGGTTCACGCAGTACTCCGGCTTCATCGCCCAAGGCTGCGCCGTGGTAATGGAGGGAACCATCGGATCGCTACCGACCAATGTGGTCAGAAATGCCCGGGCACCCGTCGACTCGCGAACACTCAGGCCGAAATATCGGGCAACTGGCATCGTATAACCCCGGACGATGAATCCCTGCACATCTGCGAGTTCGACGTCCACCATCGCGGAACTCCTCCTCGAGATATGTCAGCTCGGGGCGCCGACCGGCCCAAGAATGTCGAGCACCGTGCGCTCGGGATAGGCGCTGTAGAACCTCCCCACACAACCGACGTCGACACTGCGGACGTAGTCGAGAAATTCCTGGCGATGGATCTGTACCGGTAGCGGCGGGGCGCTCGCCGCGTGTGCCAAGAGAGCGTTGAAAATATCGCCAATAGTGTCGATGAACTCGTTGATGTACACCTCGAAGGCACCGTCGTAGGTGGTGATCACCGCGAGTTGGTCGTTGCCCAGGAAAGCGAACCGGGCGAAATGAACCGTGCCGATTTTGTTCAGTGCGATGATGACCGGATTTTGATCCGGTGGCAGCGATTGCAGGTGCCCGACGAGCTGTGCAAGCGCGGCGTAGTCTTCTTCAGACTTCGCTTTCATCACCATGGTCAGCGGATTCTGGACGGGCTGCGGTGGCTGCTCGGTCAAGGGATTCTCCTCTCGGGCGGACAGTAGTCGATCAGCGTCCGGGTCAGGTTCGGCAGGTCAGCCCGCGTTCGTCAAGCCTGCGCCGCAGCTGGGTCAGGGCACGCGCACGGGTGGGTCCGATGCCGCCGGCTGGGATTCCAGTACTTCGGGCGACCTCGGCGTACGGTCGCGGGCTATCGACGAACAGCTCGCGGAGGAGTACTTGACGGCGGGGTGACAGTGTCGCGATGAGACTCCACAGCAGCCGCGCTGTGTCTGCGTCGATGGCGTGCTGCTCCGGCCCCACGGATGGGTCAGCCATCCGCTCTACTGCCACATAGGATGGCGCCGTGGTCTGCTGCGCCTGATGCCGCAGGATGCGCAGGCACTCCCGACTTGCGGTGGTTGCCAGCCAACCCGCGAGCTGCTCGGGTAGCTGTATCCGGTGGCAGTTCTCCGCCAGTCGCAACCAGGTCATTTGCACCGCGTCGAGGGCATCCGCGTCCTGGAGTGCGAACGAACGCACCTTCGAGACCACCACCCCCCGATATCGATGCACGATCTGCTCCCACGCCTTCGGATCTCGGTCGCAGGCGCGCCGCAGTAGATCGGCGGTGGTCTCTGTGTCGTCAGGCGAGCTGGTGATGGTTGTCATCGGTACCCCCGGTGACGTCTGGGTAGGCACCAGGCAGGTGCCCAGGATGGTGATCAGGCAGCAAGACCTGCTGGGTTACGCCGTACGTGAAACATACGTTGTAAGTTAGTGTGTACAGTGTTATGGTGTGGGAGCGAAAACAGCTATAGCCCAATCGGGTATACGTTGTACGTATGGCGGTAGAGCGAGCGAGGAGCGATGACGTTGAACGACCAGTCCCGGGCCCCTGGCCGCTCCGATCCGACGGCCTGGGTCGGTATCGACCCCAGCAAGGATCAAACGCGGCCGCCCCCGCTGTCCCGGCCCCGGATAGTGCGGGCCGCTCTGGGCCTGGTTGACGAGAAGGGCCTGGCTGCGTTGACGATGCGGGCGCTGGCCACGGAGCTCGAGGTCTCGCCAATGGCCCTGTACAACCATGTGCGGGACAAGGACGAGCTGGTGGACCTCATGGTTGACCTGATGCTCGGCGAGGTGGACACGTCGGTCACGGAAGGTGACTGGTTGACCCAGCTCCGGGCGCTGGTGTGCAGCTACCACGAGGCCTTGGCGGCCCACCATGAGCTGGCCAAGGTTTACAGCGTTCGGGTCAGAATCGGCCCGCACGGTCTGTTGATCATGGAGCGAACGGTTGCGTTGCTGCTTGCGGCGGGGCTCTCGCCTGCCGAGGCGTCCGACGTGTTCTTCGTCCTGTTCATCTACACCGCCGGCTTCCAACAGATAGGCCACGTCGTCCCCCGGCGCGATAGCGCAACCCAGGAGAAGACCAGCTATTTCCCGCCGCTCCCACCGCAGCAGATTCCCGCTGTCACTGCGGCGAGTCCGCACCTGAACGGCCCGCACCGGCCGGGGCGGTTCGACTATGGCCTCGAACTTCTGCTCGCTGGTTTGCAGGTTAAGATCGCTGCGCCCGAGGAGGCCGCGGCTGCGCCGCAGTGAGGGCCGTCACTGCACTACGGATCTACCGATCGGTAACGTTGTGGCCATGAACATCGTGGTTCTGATCAAGCAGGTGCCGGACACCTGGTCGGTGCGCACACTGGCCGATTCCGACCACACTCTTGACCGCGCCTCGGCCGATGTCGTTCTGGACGAGATCAACGAACGCGCCGTCGAGGAAGCGCTCAAGATCAAGGAGGCGGCTGACGGGGAGGTCACCGTCGTCACGATGGGCCCGCAGCGGGCCGCCGACGCGATCCGCAAGGCCCTGTCGATGGGCGCGGACAAAGCCGTGCACCTGTCTGACGAGGGTCTACACGGGTCCTGCGCGGTCCAGACCGCCAAGTCTTTGGCCAAAGTCATCGGCACCCTCGGCGACGTCGACCTCATAATTGCCGGCAACGAGGCCACTGACGGCACCGTGGGTGCCATCGCGGCGATGGTCGCCGACGTGCTCGGGCTGCCGGAGCTCACCCACGCACGCAAGGTCACCGTCGAAGGGCGCACGGTGACCGTCGAGCGGGAGACCGATGATGCGATCACCGTCCTGCAGGCTGAGCTGCCAGCCGTGGTCAGCGTGAACGAGAAGATCAACGAGCCGCGTTACCCGTCGTTCAAGGGCATCATGGCCGCGAAGAAGAAGCCGGTCGCCACGTTGTCGCTGGCCGGTGCGGGCATCGAGCGCACTGCTGTCGGGTTGGCCAACGCCACCTCGACGGTGATCGAGTCCACGCCACGGCCGCCGCGGTTGGCCGGGCAGGTCGTCACCGACGAGGGTGACGGCGCGGCCCAGCTCGCCGCCTATCTCATCGGCCAGAAGCTGATCTGATCGGCGCAGAGGAGAACAGTCATGGCAGAGGTCCTGGTCCTGGTCGAGCACTCCGGCGGCGAGGTCAAGAAGGTCACCAACGAACTGCTCACGGCGGCGGCGAAGCTGGGTGAGCCGTCAGCTGTGGTGGTCGGCACGCCTGGCGCCGCCGCCAAGCTCAAGGACCGGCTGGCGGCCTATGGCGCCGCGAAAGTCTATGTGGCCGAGTCCGACGACGTGGACAACTACCTGACCGCTCCCGCTGTCGGAGTGCTGGCGGCGCTCGTGGAATCGGTCCGGCCGGCTGCCGTCCTCATCGCCTCCTCGCCGGACGGCAAAGAGATCGCCGGCAAGCTTGCCGTACGTACCGGATCGGGACTGCTCTGCGACACCGTCGAGCTGGCCGCCGACGGCACTGCAACTCATTCGGTGTTCGGCGGTTCATACCTCGCGAGGTCTCGGGCCACCACGCCGGTCGCGGTGATCACTGTCCGGGCCGGCGCGATCGAACCGGTCGAGTCACCGGGCGCGGCCACCGAGCAGACCGTCGAGGTCGCCGCGGTGAGCGCGACGAAGGCTGCGAAGATCATCGAGCGTAAGCCCATCGAGGGTGGTGACCGCCCGGACCTCAGTGAGGCGAGCGTCGTGGTTTCCGGTGGCCGTGGCGTCGGCTCGGCGGACAACTTCGGGGTGATCGAGAAGCTCGCCGACTCGCTCGGCGCCGCGGTGGGAGCCTCTCGGGCGGCCGTGGACTCGGGTTACTACCCGCACCAGTTCCAAGTCGGGCAGACCGGCAAAACGGTCTCGCCACAGCTGTACGTCGCGCTCGGTATCTCCGGCGCGATCCAGCACCGCGCGGGCATGCAGACGTCCAAGACCATCGTCGCGGTCAACAAAGACCCGGAGGCGCCGATCTTCGAGATCGCCGACTTCGGCATCGTAGGCGATCTGTTCACCGTCGCCCCGCAGCTCACCGACGCGGTCACCAAACGCAAGAGCTGAGGTCGAGCTGTTGACCTTTCGGGTTGACGGTGAATCGCCACTGCTCAACGTCTGGTTTGCCTTGTTCGCCCCACCACCGGTGGGCGGCGTCGACCTCGATGCTCGTCACGTGTTCGGCCCCGAGTCTGCGGGCGAGCAGCGCGGCGTTGTGGCCGGTACCGGTACCGATTTCGCACACCCGATGCCCCAGTTTGGCGTCCAACGCGGCCAGCATCATCCCAGCTAGACCCGGTCCAGCTGGGTGCCCGTCATCGATCTGGGTGATCACCGCATCGTCGGAGTAGGCCAGCTCCAGCCACCGATCCGGATCGACGTCCCGGTGCAGCGGCACCAAAGCCGGACCCTCGCCGTCATGGTCGATCCACACGGTGTCCGGGATGAACTCGTGCCGGGGCACAGCCGCCAGCGCGGTCCGCCACGGCGCCCGCTGGTGGTTGGCAGGACCGGCGACGGGCGCACAACCGCAGACGGCGCAGATCCCTCGGTCGTCTTGGTGCTCCTTGAGCGTGCGCGTTGCCAGTGCACGGAGCTTGGCAATGTCCGTGTCGCATGGCTGGGTAGTTACGCCGACCATCGGTGCGTCAGCCCTTCGAGGACGCGAAGAAGGTCAGCAGTCGGTCGTGGATCGCTGACGCGGACTGCTCCGGGGGCCGCTGGTTGCAGTCCACCCGCAAGACGTCGAACCCGGCTTGGATCAGCCGCTCGGTGGCCTGCCGGTAGAAGTGCACTTCGGCGTGGTTGCTACCGGGTGAGAGTTGGAAGCGGTTGTGCGGGCCGCGCCCGGCAAGGCGTTCCGCGATGGTCTCGGGGTCGGCTTCGAGAATGACGGCCAGGTCGGGCCGGTCGGCTTCGGCATTGAGATGCCAGAGGAATACCGGGTCGATGCCGTCGAAGCGCTGCATCACCAGGCCGGACGGAATGTAGCGGTCCCTGATGACCGTCTGGCCCTCCTCCATCTTGGGCCGAATTTCGGTCTCGATGTGGTGGTAGCGGTCGGCCGCGTACAGGCACGCGAGAGCATGTCCGGTCACGGATTCCGTGAGTTCACGGCACAGCTTGCCAATAGGGCCGGTGGACGGCTCGGCAGTCACGTGTACGTCTTCACCGCCAGCGACAAGCATCTGCGCCAGGTGTCGGACAATGGTGGACTTGCCCGCGCCGCTAGGGCCGTCGATGCTGACGAACATGCCTCGCTCATGACTAGAAAAGGGATGGAGTTTCATCGCCACCCCCCGGTTTGTCGTCGCGGAGTTCCGCCAGTGACAACAGGGAGGCGTCGGCGTGTGTGGCGAGCAGCGCGAACAGGCGCGTGGCTACTAGGGCGTCATAGGTGGCCCGGTGCGGGCTCAACCCGTCCGGCAGCCCCTCGGCCAGAGTGAATGCCTCGGTCAGAGCACCGAGCTTGTAGCTCACCTGGTTCGGCCGCAGCCGACGCGCGAGCTTGAGCGTGTCAAAGACCTCGGGACACTCCCACGTGCCGAGCTTGCGCTGAAGCACGCCGACATCGACATGTGCGTTGTGCGCCACCAGGGCGTCCACGGCGAGTGCCTGCCGTACCTGGTCCTCGATCTCCGCGAACGCGGGCGCGTCGGCTACGTCCTGGTTGGTCAGCCCGTGAATGCGCGTCGCAAAATACTTGATGCCCTGTTCGGGCTTCACCAGCCAGCTCACCGGCTCCCCGATGGTGCCGCCCACGATGGGCACGACGGCCAGTTCCACCAGGTCGGGCGGCTGGTGGCCGTTGCCTTCGACATCGACCACGGCGTAGCGCAGGGTGGTCCAGTCACTCATCTGTCGGGGTGTCCTTCCACCCGATGTCCGCGCGGCCGTGGCGGTGCGCGTGGTGGGGGTGGCGCACGTCGTGCACCTGAAAGCCGAGTGCGTGTTGCAGGTAGTAGCGCGGCTGTTCCTCGCTCAGGCCGGACACGACGGCAGCGCGTTCGGTGATGTCCACGACGACCAGGCCGCGCGCCTCCGGCAGGTCGCGGGCGACTTCGCGCAGCCGCTCGGCGGTCGGGACGTGGTGCCCACGCTGGCACAGGTCGAGTTGGCTCAGCGGGCAGATGTCGCAGAGTTCGCGTATGCCATAGTGCCCGTTGTAGTCCGGCAGCTCGTGCGCGTAGGAGACAGCGCACGAGGTCTTGCGGAACAACGAGGTCGAGTCGCTGAAGGCCGCGAGCACGCGCTGTTCCAGCGTCTCGGGCACGATCTTGCGGCGGGCGGTCTCCTCGTAGGGCTCGGGCAGGCCGTTGGCCTGGTAGTACTCCGCGATCTGGTCGCGGTAGAACAGGCCGGTGAACACCGTGGCGTCGGCGTGCAGGCTGAGCGCGTGCGCCTGGTCCAAGTGCTCATCGGTGTCGTTGAGCCCCGGCACCAGCGGACGCCAGTACAGCACCGTCCGATACTTCCGCTCGCTCGGCGCGCTCATCAACTTCAGCGACTCAGCCGCGACGTGCGAAGGGTACGGCTCGATGCGCTTGTCCTCGATGCCGGAGTACGTGAACAGCAACGTGACCTTGAGGTTGACGAGCTGGTTGAGCCGGTCGATGCCCGCCGGCTTCATGGCGTGCCGGGTGATGACGAGCACGTGGTTACGCAGTCCCCGCGCGTTGAGGTCTCCGAGGACGGCGAAGGTGTGCGGCCGGACGTTCGGTAGGAACGGGTCAGTAGCCCGGTTGAAGAGCTGAACCGGCGTCACGTGTGGCTGGAAGTAGCGGTGGCTGACGAGCTGTTCCACCGCTTCGGTGTCGGACATCAGGGCGCGCGGCTGGCGCTGGTCCCACAGGCCGTAGGTGTGCCGGATGCAGTACGCGCAGTCCAGCGGGCAGCCCTGAATGTGATTCAGGCTCAGGCCGCTCTTGCGGTACTCCACGACTTCACGAGCGCGCTCAGGCAGCCAGTCAATCTGCTCGCGCGTCAGCAACGGTACTAACGTGCTCACTTGGTCCTCCTCCCAAGTAGCCGACAGGGTAGGGCCCGCCCTGATGGAAGAGTAGGAGCGAAACGTTCAGCTGAACAGAAAGATTCTCAGTATTTCTAGCAATCACGCGAATCAGCACGAGCTGCGGAAACTACGAGCCATCCGCATCCGGCTCCTCGGGCACGAGGTCATCAATGACGCGGGTGATGATGGCTCGCGCCGCCCGGCCGTAGCTGGCGACAGCGGCGAGCTGCTCGAAGATGCCGGCGTACAGCTCGACCTCTTGCGGCTGGGCCAGGTTCAGCTCGGCTGAGAACGTCTCGACCATCACCAAGTCGTTGTCCAATAGCCAGAAGCCGTGCCACGGTGCGACGACGTATTGCGTCTCGTACCCGATGATCCCGAGGCGCACATTCGATAGAGCCGACAACGAGACAAGCCGGTCAAGCTGGGCCAGCATGATTTCAGGCGGACACAGTCGCAGCCGAAGTGCTGCTTCGGTCAGCACGAAATAGAAGCGTTTGTCTTGCCGGTACAGCATCTCTTGCCGCTTCACACGAGTCTCTACGGCGGCGTTAATGTCGTTGGGCACCTTGAACATGGTGATTCCTTGCGCGAAACGGAAGTGCGCATAGTCCGCAGTCTGAATAATGCCGGGAATGACAGTAGCCTCAAATACGCGAAACAATCGCGTCTTCGCATCAAGTAGCGCGATTTTGTTCTGATGCGGGCGCAAACCCACTTTGAGTTGACGCTGCCACTCGGCGTGCTGGACTTCGAGCGTGTGCAGCGAGGCCAGCAGCGCTTCGGTCTCGTGCTCACTGCCGGTCATCCGCGTCCAACCCTTGATGTCGTCATCGGTCGGGGTCTGGCGACCGTTCTCAAGCTTGGAGATTTTCGATGGCGGCCACGACAAGGACTCCGCGAGCTGCTTGCCGGTCAGTCCGGCTTGTTGCCGCAGCTCGCGGAGTCGCTTGCCCAGCGCCGCGCGCGCCTCTTGTACGTTGGTCACGCCGGTCGTTCTATTCGGTGGCAAAGTCGTCCCGTCGTCTGGCGCGGTGCCAGGCAACATCGCGCCAGTAGTTGTGCTGCACGATCATGGTGGGGTCTTCAACGATTTCACCGCCCTCGAAGCGGCCACCATCATCGAAGTTCATACGGACCAGCTTGCGTGAGTCGAGCAGCCAGTAGTCGTGGTTCGGCAGCCCATCGGCTACCGCCTCATCTCGCGTGACATACCTGATATCCTCACCGGCACCGTTGGTGAACTGGCTACACCAAACACCAAAACGGCTGTAGTCCGTGAGCGGCACCATCACCACGCGCACGCGAGAGAAGCGGCGGCCTCCGGCCGACGCTGCGCGGATCATCTTCAACCAGTCTTGCATCCAGGGCAGATCGTCAGGCTCGCCGGCGAGGAACTTCTGCAACGAGTCGTTCTCGTATGACGAGTCGTAGCTGTCCCGGACTTCCAAGCGAAACGCCGTATGCTCGAAAGTCTGAAAGAGCTGATCGAAAGCGTCCCCGATAAGCAGGCTCAGCGGTCTCCCTCCTCTTGGTTACGCTGGTAGAACTTCAGCACATCTTCGGGGATCTCGATGAGCGCTTCGCCAGGCGGGACCTCGCCCACGTCAGCGAGCACCTGCGGGTCGGTCACGACCCAGCCCTGAGCGATGTACGTCTTGCGGTCGGTGCGGTCCGTCGCGAACAGCGTTGGCGACTGACCGACCTGCGACTCGGGGTCCTTCCCAAGGAACCGGGCGCGCATCGTGCCTCCTTCGAGCAGGTTGGAGAAATCTTCTCTGACACCATCGTCGCGCAGGCGGCCGAAGGGGTCAACCATCGCTCGGGATACTGCGGATGGTGGCCGGTCCGCTCAAGCACTACTCCGCCGATGTGGCTTCCGCGGTGGTGGACTCGACGTACAGGGCCTCGCCACGTACCAGGCGCTCAACCGTGTTCGTGCTCTGCGATTCTGAGGGGCAGACCAGGTGGAGCCCTGCGGTTGCGAGGGCGTTGACGGCCAGGGCGGACAGCTCTCGACGCTCTGGCTCGCCACCGCCGGTCCCGAGGTCGAAGGACAGCCATACCCGCAGGTCCGTCCCCGGCGAGACCTTGAGCAGCGCGCCGAGCGAGATAGTGTCGGCGGTGGGTTCGTAGGCGAAGCCCCAGTACTCGCGGGCCACGTCCCTCGCCGCGCGACCACTCATCAAAGTGCATGAGGGCATCACGCATGTGCTTGATGCCGGGTAGCTGGTGCTCGAACCGTTGGCGTGCCTGCGTGAGCGCGTCACCTGCGGCCGGGGTGATGCCGAGCGCGGTCAGCGCCACTTGTTCGAGCCGTGCATCACAGATGGCGGTTGTGCCGACAGCGAGAAATCGTTCAGCGAGCACGCTGTCCGGCATCGGTCAGTCCTCATATGTTCAGACGGGGCGCTATTCAGACGGGGCGCTCGACCCGGAGGTGCGTGGATCGGTGGGGGATGCGCCAGGGGGTGGCAACTCTCGCGACGCGTTGCCATCGGTGGCAACTCCGCATGCTGGGACAGCCGCGGGCGCCGTTAGGCTGGGGTCTCGATGACCTACCTCGATCATGCCGCCACGACGCCGATGCTGCCGGAGGCGGTGGCAGCGATGAGCCAGGCATTGTCCGCATTGGGCAATGCCTCGTCGCTGCATGGCTCGGGCCGGCGAGCGCGGCGCACCGTGGAGGAATGCCGGGAGAGCATCGCGGAGGCGGTGGGCGCCCGCCCGTCTGAGGTGGTGTTCACCGGGGGCGGCACGGAGGGCGACAACCTCGCCGTCAAGGGACTGTTCTGGCAACGGCGTGCCGCCGATCCTCGCCGCACGCGGGTACTGGCATCCGCCATCGAGCATCACGCGGTGCTCGATGCGGTGTCCTGGCTGGCCGATCACGAAGGCGCCCAAGTGGGGTGGCTCGAAGTGGATCGCTACGGCCGGGTGCATCCGGACACGCTGCGCGCCGCGCTGGCCCGCGACCCGGAGTCGGTGGCCCTGGTGACCGTGATGTGGGCGAACAACGAAGTAGGCACCGTGGCACCGGTGCGCGAGCTGGCCGAGGTCGCCGCCGGTTACGGGATACCGCTGCACACCGACGGCGTGCAGGCGGTGGGCCAGCTGCCGGTGCACTTCGGCCGATCCCAGGCCGCCGCGCTCACCCTGACCGGGCACAAGCTGGGCGGCCCTTACGGAGTCGGGGTGCTGTTGCTGGGCCGTGAGGTCGCGGCGACCCCGCTGCTGCACGGCGGCGGTCAGGAGCGCGATGTGCGCTCCGGCACGCTGGACGTCCCGGCGATCGTCGGGTTGGCCACCGCGATCCGCCACGCCGTGGCTACCCAGCCGCAGAGCACGATCCGGCTCGCCGCGCTGCGAGACGAGCTGGTGGAAGGGATCCTGGCCAGGGTTCCCGACGCGGTGCTCAACGGAGATCCGAGCGACGGACTGTTCGACGGTGGCCCCTCACGGTTGCCGGGTAACGCCCATTTCACCTTCCCGGGCTGCGAGGGCGACTCGCTACTGATGCTGCTCGACGCCCGGGGCATCGAGTGCTCGACGGGAGCGGCGTGCACCGCCGGTGTGGCGCAGCCCTCCCATGTGTTGCTGGCGATGGGAGCCACGCCGGCTGCGGCTCGCGGCTCGCTGCGCTTCTCCCTCGGGCGCACCTCGACGGCCGCGGACGTGGCTGAGGTGCTTGATGCCATCGAGCCGGTGGTCGCCCGGGCCCGGGGAGCTGGATTCCGGCGGGTGGCCGCGTCGTGACGGCGTCGCGACCGATGAAGGTCTTGGCCGCCATGAGCGGCGGGGTGGATTCCTCGGTTGCCGCGGCCCGGGCGGTCGACGCCGGGCATGAGGTGGTCGGAGTGCATCTGGCGCTGTCGGCGCAACCCGGCACGCTGCGCACCGGAGCGCGCGGGTGCTGCACGAAAGAGGACGCGGCCGACGCGCGGCGGGTCGCCGACGTCATCGACATCCCCTTCTATGTCTGGGACTTCGCGCAACAGTTCACCACCGACGTGGTGGACGACTTCGTCGCCGAGTACGCCGCCGGGCGCACCCCCAACCCGTGCCTACGATGCAACGAGCGGATCAAGTTCACCGCGCTGCTGGACCGCGCGCGCGACCTCGGCTTCGACGCGGTCTGCACGGGTCATTACGCGCGCCTGTGCGACGGAGTGCTGCGCCGAGCGGTGGACACGGGCAAGGACCAGTCCTACGTGCTCGCCGGGCTCACCGCCGAGCAGCTGGCGCACGCGCTGTTTCCGGTCGGTGACACCGCCAAGGGCGAGATCCGGGCTGAGGCGACGCGACGCGGCCTGGCTGTTGCGGCCAAGCCGGACAGCCACGACATCTGCTTCATTCCCTCGGGCGATACTCGGGCGTTCCTGGCCGGCCGGCTGGGCTCCCGTCCCGGAGAGCTGGTCGACGGGGAGACCGGAGAGGTCCTCGGCCACCATCAGGGGGTGCACGGCTTTACCGTTGGCCAGCGCCGCGGGCTGGGGTTGCGGCACCCAGCGCCCGATGGCCGCCCTCGGTTCGTCCTGGGGCTCCAGGCGGCCACCGGCACGGTGCGGCTGGGATCCGCGCGGCATCTCGACGTGGGCGTGATCGAAGCCCACCGTCCGGTATGGGCCGTCGGTGCGCCCGATGGCCCGTTCGAATGCATCGCCCAGGTCCGGGCGCACGGCGGGTGCGCCAGCGCGGTCGTTGAGGCAACCGGCGACGGCGTGCTGGTGCAGCTGCGAGAATCGCTGCGCGGGGTAGCACCCGGCCAGGCCGTCGCGCTGTACCGGCCCGACCCTGGTGGCGATGTCGTACTCGGCAGCGCCACCATCACCGCTACCAGCTGAGCCCACCTGAAACGCGCTCAGCTGCTGGCGCCCGTGTTGCCGTCATTGGCGCTTCCGTCAGCGCCGGAGCTCGAAGAGTGGGGCACGCCCGCAACGCCGAGCACGAACGTGGTGAGCGCCCCGGGGGTGACGCCGCCTACGGGGTTGGCGCCGCCGGGGTCTTGGACGCTGAACATCGACAGGACGGTACGGGCCGGCAGCAGCTCCGTGCACTGCTCGTCGAGCTCGGCAGAGCTCACTGTGTCAGACATCAAATCCTCCTAGGGAAGGTGGTCGAGGTGGTCTCGGGCACGGAAAACACCTGGTTGAATTACTGATCCGGTAGTCGCACGTAGCACTTCCCGGTGGGCTACCTAGTCGTGGAGTTGCAGACCTCGCCAGGGGTGGCTGGAACGCGGCCACCCCTCCCCAGCCAGAGCGCTGGACTCAGCCTTAATCGGACGGGTCGAAGCGTTATCAGCCGTCAGCGGACATGCCGGCCGTGCCGACGGCGTTGCCTCCGCCCGGAATCAACGGGTGGTTCAATAAATTGATGCCGAGCGTCCCGACGGCGTCTCCGCCGTTGGTGCCGGTGCCGCCGTCGCCGGCGCTGAACAGCGACAGGACGGTACGGGCTGGCAGCAGCTCCATGTGCTGCCCATCGAGCTCGGCAGGGCTCACTTTGTCAGACATCAAATCCCCCTAAGGAAGGTGGTCGAGGTGGTCTCGGGCACGGAAGTCATCTCATCGTTTGTATTGCTGATTCGCCATCACATACCGTGCCCGACGGTAATGTCCGGTGGCAATCGGTAGCCGCACGTAAATCTTGCCGGGGACCACCTAATCGTGTAGCTATTCCAAATACGTAGTCGCGCCGCGACAGGCTACGGAGATTCCATACTCCGCTACCTGATAGAAAGATCCGGTGACTGACCGACCTCCCTGGCCCCCTGGCTCCGCGACCGGTATCGGCTCGATGCCCGGCACCGACGCCCGAGAAGCTGCCCGCACCGTGATCGGCGAGCTGCCTGACCTGCCTCACCTGCCCGAGCTGCCCGACCGGGGCGCCGGTGCCGACATCATCGGGCGCACCGCGGCTCTGCTCGTCGACCTCGCCGTAGAGCTGGTGCCGTCTGGTTACCGGGTTACCGCCCGAGCCGGCCGCGAGCATCGCCGTGGCGTCGATCTGTTGCGCGCCGATCTCGATGCGTTCGAGGAGGCGATGGACTCCTCCGGGGCCCGACCCGACGTGATCAAGGTGCAGGCCGCCGGGCCGTGGACGCTGGCGGCCGAGGTGGAGCTGCGTAGCGGGCACAAAGTGCTCACCGACCCTGGCGCGTTGCGTGAGTTCGCGGCGTCGCTGGCCGAGGGGTTGCGGATGCACGCGAGCGAGGTGCGCCGCCGGCTCGGCGTGAGTACCGTCGTTCAGCTAGACGAACCGGGCCTACCAGCTGTTCTCGCCGGCAGCGTGCCCACCCCGTCCGGGTACGGCACCGTGGCCGCGGTGCCCGAGAGCGCCGCGGCAGAGCTGCTACACAGCGTGCTCGAAGCGCTGCCCACGCCGCGGATCGTGCACTGCTGCGCGCCGCGGCCACCGTTGGCGCTGCTGTGCGAGGCTGGGGCTGACGCGCTGGCCGTCGACGCCGCTCTGCTTGCCGGCGCGCCCCGGGCCACCATCGACGCCCTCGGTGAGGCATGGGATTCCGGGGTGTCGGTGTTGCTCGGCCTGGTGCCGGCTGCTCCGCGTGACGGGCAGCCCTCAGGCCCGACCAGCGGGCCACCTACGCTCGCCGCTCTGGCCCGGCCGGCGCTGGATCTGGTGGACCGGCTCGGTTTCGACCGTTCGCTGCTTGCCGAGCGCTGCGTGCCCACCCCGTCCTGCGGCCTGGCCGGCGCTACCCCTGATTGGGCCCGGCGAGCGCTGACCCTGGCGCGGGAGCTGGGACAGGCGTTCGTCGATCCGCCCGACTCTTGGTCCCGGTAACGGCCGTCGTGCCGCCTGAGGTGGGAAACTCGGTGGCGCCCGGCGCCGGATCGTGACGAGATGGGGTATGACCACCGTCAGTTTCAGCGGGCTGTCTCTCGCGCCGGTCGAGCCGTCCGACGAGGACGCCATCCGGCAGTGGTACGAGCTGCGCAGCGCTGTAGTGAGCGCGGACGCGCCCGATGACCCACCGCCATGTTGGGTCTACGAGCTCGGCAGCTTTCGGCACCCACCGGCCAGCGAGATCCAGGCGGTGTGGGTGGCTCGGGTGGGTGGCTCGGTGGTGGGTGGCTGCTGTTTGGACCTCCCGATGCTGGACAACCAGCACAATGCCCACGGTGAGATCCTGGTGGCGCCCGAGCACCGGCGGCGCGGCATCGGTCGGGCACTGCTCGCTCACCTGCGGGCCGAGGCCGCCCGGCAGCGCCGGGTCAGGCTTGTCTTCTGGGTGGAGCAGCCGCTGGATCCGGCAGCGCCCGACCCGGCAGGGCAGTTCGCGGCGGTGTCCGGAGCGCGGCCGGCGCTGTTCCAGACCCTGCGGCGACTCGATGTCGGGTCGGTGGAGCCGGCGATGCTCGCCCGGCTCAACGAGCAGGCGCGGGTGAAGTCCCAGGGCTACTCGCTGGTGCAGTGGGTAGGCAGCACGCCGCAGCGATGGCTCGACGACATCGCCTACCTCGAGGGGCGGATGTCTACCGACGCCCCGCTGGACGACCTGCAATGGGACCCCGAGGTCTACGACGCCGCGCGGATACAGGCCCACGACGCCAGATCCCGGGCCCGCGGACTGCACATGGTCACGACGGGCGCGGTGGACAGCGTCGGGAGGCTGGTCGCCTTCACCCAGATCAGCGGCTACGCTACGGCACGCTGGTTCGGTGGCCAGTGGAACACGATCGTCGCGCCCGAGCACCGCGGCCACCGGCTTGGCACGCTGATCAAGGTGGCCAACCTCGATCTTGCCCGGACCCAGCGCCCTGAGCTCCGGGTCATCGACACCTGCAACGCTGACTCCAACCCATACATGATCGGGATCAACGAGGTGATGGGGTTCCGGCCGCACCGCCGCGCGACTGATTGGCAGCTCGACCTGTAGGAGGTTCCATGATCCAGTCCACCGATATCGAGGCGTTCCGCGCAGCGTTGTCCGGCATCGCGCTGATCCGCGGGGATGGTGATTATGACCAGGCGCGGTCGGCATGGAACGGCGAGATCGACCGGTACCCAGCTGTGATTGCACGCTGCTCCGACGCGAATGATGTCGCCGTGGCTATCGGGTTCGCCCGGCGGCGCGATCTGGAGATCTCGGTGCGCGGTGGTTTCCATAACACCGCTGGCACCGCTATCTGTGACGGTGGCGTGATGATCGACCTCAGCCCGCTGCGTCAGGTCGAGGTCGATTCCGCGGCCAGACGGGTGCGGGTCGGTGGGGGAGCCACGCTGGGCGATCTGGACATCGCAACCCAGGCACATGGCCTGGCGGTTCCGGCCGGAATCGTCAGCCACACCGGCGTGGGCGGTCTCGCGCTGGGCGGCGGGATGGGCTGGCTGACTCCCCTGTACGGCTTGACCGCGGACAACCTCGTCTCGGCTGAGGTGGTGACCGCCGACGGGCGTCGGCTGCGGGCAGCTGCCGACGAGAACCAGGATCTGTTCTGGGCGTTGCGAGGTGGTGGCGGCAACTTCGGCGTTGTCACCGAGTTCGAGTTCCGGTTGCATCCGGTCGGTCCGGTGGTCCACCTGGGCTTGTTCTTCTGGAGCCTCGACCAGGGTACCGAAGCGTTGAAGCTGGGCCGGCAGGTATTCGCCACGCTGCCCCAGAACGCCAATGCCATGATCATCGGCGTCAACGCTCCGCCAGCGCCATTCGTGCCCGAGCAGCATCAAGGCACGCCCGGCTACGCGCTGGCGGTCGTCGGATTTGGATCGGCCGAGGAGCACGCAGGGGTGCTGGCCCCCATCCGCGCGGCGCTCCCGCCGCTGTTCGAATTCGTCACCCCGATGCCGTACACCCAGCTGCAACAGATGTTCGACGAGGGGACGTCGTGGGGAGTGAACTGCTATGAGAAGGCCCTCTATCTCGACGAGCTGTCCGACGATGCCATCGTGGTGATCACCAAGCACCAGGCGGACAAGACGTCGCCGCTGTCGCTGCTGGAGCTCTACCGCCTCGACGCCGCATATGCCGAGGTCGGCGAGGACGAGACCGCGTTCGGCGGCAAACGCTCGAACCGTATCGGCGTCTTCATCGTCGCGCTTACCGGAGATTCGCAGCTGTTGGCTGCCGAACGTGCCTGGGTCCGGACGTTCTGGGAGGCGCTGCGACCACATGCGGAGGGTGCTGGCAGCTACATCAACGCGATGGTCGAGATCGATGAGGATCGGGTGCGGGCGTCCTACGGCCCGGCCAAGTACGAGCGGCTGGCTCGGATCAAGGCCGAGTACGACCCGGACAACGTCTTCCACCTCAACGCCAACATCAAACCCGCGTTACAGCCGACCTGAGGGATGTCGCGTGCGAGGCGTGCTAGCGCAGGGTGGTAGCATGGTGCTTGGTTGTGGTCGTGTAGTTCCCCGATCGTTGTGAAGCGTCCGTGGAATGTCTGACTACGGGCTTCGCGCTCCCGTCGGGGATGCCTCGCATCGAGAGCGCGTGGTCCGCGCAACCGCGGATCGGCACGGTGCCGGTCCAGGCATCAGATTCCACAGGGAGAGCACATGGCACAGGGCGTCGTGAAGTGGTTCAATGCGGAGAAGGGCTTCGGCTTCATCTCCGTCGACGGGGGTGGCCCCGACGTATTCGTCCACTTCTCCGCCATCCAGGGTGACGGTTACCGCAGCCTGGACGAGAACCAGCGCGTGGAGTTCGAGTCAAGCCAGGGACCCAAGGGCCCGCAGGCTGACTCGGTTCGCGCCATCTAGCAGCGACTCACCTCGCGGCCCCGCACCATTTCCGGTGCGGGGCCGCGAGCTGTATGCGGACTGTCGGTTCCCAGAGTTAGTCTCCCGGCGTGACCAACCCTGTTGCCGAACCGCCCGCCGAGGTCCGCGCCGAGCACGGCGACCTCGTCGAGACCGTGCGAGGGCACCAGTTCCGTTATTACGTGCTCGACGCCCCCACCGTCGCCGACGCCGAGTTCGACCTGCAGCTCCGCCGGTTGCAGGAGCTGGAGGCGCGCTGGCCGTCGCTGGTGACACCGGACTCGCCGACGCAGCTGGTCGGCGGCGGTTTCAGCACCGAGTTCGCCGCGCACGACCACCTGGAGCGGATGCTCAGCCTGGACAACGCCTTCGACACCGAAGCGCTGAGCGCCTGGGCCGACCGGGTCGCCCGCGAGGTGGGCACCGAGGTGCATTACCTGGCCGAGTTGAAGATCGACGGGCTGGCAGTGAACCTTTTGTATGAGAACGGCCGACTGGTCCGGGGCCTGACTCGCGGCGATGGGCGCACCGGCGAAGACGTCACACTCAACCTGCGCACCCTGCGCGACATCCCCGACCGGCTGCGCAGCGGCACCGAACACCCGGTACCCGAGCTGCTCGAAGTCCGCGGCGAGGTGTTCTTCCGGCTGGCCGACTTCGCCGAACTCAACGCGTCGCTCGTCGAGGCGGGCAAACCGGCCTTCGCGAACCCACGCAACTCTGCAGCGGGGTCACTTCGGCAGAAGGACCCGCGGGTCACCGCCACCCGACCGCTGCGAATGCTCTGCCATGGCCTGGGGCGGCGGCGCGGGTTCGAGCCGGTGCTCCAGTCGCAGTCCTACCAGGCGCTGGCGGCGTGGGGGCTGCCGGTTTCCGGGCACACCCGGCTGCTGTCCACGGTCGGCGAGCTGACCGAACACATCGTGTACTGGGGTGAGCACCGCCACGACGTCGAGCATGAGATCGACGGCATCGTGGTGAAGATCGACGAGGTATCGGCGCAGCGCCGGCTGGGATCGACCTCCCGGGCGCCGCGCTGGGCGATCGCCTTCAAGTACCCGCCCGAGGAGGCCACCACCAAGCTCCTGGATATCCGGGTCAACGTCGGGCGCACCGGCCGGGTCACCCCGTTCGCGTTCATGGAACCGGTGACAGTCGCTGGGTCGACGGTGTCGCTGGCGACGCTGCACAACGCCGATGAGGTGCGCCGCAAGGGAGTGCTGATCGGCGACACCGTGACGATCCGCAAGGCCGGAGACGTCATTCCCGAGGTCCTCGGCCCCGTGGTGGACCTGCGCAGCGGCGAGGAGCGCGAGTTCGTCATGCCCACGCACTGCCCGGAGTGTGGCACGCCACTGCGTCGAGAGCGGGAGAGCGACGTCGACATCCGCTGCCCCAACACCCGATCCTGCCCCGCTCAGCTGCGGGAACGGATCTTCCACATGGCCGGGCGTGGCGCCTTCGACATCGAGGTGCTCGGTTACGAGGCTGCGGTCGCACTGCTCGGCGCTGGTGTCGTGCACGACGAGGGCGATCTGTTCACCCTCGACGAGGGCAAGCTGCTGGCGGTGGATCTGTTTCGCACCAAGGCCGGAGAACTATCGGCCAACGGGCGCAAGCTGCTGTCCAACCTCGACGCCGCGAAGGACTGCCCGCTGTGGCGGATCCTGGTGGCTCTGTCGATCCGACATGTCGGCCCCACCGCCGCCCAAGCGCTGGCCCGTGAGTTCCGTACGTTGCAGGCCGTTGAGACCGCCGACGAGCAGGCGCTGGCCGCCGTCGACGGCGTCGGTCCGACGATCGCCGCTGCCGTGCGCGAGTGGTTCGCGGTGGACTGGCACCGCGAGGTGGTCGCCAAATGGCGCGCCGCCGGGGTACGGATGGCAGAGCCGGTTGACGACTCGGTGGTCCGCCACCTCGAGGGACTGTCCATTGTGGTCACCGGCTCGCTGGAGGGCTTCTCCCGCGACGAGGCGGTGGAGGCCATCGCCGTGCGGGGCGGCCGGGCAGCAGGGTCGGTGTCCCGCAAGACCACGTTCGTGGTCGTTGGCGACGCACCCGGCTCGAAGTACGACAAGGCCGTGACGCTCAAAGTGCCGGTGCTCGACGAAACCGGTTTCCGGGTGTTGCTCAACGATGGTCCTGATGCCGCTCGAGCGATCGCGGCACCACCGCCTGAAGCTATCGACAGTAATTTGATTACTTAATCGCACAGCGCGGGCCGCAACCTCGCCGTGGGCACGAGCGACACAAATTTTCCATGAATTCGCAGGTATTAGACTGTGTCTCGCAGATCTTGGAGTCGGTGGCTAACCCTACTGTCGCCGAGTTCGACCCCACGGTTGTCCGCCGCGAACGGGGCAGCCTTCACGTCGAACGCGGCGACAACAGAGCACCGAACACCGTGCATCCGACTCCACGGGACAGGGCCGAGTCCGTGCTACGGACGCTTCGTGGAGGCAAGCTGATTGTCAGGGGTGGGTGCGAGAA
>QHBZ01000199.1 GCA_003244055.1 Pseudonocardiales bacterium | reverse complement strand
CTGGAGGAGTTCAGCATCGTCGGCTGCAGCCCCGAGGCCCTGGTGACGGTCCGGGACGGGAAGGTCACCACACACCCGATCGCCGGCACCCGGCCCCGCGGTGCCGACCCGGACGAGGACTGCTGGTTGGAGAAGGACCTGATGGTCGACGAGAAGGAACGCGCCGAGCATCTCATGCTGGTCGACCTGGGACGCAATGATGTCGGCCGGGTGTGTCGCGCCGGATCGGTGCACGTCACCGACTTCTTCCGGGTCGAGCGCTACAGCCACGTCATGCATCTGGTGTCCACCGTTACCGGCGAGCTGGCGCCGGGGTACACGGCATTCGACGCGGTCGCCGCCTGCTTCCCCGCTGGAACGTTGTCCGGGGCGCCCAAGCCGCGGGCGATGGAGCTCATCGAGGAACTGGAGCCCACCCGGCGGGGGGTGTACGGGGGAGTGGTCGGCTATCTGGACTTCGCCGGGGACGCCGACACCGCGATCGCCATCCGCACCGCAATGGTCCGCAACGGCGTGGCCTACGTGCAGGCCGGTGGGGGCATCGTCGCGGACTCCGATCCGGTGGCCGAGGACACCGAGTGCTTGAACAAGGCGGGCGCGGTGCTGGCCGCCATCGCCGCTGCGGGCACCTTGCGGCTGGCTGCCGGCGAGCCCGCCGGGTCGTTGCGTGACTGAGGTAGCGCCCGCGCGCGGGACGCTAGTGGCCACCATCGTGGTGCTGGTCGGGGCATCGGTGTTGCTCGGCGTCTCGGCGCTGCTCGGGTGGGCCCAGCTCAGTTTCCGGGAGCCGTTGCGCGGGATCGTCGTGATGCGAGTGGACGGATCCGAGGTGTTGCCCGTGCTGGGCCCGCTGGCCGTGCTCGCCGTCGCCTCGGTGGCCGCGGTGCTGGCGACCGGAGGGTGGGCGCGGTGGCTACTCGGTGCGTTGCTGCTGGTTGCCGCGGTGCCGCCGATCGTCGCGGTGCTGCGGGTGGCCGACGGGCGGTGGCTCACCGGCGCCGCGATCGCCGCGGTCGAGCTGCCCGCCCGGTCGGTGCCGGTCGGCCCGACCGCGGTGCTGTTCGCGGGACCGGGGCTGGCCGCGGGCGGTGCGTTGCTGGTCGCCGCGGCCGGTGTCGCGCTGCTGGTGAGGGGTCACCGGATGCCGCGGCTGGGTAGGCGTTACCAGGTACCGGCGGGGCGCCCGAGCGAGCAGCTGCCGCCGGATGGACGGTTCTGGGAGCGACTGGATGCCGGCGAGGACCCCACGGAGCCGGGCGACCCCCGGTGACTGGTCGTCGGGCAGGCCGGAGCTAGCATCGAGATCCGGCTGCGCACGGGGCGGAAGGGGTAGAGGCGCTTGAGTGTCCTGGAGGCGATCCTCGAAGGGGTCAGAACCGACCTAGCGGCCCGCGAAGCCGCGGTCGGGTTCACCGAGATCAAGCGACGCGCCACCCGGGTGGCGGCTCCCCTGGATGCGCTGACGGCATTGCGTGGCGCTGGGATCGGCGTCATCGCGGAGGTGAAGCGGCGCAGTCCGTCCCGAGGCGACCTGGCCGACATCCCGGACCCTGCCGCGCTCGCCGCGGACTACGCCGAAGCCGGCGCCCGCATGATCAGTGTGCTGACCGAGGGTCGGCGATTCGGCGGCTCGCTGGCCGACCTGGACGCGGTACGTGCCGCGGTGGACATCCCGGTGCTGCGCAAGGACTTCATCGTCAGCCCCTATCAGGTGCATGAGGCGCGGGCCCACGGCGCCGACGTGGTGCTGCTGATCGTCGCCGCGCTGGAGCAGAACGCGCTGGAGTCGCTGGTCGACCGGGTGGAGTCGCTGGGCATGGCTGCGCTGGTCGAGGTGCACACCGCCGAGGAGGCCGACCGCGCACTGGAGGCAGGCGCGTCGCTGATCGGGGTCAATGCCCGCGATCTGCACACCCTGGATGTCAACCCCAACGTCTTCAGCAAGATCGCGCCAGGGCTGCCGGGTGGCGTGCTGCGGGTCGCCGAGTCCGGGGTGCGCGGACCAGCGGATCTGCTGGCTTACGCCGGTGCGGGCGCTGACGCGGTACTCGTCGGTGAGGGGCTGGTGACCAGCGGCGATCCCAAGGCAGCCGTCATCCAACTGGTCACCGCGGGGTCGCACCCAGCTTGCCCGAAGCCGGCCCGGTAAACAACATGGTCGGCATCCAACCCGTTGAGTCCAGCACCGCTGTGCCCGACGCCCGAGGTCATTTCGGGCGCTACGGCGGCCGGTTCGTACCCGAAGCGCTCATCAAGGCTCTCGACCAGCTCACCGAGGTCTATACCGAGGCCCGGTCGGACCCGGAGTTCACCGCCCGACTGAACGGCCTGCTCGCCGACTACACCGGCCGGCCCTCGCCGATCACCGAGGTTCCCAGGCTCTCCGAGCACGCCGGCGGGGCGCTGATCGTGCTCAAGCGCGAGGACCTCAATCACACCGGATCCCACAAGATCAATAATGTATTGGGTCAGGCGCTGCTCACTCAGCGGATGGGCAAACCACGGGTGATCGCCGAGACCGGGGCGGGCCAGCACGGCGTCGCCACCGCGACCGCCTGCGCGCTGCTCGGGCTGCAGTGCGTCGTCTACATGGGCGAGGTGGACACCGAGCGCCAAGCGCTCAACGTCGCGCGGATGCGGCTGCTCGGTGCCGAGGTGATCCCGGTGAAGACTGGGTCGCGCACCCTGAAGGACGCCATCAACGAGGCGCTGCGGGACTGGGTGACCAACGTCGACACCACGCACTACCTACTCGGCACGGTCGCCGGGCCGCACCCGTTCCCGGTGATGGTGCGCGACTTCCACCGGGTCATCGGGCTGGAAGCCCGTGCACAGATGCTGGCCCGCTACGGCCGGCTGCCCGATGCGGTGGCCGCATGCGTCGGTGGCGGGTCCAACGCGATCGGCATCTTCCACCCGTTCATCGACGACCCGTCGGTGCGCCTGGTCGGCTTCGAGGCGGCCGGCGACGGGGTAGACACCGGTCGGCACGCCGCGACACTGTTCGCCGGCGAGCCCGGGATGCTGCACGGCGCGCTGTCCTACCTGCTGCAGGACTCCGATGGGCAGACCATCGAGACGCACTCGATCTCCGCCGGGCTGGACTACCCTGGGGTGGGACCCGAGCATTCGTGGCTCAAAGATACCGGGCGGGCCGAGTACCGGCCGATCACCGATGCGCAAGCGATGGATGCCTTCCAGCTCCTGTCGCGCACGGAGGGGATCATCCCGGCGATCGAGTCCGCGCACGCGGTGGCCGGGGCGCTGACGCTCGGTGCGGAGCTGGGGCCCGGGGCGTTGCTGCTGGTCAACCTGTCCGGCCGGGGTGACAAGGACGTGGACACCGCGGTGAAATGGTTCGACCTGTTGGAGGACAAGTGACCGCCCGGCTCGGGCCGTTGTTCGAGGCCTGCGGTGCGCAGCATCGGGCCGCGTTGATCGGTTACCTGCCTGCGGGCTACCCGACGGTGGATGGTTCGCGGGCACTGCTGCAGGCCATGCTCGACGGTGGCTGCGACCTGGTCGAAGTCGGGGTGCCCTACTCCGATCCGGTGCTGGACGGGCCGACCATCCAAGCCGCCGCGGAGGCCGCCTTGCGCGGCGGGGTGCGGCTGCGTGATGTGCTCTCGGTGGTGGAGTCGATCGCTGCTGCCGGTGGGCGGGCGGTAGTGATGACCTACTGGAACCCGGTGCACCGCTACGGTGTCGACGCCTTCGCTCGTGATCTAGCCGCGGCCGGGGGCCTCGGCGTCATCACCCCCGATCTGATTCCCGATGAGGCGCAGGACTGGCTGATCGCGGCGCAGAAGCACGACCTGGATCGGATCTTCCTGGTGGCCCCCTCGTCCACCGATCAGCGCCTGGCTTCGACAGCGGCGGCGACCTGCGGCTTCCTGTACGCGAGCTCCCTGATGGGTGTGACCGGCGCCCGCGACGTGGTGAGCAGCACCGCCGCCGAACTCGTCGGCCGCGCGCGAGAGTACGCGCCGGGTCTGCCGATAGGGGTCGGGCTCGGGGTGCGCAATAGCGCGCAGGCCGCTGAGGTGGCGTCATTCGCCGACGCCGTGATCGTCGGTTCAGCCTTCGTCACCGCCGCCGGCGCCGGCACATCCGGTGTCCGCGCCCTAGCCGCCGACCTCGCCACCGGCGTCCGCCGCCCCGCACCCCAACCCGCCTAATGGCAGGTTGACGCATTCAGCGGGCTCAGCGGGCCGATCAGGGCACCGATAACCACGCTGAGCCGGCTGAATGCGCGGTCTGGGCGGGAGATAACGTGTCGGCGTGCTCACCGCGATGTTCGTCATCTCCATTCCCAGTCCGGATCGGGGCGTCTGGCATCTGGGGCCGGTGCCGATCCGCGCCTACGCTCTGTGCATCATCGCCGCGATCATCGTGGCCATCCTGTGGGGCGAACGCCGCTGGCAGGCTAGGGGCGGTCAGGCCGGGACGTTGACTGACATTGCGGTGTTCGCGGTGCCGTTCGGCCTGGTAGGCGGTCGGCTCTACCACGTCGCCACTGACTGGCAGAAGTACTTCGGACCCGGTGGACACCCGATCAACGCGCTGAAGATCTGGGAGGGCGGCCTCGGTATCTGGGGGGCGGTCGCGCTCGGCGGGCTCGGAGCCTGGATCGGCTGCCGGCGCCGGGGCATCCCGCTTCCGGCGCTGGCGGACGCCGTCGCGCCGGCCATCGTCGCCGCGCAGGCGATCGGCCGGCTGGGCAATTGGTTCAACCAGGAGCTCTACGGTGGTCCGACCTCGCTGCCCTGGGGGTTGGAGATTCGCAACCGGCTGGATCCGGACACCGGCACCCTCAGCCCGTCGAATGTGAATGGGATCGCGCAGGGTCCACCGGTGGCGATCGTGCACCCCACGTTCCTCTACGAGCTGATCTGGGACCTGGGCGTCGCGGCGTTCGTCGTGTGGGCTGACCGGCGTTTCCACCTCGGCCACGGGCGGGCCTTCGCGCTCTACGTCGCCGGTTACACGGCGGGTCGGTTCTGGATCGAGCTGATGCGTTCCGACCCCGCCACGATGGTCTTCGGGATGCGCATCAACGTGATCACCTCAGTGGTGGTGTTCCTCGGTGCGGTGCTCTACCTGACTCTGGCTCGCCGCGGTCGGGAGGAGCCGGAAACGCTTGCAGCGCCGCAGCAGGCGGCCCTCGTCTCCTAGATCTATTCAGCCGCCGGTTCGCTGGGCACGTCGGGAACAGTCCCGGTTTGGACTCTTGCCGGATACCTACCGGCTACCGGATCGGTCTAGATGCACCGCTACGCTGTCGGGTGTGAGTCGACGCGCGAAGATCGTCTGTACGATCGGCCCGGTCACGGCGACCCCGGAGAAAATCCGGGAGCTGGTCCGGGCCGGTATGGACGTTGCTCGCCTTAACTTCAGCCACGGTACCCACGATGAGCACGCGCGGGTCTACTCCATGGTTCGGGAGGCCAGCGACGAGTCCGGCAAGGCAGTGGGGATCCTCGCCGACCTGCAGGGACCCAAGATCCGGTTAGGGAGATTTGCGACTGGCCCGGTGGAGTGGCGTACCGGAGACGAAGTGCGGGTGACGGTCGACGACGTCCCAGGTACCCACGATCGGGTATCCACCACCTACGCAGGGCTCGCGAAAGATGCCCGCGAGGGTGACGCTTTGCTTGTCGACGACGGAAAGGTCGCCCTGCTCGTTCGCAAGGTCGAGGACACCGAGGTGGTGTGCGAGGTCATCCAGGGGGGCACGGTCAGCGACCACAAGGGGCTGTCCCTGCCGGGGATGAATGTCTCGGTGCCGGCGATGTCGCCGAAGGACTTCGCAGACCTGGAGTTCGCGTTGCGGTTGCGGGTGGACTTGGTGGCGCTGTCATTCGTACGCTCCCCGGCCGACATCGACCTGGTACACCGCGCGATGGACGAGGTCCCCGGCGGCCGGTTGCCGGTGATAGCCAAGCTGGAGAAACCCGAGGCGGTGGATAACCTCGAGGCGATCGTGCTGGCCTTTGACGGCGTGATGGTGGCCCGCGGGGATCTCGGGGTCGAGTTGCCCCTGGAGCACGTGCCGCTGGTACAGAAGCGAGCCATCCAGGTCGCCAGAGAGAACGCCAAGCCGATCATCGTAGCCACTCAGATGCTCGACTCCATGATCGGCAACGCCCGGCCGACGCGGGCGGAGGCTTCGGACGTGGCCAACGCGGTGCTCGACGGCGCCGACGCTGTCATGCTCTCCGGGGAGACTAGCGTGGGTCGTTACCCGATCGAGTCAGTGGAAATGATGAGCCGCATCGTGGAGGCCATCGAAGCCGGCTCGCCGAACGTCCCACCGCTGAACCACGTGCCGCGGACCAAGCGGGGTGTGCTGTCCTACGCGGCCCGTGACATCGGGGAGCGCCTGGAGGCCAAGGCGCTGGTGGCGTTCACCCAGTCCGGTGACACCGTCCGCAGGTTGGCCCGGTTGCACACCCACCTGCCGTTGCTGGCGTTCACCCCCGAGCCGCCAGTGCGCAGTCAGCTCTCGCTGACCTGGGGCACCGAGACGTTCCTCGTGCCCAGGGTCGAAACCACTGATGCGATGGTCCGGCAGGTGGATCAGGCGATGCTGTCGATCGGGTGTTACCAGCCAGGCGACCTGGTGGTGATCGTGGCGGGATCCCCGCCTGCCACGGAGGGCTCCACTAACCTTGTTCGGGTGCACCGCCTGGGCGAAGAGGATCTTGGCTGACACTGGCGACACTGCGTGGCGACAGTGGATCGACGCTCCGCGGGCCGCTGATGGTGTGCCACGGGGTCAGCCCGTGGTGGACCGTCTGGTGGCTTTGCTGGACTTGGAGCGCATCGAGGACAATATCTTCCGCGGCGTCAGCCCCTCGGACTCCTTGGCACGGGTCTTCGGTGGGCAGGTGGCGGCCCAGGCGCTGGTCGCGGCAGGTCGCACCGTGCCGGCTGAGCGCAGCGTGCACTCCCTGCACGCGTATTTCTTCCGGCCCGGTGACCCGCGGGTGCCGATCGTCTACGACGTCGACCGGATCCGCGACGGCCAGTCGTTTACGACTCGCCGCGTGGTAGCGATCCAGCACGGCAAGGCCATCTTCGCGTTGGCGGCGTCGTTCCAGCTCTCCGAGCAAGGCCTGGAGCATGCCGATGAGATGCCCGCGGTCCCGCCGCCGGAGCAGCTCGACGACCTGGCCAGCTGGGCACGTCGGCTTGGCGATAGCCGCACTCCGATCACGCAGATGCCTCGGCCGTTCGACCTGCGCTACATCACCCCGCCGGCGTGGGCCGGCGTCCGAAGCGATGCCGCGCCCGGCCTGCGCGACCAGCTGTGGATACGAGCCGACGGCGAACTACCCGACAACGCCCTGTTGCAAGTCTGTGTGCTCGTGTACGCCTCGGATCTGACCATGCTGTGGTCTGTGGCCATTCCGCACGGTCGTGCAGTGGGTGACGGCGTGATGGCCGCCAGCCTGGATCACTCGATGTGGTTCCATCGTCCGTTCCGGGCCGACGACTGGGTGCTCTGCGACTGCACGTCACCCTCCGCGTCGGGAGGGCGGGGGCTGGCGACTGGACGGTTCTTCAGCCACGACGGCAAACTGATCGCCACCGCGGTGCAGGAGGGCGTCATCCGGGTCCTCCGCTAGTGGTTACTAGCGGAGGCCGGCGGCATCCATGCCGCGAAGCTCCTTCTTCAGATCTGCGATTTCGTCCCGGAGTCGGGCGGCCAGCTCGAATTGAAGCTCACGCGCGGCGCTCACCATCTGGTCAGTGAGTTGCTGGATGAGATCCGCGAGCTCGGCGCGAGGCATCGACGAGGCGTCGCGACCCTCAAGCACGCCAGCGCTACCTCGGGGCCGCCCGGGCTCGCCGGCGGCGCGTTTGCCCCGGGAGGCGTTGCGCCCGGATCCTCCGACCCGCACCGCAGCTGTGTCCGAGGTATCATTGGCCTCGGCGTAGACCCGCTCGAGAATGTCGTTGATCTTCTTGCGTAGCGGTTGTGGGTCCACCCCGCGTTCGGTGTTGTAGGCGACCTGCTTGGCTCGTCGCCGATTGGTCTCGTCGATGGCCCGGCGCATCGAGTCGGTGACCCTATCGGCGTACATGTGAACCTCGCCGGACACGTTGCGGGCGGCCCGACCGATGGTCTGGATCAGCGAGGTCCCGCTACGCAGGAATCCCTCCTTGTCGGCGTCCAGGATCGCCACCAACGATACTTCGGGCAGGTCCAGGCCCTCGCGGAGCAGGTTGATCCCGACCAGGACGTCGAACTCGCCCAGTCGCAGCTGCCGCAACAGCTCCACTCGGCGCAGCGTGTCCACCTCGGAGTGCAGATAGCGGACCCGGATCCCGAGCTCGAGCAGGTAGTCGGTGAGGTCCTCAGCCATCTTCTTGGTCAACGTGGTGATCAGCACCCGCTCATTGCGCTCGGCGCGGACGCGGACCTCGTGCACCAGATCATCGATCTGGCCCTTGGTCGGTTTCACGACGACCTCCGGGTCGACCAAGCCGGTCGGCCGGATGACCTGCTCGACGAACTCGCCACCCGCCTGCGCCATCTCATAGGGTCCCGGCGTCGCCGAGAGGTAGACCGTCTGACCGATCCGATCCTGGAACTCCTCCCAGCTCAGCGGCCGGTTGTCCAGGGCGGAGGGCAGCCGGAAACCGTGCTCCACCAGGGTGCGCTTGCGGGACGCGTCCCCTTCGTACATCCCGCCGATCTGCGGCACCGTGACATGCGACTCGTCGATGACCAACAGGAAATCTTCGGGGAAGTAGTCCAACAGGGTGGCCGGCGCCGAGCCCGCCGCACGCCCGTCGATGTGCCGCGAGTAGTTCTCGATGCCGGAGCAGAACCCGACCTGCCGCATCATCTCCACGTCGTAGTGCGTCCGCATCCGCAGCCGCTGAGCCTCCAGCAGCTTGTTCTGTTTCTCCAGCGTGGCCAGCCGGGATTCCAGCTCGGACTCGATGCCCGCGACGGCGCGCTCCATCCGCTCGGCGCTGGCGACGTAATGTGTGGCCGGAAAAATCCGTATCTCGGTCACCTCCTGCACCACCTCGCCGGTAAGCGGGTGCAGGTAGTAGAGCGACTCGACCTCGTCACCGAAGAACTCGATGCGAACCGCCAACTCCTCGTAGGCTGGGATGATCTCCACGGTGTCGCCCCGGACCCGGAACGTCCCGCGGGCGAAGGCGAGGTCGTTGCGGGTGTACTGGATGTCGACGAGACCCCGCAGCAGCGCGTCACGCCCCACCTCGCCACCGACCGGAACGGGTATCGACCCCTTCAGGTACTCCTGCGGGGTACCGAGCCCGAAGATGCACGACACCGAGGCGACGACGACCACGTCGCGGCGAGTGAGCAGCGACCTCGTGGCGGAGTGCCGAAGCCGCTCCACGTCGTCGTTGATCGACGAGTCCTTCTCGATGTAGGTGTCGGTCTGTGGGACATACGCCTCGGGCTGGTAGTAGTCGTAGTAGGAGACGAAGTACTCCACCGCGTTGTTCGGGAAGTAGTCCCGCAGCTCGTGGGCTAGTTGCGCGGCGAGGGTCTTGTTCGGCGCCATCACCAGCGTGGGCCGCTGTACCCGTTCGATGAGCCACGCGGCGGTGGCCGACTTACCGGTTCCGGTGGCGCCCAGCAGCACGACGTCGCGCTCACCGCCGGTGATCCGGCGCTCCAGTTCCTCGATTGCAGTTGGCTGGTCGCCGGCCGGGGAGTAGTCGCTGATCACCTTGAACCGCCCCTGTGACCGCGGGCTGTCCGCGGCTGGGCGGAACTCGGAGCGGGGGAGCAAGTCGCGCGGGACAGCGACGGCGTCAGTCATGGCATCGAGAGTAGGCCGGACCCCTGACAGTCTGTCCTCGCGTAGGGTCGATCCCCATGACGGCCCAGCACGGACCGACTGCCCAGACCACCCCGCACATTCACCCTCCCAAAGTTGAACTGTTCGACTTGGCGGCGATGACCAACACCGACCCCAAGGGGTTCGTCCGCGCCGTCCGCGAATACCGGGTCGAGCCATTCGGGCTCTACGTCGCGCGCGACGTCATCGACCATCCGTCGATCTCCGCGCTGGAGTCCTGGTTGCTGCCCGGGATCGGCCTGAGGATCACTCACTGGTTCGATCCTCCCGGGCAGCAACGGGACTACGAATTCTACGTCGACGTTGTGCGCATCGACGTAGGCCCCAGATGCTGGCGCACCGTGGACCACTACTTGGACCTGGTGGTGCGAACCGGCCGGGGCGTCGACGTGCTGGACACCGATGAGTTGCTGGCCGCGGTCGTCGCCGGGCTGATCGATAGGTCTGCCGCGGAGGCGGCGCTGGCCACGACGTATCGAACACTGGTCGGCCTGGCCCGGCACGGTTACCGGTTGGACAGTTGGCTGTCCACGTTAGGAGCGTCGCCGACCTGGAGCCAGCACTGACCTGGAGCCAGCACCGACCTGAGTTCAGCCCACCCGCCAGCCGGTTCGCGCCGCCCACCGTTGCGCTCGATCCAGAACGCTGGCCACGAACGGGGATTTTGCGGTGGCGTAGGCATCGATGCTGTCCCACTGCCGCGCAGCGAGCCGGTGTTTGAGCTCGGCGTACTCCCGAACGGCGTCGGGATGGGCCCGCAGCCAATCCCGCAGCAGTACGGCGTCGCGCCAGGCCGGAGATTCGGCCGGCCGGATATGGCAGTTGACGGCTCGGCCCGGATCGGCATTGGTCGCCATCGCCTTGTCCCGGGTGGTGCCGTCGCGGGCATTGTCCCACCAACGACCGTCCCGTCGGATGAGTCCGGCGCCGATCAGGTCGCCTGCGAGTAGCTCCGCCGCGGCGAGGTCGGCGACCATCACTTGGATGTCCAGCACATCCTTGGCATCAAGACCAGGGACCGCTGTGGAGCCGATGTGATCAAGGCGGTGCGCGCGCGGACCCGCCACCGCGGCAATCCGTGCCATCACCCGTTGTGCCTGCTCTGGCCAGCTGGCGTCCGGCGGGACCACGACCGGACTGGTGAGGTGCGCTGCCGGGAGACGGTGGCGCAGGTTGGCCTCGAAAGGCACCAACCGCTGTGTCCAAAGCAGGTCCACCGCCGAGAGCGTGTCATCACGGCAGCCGCTGTTGTCCAGCCAGATATCAGCGACGGCGCGACGCTGCACGTCAGTGGCCTGGGCAGCGAGCCGCGCCGCAGCGTCGGACGGCGCCATGCCACGCTGCTCGATCAGCCGGCGCTGCCGCACCGCGGCGTCGGCGAATACCACGATGACCAGCGGGAACCCGGCCGCCGCCCCGACCTCGACGAGCAGCGGGATGTCTTGCACCACGATGGCCTCGGCCGGCACGGCGGCGACCAGCTCTGCAGAGCGGGCTGCGACCAGCGGGTGCACGATGGCGTTGAGCCGGCCTCGGGCTTCCGCGTCGCTGAAGACCCGTGCTGCCAGCGCCGATCGGTCCAGCGTGCCGTCCGCGGCGAGGACATTTTCGCCGAACTGGTCGGTCACCGCCCGCAGTCCTGCGGTACCGGGCTCGACCACGTCACGGGCGATCCGGTCCGAGTCGATGATCGCCGCCCCGCATTGAGCGAGCCGGGCGGCGACCATCGACTTACCGGACCCCATGCCTCCGGTCAGCCCGACCCGCAGCATCGGACGATCGTGGCGCTTACTTGTTACACGCCGCCGGAGAGTTTCTCCCGCAGCGCCGCGAGCTGCTCGTCGCTGGCGAGCGAACCGCCGGTGCCAGCGCTGCTGGTGCTGCTGGTGCCGCCTGTGGCAGGCGCCTCGGCCGTCTCCGAGGAGTAGTTCTGGTCCTCCGCCGCCTCCGACTCGGCCTCGGACGCCTTGACGACCTGCTTGCGGTGCTGCTCGAAACGGACCTGCGCCTCGGCGTAGGCGCGCTCCCACTCCTGGCGCTGCTTGTCGTAACCATCGAGCCAGTCGTTGGTCTCCGGATCGAAGCCCTCGGGGTAGATGTAGTTGCCTTCACCGTCGTACTCGGCAGTCATGCCGTACTGCGCCGGGTCGAACTCCATTTCCGGGGACAGTCCCTCGTTCGCCTGCTTGAGCGACAGCGAGATCCGTCGGCGATCCAGGTCGATGTCGATGACCTTGACCATCACGTCGTCGCCGACCTGCACGACCTGCTCAGGGATCTCGACGTGCCGCTGCGAGAGCTCCGAGATGTGGACCAAACCCTCGATGCCTTCCTCGACCCGGACGAACGAACCGAAAGGCACCAGCTTGGTGACCTTTCCAGGCACGATCTGCCCGATCTGGTGAGTACGAGCAAACTGGCGCCACGGGTCTTCTTGGGTTGCCTTGAGCGATAGCGACACCCGCTCGCGCTCCAGATCGACGTCGAGCACCTCGACGGTGACTTCCTGACCGACCTCGACGACCTCGCTGGGATGATCGATGTGCTTCCAGGACAGCTCCGAGACGTGCACCAGACCGTCCACACCACCGAGGTCCACGAAAGCGCCGAAGTTGACGATCGAGGAAACCTGACCCTTGCGGACCTGACCCTTGGCCAGCTGATGCAGGAACTCGCTGCGCACCTCGGATTGGGTCTGCTCAAGCCACGCGCGCCGGGAGAGAACCACGTTGTTGCGGTTCTTGTCCAGCTCGATGATCTTGGCCTCAAGCTCCCGCCCCACGTAGGGCTGGAGGTCGCGGACCCGGCGCATCTCGACCAGCGAGGCGGGCAGGAAGCCGCGCAGCCCGATGTCGAGGATCAGACCACCCTTGACCACCTCGATGACGATGCCGCGAACCGGCTCCTCGTTCTCCTTGAGGGTCTCGATATTGCCCCAGGCGCGCTCATACTGGGCGCGCTTCTTGGACAGGATCAGCCGGCCTTCCTTGTCCTCCTTCTGGAGAACGAGGGCCTCGACCTCGTCGCCCACCGACACGACATCCGCCGGGTCGACGTCGTGTTTGATGGA
>QHBZ01000198.1 GCA_003244055.1 Pseudonocardiales bacterium | reverse complement strand
CAGAACGGGAAGATTGCCAACTACCACCCGTACCCGCCCACCCCGTGGAACGGCAGCGTCCGCGATATCTACGGAACGCCGGGCCCCTACGAGGACGCCGTGCAGAACACGCCGATCTTCGAGGAGAACCCACCGGCGAACTTCAAGGGTATCGACATCATGCGGGCGGTACGCAGCTTCGACCCATGCCTGCCCTGTGGCGTCCACATGTATCTGGGACAGGGGCAGGAATTGCAGCGACTACACTCGCCACACGCGTTCTCGACGACTGGCGGATGAGTCGTGCCCACTAGTAACACAGTGTCTACTAGTAACGCAGTGTCCACTGGTAACACAGTGGATATCCAGGCGGTTGGGGAAAGGGTCGAGGCGCTGCTCGCGCAGTTTGCCTCGACTTCCGACCCCACCACCGCCGGGCGAGCTGAGGAGCTGGTCGGCCTACTCGTCGAGTTCTACGGTGCGGGCTTGGCCCGCATCCTGGAGTTGCTCGACGAGCAGGCCGTCGCTCCGCTGCTAGCCGACAAGATGGTGGCGGCGCTGCTGGTGCTGCACGACCTGCACCCGCAGAGCACCGAGGAACGCGTCCTCGCCGCGCTGGAGCGGGTCCGGCCTTACCTGGGCTCGCATGCCGGCGACGTCGAGTACCTCGGGATGGATCCCGACGGCACCACCGTGCGGTTGCGGTTGGCGGGCAGCTGTGATGGCTGCCCGTCCTCGGCCCTCACCGTCAAGATGGCGATCGAGAAGGGAATTGAGGACGTCGCTCCGGAAGTCACCAAGGTGGAGGTGGAGGGCGTGGCGCCCGATCCAGCTTCGCCGCTCACCGCGGGAGCGGTGCCCGAAGGGGCCACCATGCTCCCGTTGCTCCAGGTGAGTAAGCAGCCGGACGGACCGGCTGCGACCTGGGTGCAGGTCGACGGGATCGAGGGACTCCGTCAGGGTCAGGTGGTTCCCATGCTGGTTGCCGACACCGCGTCAGTGGTGTGCAACGTGGCAGGGAGCCTGTATGCCTACGCCGACCGCTGTTCGGTCTGCGGATCCGGCCTGACCGGCGCGGAGCTGGAGGGGGCCGTGCTGGCCTGCCCCAGCTGCGAGCAGCGTTACGACGTAGTCCGGGCTGGTCGCGGAATGGGCGGACCCGGCGAGGCGAACTCATCGTCCGCAGCCGGAGTGCACCTCGACCCGCTACCATTGCTGGCCGAGAACGGCGGGGTTCGCATCGCGGTCCCCGCTCAGGCGGTGTCGTGAAGGGGGGGCTGCGGCGCTTCGTTGGAGGCGCCGCTCCCCCTCCGCCTCCCGCCGAGCCGCAGGTCCAGAAGTGCGAGATGTGCGCGGAAGCTATCGGCGAGTGGCATGGGCACGTGGTCGACATCGAAGGGCGCGGTCTGATGTGCACCTGCCGCCCGTGCGCCCTGCTGTTCACCAAAGAGGGCGCGGCTGGCGGACGGTTCCGAACAGTTCCCGAGCGTTACCGGTACGCCGCGGACGTACCGCTCGCCGAAGCAACCTGGGATTCGATCGGGATCCCGGTGGCGATGGCGTTCTTTTTCACCAACAGCAAGCTCAAGCAGACCATGGCCTTCTACCCGAGCCCTGCAGGGGCGACTGAATCGCTGTTGTCCCTGGAAGCCTGGACGGATCTGCTCGCCGCGACTCCGACCCTGGCCGACCTGCAACCCGATGTCGAGGGATTGCTGGTGCACAAGGGAGAAAGCGGGTTCGAGTGTTTCGCGATCCCGATTGATGCCTGCTACGAGCTCGTCGGACTGGTTCGCATGCACTGGAAGGGGTTCGACGGCGGCGAAGAGGCCTGGACGGCGATCCACGAGTTCTTCGCGGGTCTACGGGAACGCAGCGAGATCATGGCGCCCGGGATGGAGCCCGCCGATGGCTGAGCTGTCCTTCAGCTGCATTGATGTGCAATCCGAGCGCTACTCAGCGGCACCCACCCTGCTGTTCAAGCTGCGCGTCGGCGCTGCTGGCGGGCGGCGGGTGAAAGCCATCGCGCTGCGTTGTCAGATCAGGATCGAGCCGGGGCGCCGTGGGTACGGTGGGAAGGAGCCCGAGCGTTTGCTTGAGCTGTTCGGCGAACGCGGACGCTGGGGCGACACGCTCAAGCCATTCCAGTTCGCCAACACCTCGACGGTCGTCGCCAGCTTCGACGACAGCATCGACGTCGACATAACCGTGCCGTGCAGCTACGACATGGATGTCACCTTAGGTCGATATTTTCACGCCCTCGAAGGGGGGGAGGTTCCGTTCATCCTGCTGTTCAGCGGAACGATCTTCGGCGACGGCGAGAATGGGATGTGGATCGAGCAGGTGCCGTGGCACGCCGAAGCCCGGTACAAGATGCCGGTAGCGGTGTGGAGTGAGATGATGGATAGTCACTTCCCGGGCAGCGGGTGGCTGCGGTTGCGCCGCGACACGATCGACGCCCTAGCCGAGTTCCGGGGTGCGCGCACGCTGCCCACCTGGGACGACACCATCATGGCCGTGCTGGACCAGGCTCGCGAGCGCACCGTGGTCGGCGAGGGCACAGGAGAGGGAGGCTGATGACAGCGCCGATGGAGGTCGCCCGGGAGGTGGCCAACGCCGTCCTCTATGAGGGGTACTTGCTCTACCCGTACCGGGCGTCGGCAGCCAAGAATCAGATCCGCTGGCAGTGGGGGGTGCTGATGCCCTCCGCCTATGCCGCGGCCGGGCATGGTGAGCACGCCAGCTCACACAGCGAGTTCTTGCTGGAGCCCGGTACTGACCCGGTACTGCACCTCCGGTTGCGATTCCTGCAATTGCAGCACCGCAGTGGTGGGGATGGGCCAGTTCCCGAGTTCGACGAGGCGGTGGAGCACGAGATCGACTCCGTGTTATCAGTAGCGGAGTTGTTGGATACTGAGCAGGTGATTCCGGTCAGCATCCCCGGCGGAACCGAAACCACCGACGGCGTCACCCGCCAGCGTTGGCCGCTTACTGGCGAGGTCCGGCTGTCCGGGCAGCGGCTGGAAGGCCCGTACGGCATCGTGCACCTCAGCCTCGAGGTCATCAACACTGCGCCGTGGGTGGATGCGGAGGCTGCTCGGCACGAGGTGCTGCGGCACTCGCTGATCGCCGCACACACGGTGCTCGCGGTCACCGACGGGGAGTTCATTTCCTTGATCGACCCGCCGGAATGGGCAAAACCTGCCGTCAAGAGCTGCCGCAACGAACGCACCTGGCCGGTGATGGTCGGTGAAGCGGGAAGCCGCAACGTTTTCCTGATCTCGCCGATCATCCTTTACGACTATCCGACGATCGCGCCGGAGAGCCCCGGCGACTTGTTCGATGGCACCGAGATCGACGAGATTCTCACGCTGCGCACGATGACCCTCACCGATGAGGAGAAGGCCGAGGCACGGGCCACTGACGATCGGGCCCGCAAGCTGATGGATCGGGTGGACTCGATGCCGCCGGAGATGCTCGACAAGCTGCACGGAGCGATCCGTTATCTCGGCGAAACCCCCCGGACCTCCCGTGCTCCCGGTGAGCCGGATCCGATCGAGACGATCACCACTCCCGGTGCGCCGTGGTGGGATCCCGGCGCGGACGCCTCGGTAGACCCGGACACCGACAGCGTGCTCATCGCCGGAGTCGAGGTGGCCAAGGGTAGCAAGGTGGTGCTCACGCCGCGGTTGCGTGGGACGGACGCTCAGGACATGTTCCTGGAAGGGCACACAGCCACTGTTGCCGCGGTGTTGCTCGATGTCGACGGCAACACCCACGTCGCGGTCACGCTCGACGATGATCCAGGTGTGGAGATTTCGGCCGCGCACGGCCGATTCCGTTACTTCTCCCCCGACGAGCTCGCGCCGCTGGGAGCCCAAGAAATGTCACAGTCAGTGTCACCGTCAGAGGCACAGTCATGACGACGATGGTGGCCGGAATCGGGAACATCTTCCTTGGTGATGACGCGTTCGGCGTCGAACTGGCTCGCCGGCTCACCTCCGAGACGGTGCCCGACGGTGTACGGGTTACTGACTATGGGATCCGTGGGATGCATCTTGCCTACGACCTCCTCGATATGGCTCCGGACACCACGATCCTGCTCGACGCCGTTTCACGCGGCGGCGAACCGGGAACGATCTACGTGCTCGAGATCGGCACGGGCGACGTGCCAGCTATCGAGCCGTCAGCTGTCGACGCGCACGGGATGACTCCGGACGCGATGCTCGCGCTGCTTGAAAACCTCGGCGGCAGTGCGGGGCGGACCCTGTTGGTCGGCTGCGAGCCGGCTGACACCGAGGAACGTATCGGGTTGTCCAGCACCGTCGCTTCAGCCGTCGACAGGGCTGTCGGGGTGGTTCTGGATCTGCTCAACGACAAGGAAGGAAGTGAAGCGAATGTTCCGTCTGGTGCGTCGGCTGCTGTTCTGGGGGTCAGCGATCGGCCTGGTCACCGTAGCGGTACAGGTGTCTAAGGACGTGGCTCGCTACAAGCAGATAAGCGATATGTAACCCCACTCCCACCACGGAGGTAAAGCCCATGTGCCTCGGCATCCCAGGCGAGGTGATCGAGCTCATGCCCGAGCACCCCGATCTAGCCAGGGTCGACGTCAGCGGGGTCAAGCGCGCGATCAACATCGGCCTGCTGACCGATGACCCGCCTGTTCCCGGCGACTGGATTCTCATTCACGTCGGTTTCGCGCTGTCTAAGATCGACGAGAAGGAGGCCAAGGCAGCGATGGACTTCTTGGTAGGCATCGGTCAGGCCTACGAGGATGAGATCGCCGCCCTGCTCGAGTCGCGGATTGACGAAAGGCAGTGAGCGGTATGCGGTTCGTCGATGAGTACCGGGATGCTGAGAAGGCTCGCATGCTGGCCGCCAAGATTGCGGCGCTGTGCGAGCCGGGGCGACACTACAAATTTATGGAAGTCTGCGGTGGCCATACGCACACCATCTACAAGCACGGGCTGGAAGACTATCTTCCGGAGTCGGTCAGCCTGGTGCACGGGCCCGGGTGCCCGGTGTGCGTTATTCCGATGGGTCGGGTGGACGACGCGATCGCACTGGCCGAGCAGCCAGATGTGATCATGACGTCCTTCGGCGACATGATGCGGGTGCCCGGCGGGCGCGGGTCGTTCTTCGACTCCTCGGCCGCCGGCACCGACATTCGGATGGTCTACTCCCCCCTCGATGCGTTGAAGATCGCCCGGCAGAACCCGGACAAGCACGTGATCTTCATGGCGATCGGGTTCGAGACCACTGCACCGTCCACCGCGATGACAGTGCTCCGGGCGGCGGCGGAGGGCATCGAGAATTTCTCGATCTTCTGCAACCACGTCACGATCATCCCGGCGATCAAGGCCATCCTCGACTCCCCCGACCTTCGGTTGGACGGGTTCATCGGGCCTGGCCACGTCTCCACCGTCATCGGCTGCCGGCCGTATGAGTTCATCGCCTCGGAGTACGGCAAGCCGCTGGTCACAGCTGGATTCGAGCCATTGGACATCCTGCAGTCGGTGTACATGTTGTTGCAGCAGCTGGACGAGGGTCGCTGCGACGTGGAGAACCAGTACTCCCGGGTGGTGCCGTGGGACGGCAACACGGTGGCGCTGCGGGCGGTGGGCGAGGTGATGGAGCTGCGTCCCTACTTCGAGTGGCGCGGGCTCGGGTTCATCTCGCACTCGGCACTGCAGGTCAAGGAGAAGTACGCGGCCTTCGACGCGGAGCGGCAGTTCACCCTGCCCGGCGTCAGGGTCGCCGATCCCAAGGCATGCCAGTGCGGCGAGGTGCTCAAGGGCGTGCTCAAGCCGTGGGAATGCAAGGTATTCGGCACTGCGTGCACGCCTGAGACGCCGATCGGCACTTGCATGGTCTCCTCCGAGGGAGCCTGTGCTGCGTACTACAACTTCGGCCGGTTCACCCGTCAGCGGGTCCGTGAAGTCACCATCGAGGCGAGCAGGGCATGACGCATCAGGACACCACCCAGCAGCACCGGGCTGACTGGGCGGAGGCGGCCGTCGCCGAGCACGCCGACGAAAACGCCGCGGGATACTCTGCACATTCCGCGGCCGGGACCGAGCATGCCAGCCGGGAGCAGTTGGTGCTGGAACGCATCGATCGCGCGCGGCGGGCCCGGCCGCGGGTGCGGGAGAAGCTCATCACCCTCGCGCACGGCGCCGGTGGCAAGGCCACCCAGTCGCTGATCGAGGCGATATTCCTGGACGCCTTCCGCAATCCCCTGCTGGAGCCGCTCGAGGATGCCGCGACGGTGACGGCCGGCGATGTGCAGCTGGCTTTCACGACGGACTCCTATGTGGTGTCGCCGCTGTTCTTCCCGGGTGGGAACATCGGTGATCTCGCAGTTAACGGCACGGTCAACGACCTGGCTGTCTCCGGAGCGCGGCCGGCTCATCTGTCCGCCGGGTTCATCCTGGAGGAGGGATTCCCGGTCGACGACCTTCGGCGGATCGTGGCCTCGATGGCTGCCGCCGCGACCGCGGCCGGGGTCTCGATCGTCACCGGCGACACCAAGGTTGTGCAACGCGGCAAGGGTGATGGCTGCTACATCAACACAGCCGGGGTTGGATTGATCACCGGCGGTCTGAATCTGGGAGTGGCCACTGCTCGTCCCGGTGACGTGGTGATCGTCTCAGGGCCGGTGGGCGACCACGGCATCACCATCATGCTGGAGCGTGGTGAGCTGGACCTCGAGGCCGATCTGGTCTCCGACACTGCACCGGTGCACGAGCTGGTGCAGGGACTGCTCGACGCGGTGGGCCCGGAGGTCCGAGCGATGCGCGATGCCACCCGTGGTGGGGTCGCGACCATCCTCAACGAGGTGGCCACGGCCGCGGGTGTGGCCGTGGTGGTCGAGGAGGAGGCCGTCCCGGTGCGCCCGGAGGTGCGTGGTGCCTGCGAGCTACTGGGCATCGACCCGCTCTACGTCGCCTGTGAGGGGCGCATCGTCGTGATCGTCGACCCCGGTGCGGCCGATGCCGCGGTCGCGGCGTTGCGGGCTCATCCGCTCGGTGCCGGAGCCACTATGGTCGGTCGTGTCGCCGAGGATCCACCTGGGTTGGTTTTGCTCAAGACGGGATTCGGCGGCACCCGGATCATTGATCTGCTGGTCGGTGACCCACTGCCGCGAATCTGCTGAGCACATCGTAAGGGAGGTCCGCTGAATCGCAGCGAGTTGATCACCGAGCTCGGGGCCGATTGGCCCGAGCCCGGTGAGGTTGTCTACCTCGAGCGCCGGGGGGACACTTACACGATTCGGCGCATCGGTGCCGATGGCGCTCTGCCGCTGCCGACGCCAGATGAGTCGCTGCCCGATGCATGGATTTATTACAGCGGTTGGCCGGCGCACGACAAGTACGACGAGTCGGCGTTCTTCGACGACCTGCTCGCCGAGATGGACGCGGCGGCCGGGGGTCACGATCGTTGCCGCTGGTCGGCGGATGACCCTTGGCCGCACTCGCACTAGGCCGCGCGCGCTAGGTCAGGCGCACCAAGTTACGGGCACTGAGTCGAGGTGGGATGGCCTACGGCATCCATGCATCGGACCGGACGGCGTTCAAGCGCTGCCGCCGGGAATGGGACCTGAGCTCTCGCAACCGGCGCAACCTCGAACCGATCCCCGGTCCGGGTCCGATCGACCGGGCTCAGGCGCTGCGAGATGCGCTTGCGGTGTATTACTTCCCCGGAATGTGGGAGTGGGACAGGTCCATCGTCCAGCCCCTGGTGCATCAGGCTCTGGATCGTTCGGTGCGCCGCCAGGCGGAGGCTGCGACTGACAACCAGGCCGTGCAGGAGACGTTGGCCCGGGGCCATGCGCTGCTGGACGCCTACGCCGCGTGGGCGCCGACGGTTGATCGATTCACTCCGTTGCGCGTCGACACCGACTTCGAAGTGGGCATCCCCCACCCGGCAAGGCCCGGGGCCCACCTGGTACTCCCAGCCGGTGACGAGATTCGGTATTGCGACCGTGTTGACCTGCTCGCCATCGACTCCGACGATGCTTACTGGGTGGTCCAGCACCGGCTGGTCACCGACTCCTGGGCCGACCGCGACGTCCTAGAGCTGGATGAACGGACGATCGCGTGGAGTTGGGCGTGGCCACAGTTCTACCTGGGGATGGGGATCACCGGCACGGTGTACAACGAGATCCGTGCCGATGCTGGCGAACTGGGTGTGCAGGCCCCGCCGCCAGCCGGACATCAGCAGGTGCATCACCGCCGGATGTACGCGCGCAGCGGCACGGTTTCTGGGGAACGATTGCATGCCGAAGGCACAGACGTGTTCCGCCGCACCCAGATTCGGCGCGGCGAGGCAGAGTTGGCGGCTGCCGGTGCCGACCTTGCCGCTGAGGTGACCACTGCTACCAGCGCAGACCTCAAGATATTTCCGAGTCCGGCACCGGGGGTCTGCGCACGCTGTTCGTATCGTTCCCCCTGCGTGATGATGAGCCAGGGCGACGACGCCACCGCCGAACTATCGACGTCGTACCGGGAACGGCCGCCGGAGCCCGTTCAGGAGGGACGGCTAGGCGGTGTCACGTGGTCGATGAACCGCGGTGCCGCGCCACCCCGGTGGCCAAGCTCAAGCTGAGGATAAGGCCTATGGCTGCTTCTCTCGTGTGGATTTCTGGAGCGTCCGGCGGCATCGGACAGGCGTTGGCCAAGACTGTTCCTTGGGATGACACTCGGGTGATCGGGATTAGCCGGGGGCATCCAGGAGATTCCATCGAGCACCTTGAGGTGGACCTCGCCGATCCATCGACGTGGCCCGTAGTCGGCGCTTCCTTCCGTCGGGAATTGGAAGGGTTCGGCGGCGAGCACGTGGTGTTCGTCCAGGCCGCCGGCACCATCGACCCCATGGGCTTTGCTGCGGAAGTCGACAGCGAGGCCTACTTGCGCAATGTGCTCCTGAACAGTGCTGCCCCGCAGGTACTCGGTCAGCTATTCCTGGCTGCGGTCCGCTCGCTCTCTGCTCGCCGTCACCTTGTCATGCTGACGTCAGGTGCCGCGCGCATCGTCTATCCGGGATGGTCGTCTTATGGCGCGGGCAAGGCGGCACTCGACCAATGGGTGCGCAATGTGGGCGATGAGCAGGCCAAGCGCGGAGGTGTGCAAGTGTTGTCGGTGGCTCCGGGCACTGTCGACACCGCTATGCAGGGGCGTCTTCGCGACACGCCGGAGGCAGACTTCCCAAGTCGCCAGAAGTTCCTGGATCTTCGCCAACAGGGCAAGCTCAGCGACCCTCAGCAGGTGGCTGGTCGAATCTGGGGAATGATCGACCGGGGCGTAAACAACGGGAGCGTCGTCGACCTCAGGAACCTCGATCTTCCTTAGATCTGCCTACTGTGCACCCCTAGCCGCGATTCACTTGAGGACACTCGAACCGGTTTCGATCTCGCGGCTAGGGATGATCCTGGGCGATGGTATCGCGGGAGCGGGGCCACCTGGACCAGGCGGTTCCGTTTGACTTGGCCATAGCAGCGGCGACAACGCTCACTAGCACGTCTCGAGTCATCCCGCCGGCGCCCTCGAGCCCGGCCCTGAGTTTGAATCGTTTCTCTGGATCCGGTTCGTGCACGGCGCCCTCGACGAGGATCGCCAGCATCCGATCAGCAAGCAGCTCAGCGTTGTCGGGCAACCCATTGACGCCGCGCGGCGCACTCCCGGTGATCTCGGTGACCACCGACGCCGCTGGCTTGCCACGTCGTCCTGACCCGCTGCCGTTGACGGCCACGGGGTAGGTGTGAGAGCTCAAGCGTCGCAATGACTCCCGGACACTGTCGTAGTGCTCCTCGGGAAAGACGCGGAGCACCTCACCGACCTCGACACTGTGCCCGTTGCGCTCGAAGCGCTCAATCACCCAGTGCAGCACCTCGAAATCATCTGACCACAAGTCATCCACGCGATCACTCCCCGAGTCCGTCCACCTGATCATGATCTATGGGTGGAATACCAACCGGCGGGGGCGGTCTTTAAAGCGCCGCCTCCGCCGGTCCCCCGTTTGAGCCCACCGGGCCGACCTCGTCCCGCCGCCTGCGGGGTGACCACGGTGGGGTCGAGAATTGACGAGACGAACGCCATGCGCGCTCCGACACGCCTTATTCGTCGGGTGCCGTGCAGCATAGTAGTGTCCCCTTTCGCCAGCCCTGCCAGCCCGCTTGCACCACGATCCCCGCAGATCGGACAGACAGGACCGCGCCTCCCCTGGTTTCGGCAGCATAAAACCAGATCTCCTCGTTCCTTTGTGTTCTGGGTCCCGCCACGCCGAGGCGGCGGAGAAAACCGAACCGATCCGTAATCGTTCGGTAGACGGGTCATGAGACAGTTCAAGGATCGTTTAGTCGAAACCACACTTCAGGGGTGCTGTCCTGCTTCGGGTTTCCCGAACTCAACAGCAGAGCTGTCGTGCTGGCGTGGAACAGCTCCGTGGTTGAGTTCGGGGGAACCAGGGCTGAGGAGCGACCGCCGGCGAGGAAACGCCGGCGGTCTCGGGTACACCCTTCGATTACTGCGTTCCGGATCCAGAACGCAGTACTTCGGCGGCGACCGCGACTTGCCCGAGGCTGATGCCGCCGTCGTTGGGCGGGACCCGAGAGTGGGTGAGCACCTGGAAACCGGATCTCTCGAGGCCTAGCACGGTGCGCTCGAGCAACAGCACGTTCTGGAACACCCCACCGGACAGGGCAGCGACGTCCACGCCGGTGGAGTCCCGCAGCATCAGGCAGACCCGGACGATTGCGTCCGCGACGCCGTGGTGGAACCGGGTGGAGATCACCTCCGGAGCCACTCCAGCCTGTAGGTCGGCTACCACGGCGCGCACCAGGTCCGCGCCGTGCAGTTGCAGCGCTGGTCCCGTGGTCACCGCGGCTGGGTAGCTTCCCCGCTCGGTCAGGTCGGCTCGCTGTTCGAGTTCCACCGCGGCCTGGCCCTCGTAGTTGATCGTGTCGCGGATCCCGAGTACCGCCGCGACAGCGTCGAACAATCGTCCGGCGCTTGACGTCAGCGGGGCGTTGACCTGCCGGTGCGCCATCGCCAGCACCGCGTCCCAGTGCTCGGCGTGGCGCAGCGCGAGCGCTTGCGGGGCGTCGGCACCAAGGTAGGCGGCCGCCATCCGCCAGGGTTGCCGGATGGCCGCGGCGCCCCCCGGCATCGGGACCGGAACCAGATGCGCCAGCCGCTGGAACCCGGCTAGATCAGCCAGCAGGAACTCACCGCCCCACAAGGTGCCGTCGCTGCCGTAGCCCAACCCGTCGAAGGCCACACCGATCACCGGGCCCGCGGCGCGGTTGTCTGCCAGGCAGGACGCGATATGTGCGTGGTGGTGCTGTACTCCGATGAGCTCAACGTCGGGGAGGTCGTGCGCGTACTTGGTGGACAGGTACTCCGGGTGCAGGTCATGGGCGACCACCGCCGGTTGCACGTCAAACAGCCGGCGGAAGTGGGTGATGCCCTCGGTGAATGAGCGCAGGGTCTCGTAGTTCTCCAGATCACCGATGTGGTGGGACATGAACGCGTGCCGGCCGCGGGCCAGGCAGAAAGTGCTCTTGAGTTCGGCGCCGCAGCCGAGAATCGGCCGGGACACCGGTTGCGCGAGGGTCAGCGGTTCGGGTGCGTAGCCGCGGGCCCGGCGCACCGGTAGTTCAGCGCCGCGGAACACCCGCACCACCGAATCATCTGTGCGCATGTGGATTGCCCGGTCGTGAGTCAAGAAGGCGTCCGCGATGCCAGCCAAGCGCCGTCGTGCGTCGTCGTCCTGGTAGGAGATCGGCTCGTCGGAGATGTTTCCGCTGGTCAGCACGATGGGACCGGCCGTATCGCGGAGCAGCAGGTGATGCAGCGGGGTGTAGGGTAGCATCAGCCCCAGATTGCGGTTACCGGGCGCAACGGCCGGCGCGAGGGGCGTGTCCGGGCGGCGCGGCAGCAGCACCACCGGCCTGCGCCGTCCAACCAGCACCCGCTCCGCCGCGGGATCGATCACGCACAGCGCGTGCGCGGTGTCCAGATCGGCCACCATCACCGCGAACGGCTTGTCCTCGCGGTGCTTACGCGCCCGCAACAAGGCGGTGGCGGTAGCGTCGGAGGCCAGCGTAGCGACGTGGAAGCCACCGAGACCCTTGACCGCAAGCACCGCCCCGCCGGTCAGCAAGGCTGCGGCGGTAGCCAGCGGTTCACCGGGAAGGTCGACGCCGTCGGCGTCGAGCAGCCGCAGCCGGGGCCCGCAGGCCGGGCAGCACACCGGCTGGGCGTGGAAGCGCCGGTCGCCGGGATCGTGGTACTCGGCGGCGCAGGCGGGGCACATCGCGAACGGCGCCATCGTGGTGAACGGCCGGTCGTAGGGCACGTCGCGCACAATGGTGAACCTCGGACCGCAGTTCGTGCAGTTGATGAAGGGGTACTCGAAGCGGCGGTCGGTGGGATCGGCCAGCTCGCGCAGGCAGTCCGCACAGGTCGCGCTGTCCGCCGAGACCAAGGTGTCCGGGCGGCCGGCAGCGTTGCTGGACACGATGTGGAAACCCGGTTCCCCGGTGGGCACCAGCGGACTGGTCCGCACCTGCTCGATGACGGCCAGCGGGGGGGCCTGCGCCGGTAGCGTCGCGAGGAACTCGCTGACTAGCTGCTGGGTTCCTTCGATCTCCATGAAGACCCCGGCGGTGTCGTTGCCCACTCGGCCGGACAGGCCGAGACGGTGCGCCAGACCGTGGACGTAGGGCCGGAACCCGACACCTTGGACGACACCTTCGACCCGCACTTCAACTCGGATACAGTGCTGCACAAGAGCATTCTCTCGCGCCTTGACAAGATCCCGGCAGAGGGCTGCGCTGGTGCCGAGTCGAGGAGGGCGCTGCTGTGCATGAGATGGCGATCACCCAGAGCGTGATCCAGGCGGTATGCGACCGGATGGGTGACCAGCCGGTGCAGCGCATCTGCCTGGAGATCGGCACGCTGTCCGGTGTGGTGGCAGACTCGGTCCGGTTCTGCTTCGATCTGGTGACCGCGGGCACTCCGCTTGAGGGAGCGTCGCTGGAGATCATCCAACCCACAGGGAAGGCCCGCTGCCGGGACTGCGGCGCGGAGTTCGAGCTGAACGACCTGCTGGTGCTCTGCAAGTGCGGCAGCGCGAACCGCGAACTGCTCGCGGGAGAAGAACTAAAAATCCGGGAAGTCGAGGTGCTGGTCTGATGTGCGCGACGTGTGGCTGCTCCGGCAGCGCCATCCTCGAAGATCACGATCACGATCACGATCATGGACATGATCACGAGCACGGCCATGGGCACGGACATCCTGAGACCCGCACCGTGACGCTCGAGCAGGCGGTGCTGGCCCGCAACGACGGTCTCGCCGAGCTCAATCGTAAGTGGTTGGCGGAACGCGGCATCCTCGCAGTGAACCTGATGAGCTCACCCGGTGCCGGTAAGACCACCCTGCTCGTGCGCACGATCCGGGAACTGGGCGCCGAGCTGCGGGTGTCTGTCGTCGAGGGTGATCAGGAGACGGTGCTCGACGCCGACCGGATCCGCGCCACCGGCGCTCCGGCGGTGCAGATCAACACCGGATCTGGCTGCCATCTCGACGCGCAGATGCTGGCCGGTGGGCTGCAGACGCTGGACCCGCCGGACAGCTCGGTGGTGCTGATCGAGAACGTCGGCAACCTCGTGTGCCCGGCGTTGTTCGACCTGGGCGAGCAGGCCCGGGTGGTCATCACCTCGGTGACCGAGGGTGCGGAGAAGCCGAGGAAGTACCCGCAGATGTTCCGCGCCGCCGATCTGGTGCTGCTGAACAAGACCGACCTGCTGCCCTACGTCGACTTCGACGTCGACGCTTTCCTGGATGGAACGAGACGGGCGAACCCGGGCGTGGAGGTGCTGCAGCTCTCAGCCACCACCGGTGACGGTATCGACGGCTGGTACGGCTGGTTGCGCGCGCGCCTTCCCTGATCAGGCGGTTGGCTCAGTACGGCCGCTTGGGCATCAGCACCCACAGCGCCAGGTAGACCACGAACTGCGGACCGGGAAGCAGGCAAGACAGAACGAACACCAGCCGCACCATGTTGGCGTCCCAGCCGTATCGATCGGCGATCCCGGCGCATACGCCGGCGATGACCTTGCCTTCTCGGCGACGGGTCAGTGACGTGCTCATCGAATCCTCCTCATGGCGGCCCCCTCTCACTTTCCCTCGCATGGGCTGCGATCGCCTCGGTGTGAACCCGGATCCGACGTCAGGGTCATCCCGGAGAACGGCCTCGTGACGCAACGCGGTTCCGGTGTGCCGCAGGCAGCTTCGGTGCTACGGTCAGGACATGCGGATGACGTGTAGCTGTCTCGGTTGGTGGCGCCTCTGACGGGCGGCACTGCTTCTCCGCGTACCTCGACACCGCGGCCGCCCGAGCTGGGCGGCCGTTTCGCGTATCTGTGCCTCGGTGACCCGGCTACGGCGGCCCCGATCCACGGGAGCTAACCGATGCCACGACGACTCACCGGGTTCACCCCGTCCGGCAACCTGCATCTGGACAACTACCTATGCGCGATGAGGCCGATCATCGCCGAGCAGGCCAGGACCGACACGGTGGTGTTCATCTCCGACTTGCATGCCCTGACCCTGGAACACGATGCGGCTGACGTAAGGCGGCGAACGTTGGAGTTCGCCACCTTGCTACTTGCCGCCGGCGCCGATCCCGACGGATGCTTGTTCCTGGTCCAGTCGCACGTACCCGAGCACACCGAGCTGCACTACCTGCTGGAGTGCACCACGGGGTACGGCGAGGCGCAGCGCATGATCCAGTTCAAGGAGAAGTCCCGCCGCCAGCAGCAGGTCCGGATGTCACTGCTGACCTACCCGATCCTGATGGCCGCCGACATCCTGCTCTACGACACCGACGAGGTCCCGGTCGGTGAGGACCAGCGCCAGCACGCGGAGCTGGCCCGCGACCTGGCATGCCGGTTCAACACCCGCTACGGGCGCACCTTCACAGTCCCGCGGGCGGTCAATCCACCGGTCGCCGCGAGGATCATGGACCTGGCGGCGCCCGGCGAGAAGATGAGCAAATCGAGCTCCTCGACCGCAGGCGCGCTACGGCTGCTCGACGAGCCCGACGTATTGAGGCGCAAGGTGATGCGGGCAGTCACCGACACCGGCAGCGAGGTGATCTACGACCCAGAACGCAAGCCGGGAATATCCAACCTGCTGGCCATCCTGGCCAGCTGCACCAGCGATGAGCCCGAGCGCCTAGCCCAGCTGTTCGACCGGTACGGCGAGCTGAAGGAGGCAGTCGCCGACGCCGTTGTGGCTACCTTGACGCCGGTCCGAGAACGGTACGTCGAGCTCGCCCGCGACCCGGAGCACGTCCGGGCGGTGCTGCATGCCGGCGCCAAGCGGGCCCGCGAGCAGGCCGGCGAGAAAGTGCGCCAGGCGAAAGCGGCGATCGGCCTGCGTCACCCGAGTGGCTCGCTACACCAGCTTCGAGGAGATGTTCGACCACGAGTCGGTGGCCAGCGTGAACCCGACCGCCACCCGGGAGGAGCAGCTGGCCAACATCCGCCAGATCTACCCACCCGAGCGTGAGGTCCTGGGCGTGGTGGTCATCGGCATCGAGTTGGTTGACCCGGTGGACTCGTCACACCGCATCCGGCTCTCCGCGGGGGTGGAACGACGAGAACGCCGGTGACACCCGCAACCAGCGTAGCGATCGGCGTCCAGGTCGACCTTGACCTGGACGCCGATCTGGATGGCGAACGTCGTTAGGCGACCGCGGCGATGACAGGTGATTCGAGGTAGGGCTTGAGCAGGATGCCCAGCTGCAGGGTCAGCATCCGCATCCATGCCTGAGCACCTCCGCGGCCTCGGCCGGTTCGGGAATCGTCCCGAAGACATACTCTCCGTCGGCTCCCGGCGCGATGGTGTTCAACGCCGTCATGACTCTCATTTCGACCCATCCCATGAGCGCGATCGTCAGGTCAGCCGGAATGACCACGTGAGGATGCGTCCCGCCGCCCTTGACATGGGCATCGGCCACTCGGGACATATAGGCGTGAAAATTGCTGTCCATCGGCTTCGTGGTGGTTCTGGACCACCAGTTCTTGAGTGTCATCTTTCGCTGCGTCAGATGCGAGGCATCCTGGAAGTATCCAGCCGACTCTGGACGGGACAGCAGGTAGTCATAGGCGAGTGTGATCACGCCACCGGCCGCTGGTTCCAGTAGCGCACCGGTCTTACGCAGGATGGACGCCTCCTTGGCGCCGAAACCCGCAAGCTCCGCGTAGGAATGGAACTCGGCGGTTTCATGCCGGCCCATCGGGGCGTCCGGTGCTCGAAGGCTAGGTTCGAGGATGATACCGAGCTGAAGCATGAGCTGGTTCATCCAAGCCGCCCCGGCGGTGGAGACGGTGGCGACATCGCACGTCTCACCCGTCGCCCCGAGGATTTTTCCCTGCAACCAGGCAGTAAGGGCCAGGACGAGCTGGGGCGGCAGAGGTATCTGCACACCCGGAAAGGTCACTTCCTTGTCCCCGACGTGGCTGGTCTCTCGCAAGAAGTCAGCCAGCTCGCCGTCAAAGGGCCCAGCGATCGTCTTGTCCAGCCATTCCTTCATCAATGACTCGCTGACCGGTGGGTCCGACCCGCCCATCAGCCGCACGAATTCCGGCCGGGCCGTGAGGTATCCGGATATAGCCGCTGGCATGCCGTCGATCAGAGCTGACATGTCTCTACCGGTCTGCTGGACGGCCATAGCCTCGTACTCACCGAACCCGGCGAACTCGGCGAGTGGAGCGAATTCGGGAGTGATCAGCTGATCGGGCCCTTCGATCGCCCGGACTTCATCAGTCTGACTGGTCATGGTTACTTCCTTCTCAGGCGGAAATTCAACGCTCTTGAGGGCTAGAACCTGGACGGTGATGCAGACCAGATGCCCCCTCGCTGACCTAACCAACCCTAGCGAGCTGTTTGTTACGCCGGCGTTGAATGCGCGTGACCAATCGCGAACATCGTTAAACTCCGGTTGCCGACTTCTGATTTTGTGACTCGAATAACACTAAAGACTCATGTTCGGCTGTAGCGGTCACAACACCGCGAGCTCGCGAGGGCGGTGGTTGAGCCGCGTCACGCCGCTGTCAGTGACCACCACGATGTCCTCGATACGGGCACCCCATCGGCCCGGGAAATAGATGCCGGGCTCGATGCTGAACACCATGCCGGCCTCAAGCACCAGAGCGTTGCCAGCGACGATGTAAGGCTGTTCGTGCACGTCAAGCCCGATGCCGTGCCCGGTGCGGTGGATGAACCGGTCGCCGAAACCGGCGTCGGTGATCGGGACCCGGGCAGCGGCGTCGACCTGTTGCGCACTCACGCCCGGCGCGACAGCCGCCACCGCGGCGTCCTGCGCGGCCTGGAGCACGGCGTAGCCCGCAGCGACGTCGGCCGCGGTGGGCTCATCCAGGCAGTAGGTGCGGGTGCAGTCGGAGAAGTAGCCCTCGGGGGTGGGGCCGCCGATGTCGACCACCACCAGGTCCCCGGGCTGCAGCACCCGGGCGGAGACGTCGTGATGCGGGCTTGCCCCATTCGGACCGGAACCGACGATCACGAACGTGGCCGCGGTGTGCCCCTCCTCGACGATCGCGGCGGCCACATCGGCACCGACCTGCGCCTCGGTTCGCCCGACCCGAAGCCACTCCCCCATCCTGGCGTGCACCCGATCGATGGCTTTGCCCGCGGCAGCCAGCGCAGCGATTTCGGCGCTGTCCTTGCGCATCCGCAGCGGCGCCAGCACCATCGATGCGAGTTCCTGCTGGCAGGCCGGTAGCGCGTCGCGCAGCGCCAGCACGTGCGCGGCGGGCATCGTGTCGCCCACCGCGGCGCGAGTCGCCAGCGATCCGGACCTGCGTAGCGCGTCGGCGACCAGGGCGTACGGATCCTGCCCGTCGGTCCACTCGGCGACTTCCAGGCCGAGTTCGAGCGCCGGCGTGCCGTCCAGCCCTGGCCGTTCCAGCGCAGGCACTACCAGCACCGGGTCACCGTCAGCAGGCAAGACCAGGCAGGTCAGCCGCTCATGGGACTCGCCGGCGACCCCTAGCAGGTAGCGCAGGTCCGGGCTCGGAGTGATCAGCAGAGCGTCGAAGCCGGCGGCCCGGGTCGCGTCACGCGTGCGGGTAAGGCGGGCCGTGAGGGTCTCGAGTGGGGCGGGCACAACCGCAGCCTAACTGTGGACAACCCGTGAGTGGCGATACGAGTCATAGCTCGCATCGCCACTCACGGGCGAAGCCTACGCTCTGCGCTCATGGACGCGCCGCTGCTGCTGATCGATGCTGCAAGCCTATATTTCCGGGCCTACTTCGGAGTACCGGAGTCGATCACTGCTCCGGACGGCACCCCGGTGAACGCGGTGCGCGGCTTCACCGACATGGTTGCCCGGCTGATCGAGCAGCGCCGGCCGTCCCGGCTGGTCGCCTGCCTGGACCTGGACTGGCGACCGGCCTTCCGGGTCGCCGCGATCCCCTCTTACAAGGTGCACCGGGTCGCCGAGCAGACCGGGCCCGGTGCGCCGGACGTCGAGCAGGTGCCGGACACGCTGAGCCCACAGGTCCCGCTGATCCTCGAACTGCTGGCCGCTGCGGGTCTGGCCACCGCGGGCGCGGAGGGGTACGAGGCCGATGACGTGATCGGCGCGCTGGCCGCGGCCGAGCGCCGCGACCCCGTCGAGGTAGTCAGCGGTGACCGGGACCTGTTCCAGGTCGTGCGCGCCGCGCCGACTCTGGTGCGGGTGGTCTACGTCGGGCGGGGGCTGGCCAAGGCGGAGGTGATCGGCCCTGCCGAGCTCGCGAGCCGCTACGGGCTGCCGGAAGCCGGCGCCGGGCCCGGCTACGCGGATATGGCCGCGTTGCGCGGAGACCCGTCCGATGGGCTACCCGGGGTGCCAGGAATCGGCGAGAAGACCGCCGCCACGTTGATCAGCCGGTTCGGCTCGGTGGAGGGCCTGCTCGCTGCACTGGATGATCCGCAATCGGCGCTCGCCGCGGGGATACGAGCCAAGTTGCGCGTCGCTCGGGGCTATCTGGAGCTGGCGCCCAGCGTCACGCGGGTGGCTACCGACGCCCCGGTGCGCAAGGATCGCGATGACGCGCTGTCCCCGGAGCCCGCCGACCCCGCCGTGCTCACGGCGTTGCAGCACAGGTGGGGATTGGGCGCCGCGGTGGACCGCCTTGTCGCAGCACTTCAAACGCGTCGCTGACCGGTGTCCTGCGCGACTAAGTCGCTGGCTTTTTCCCCGATCATCATGACGGTGATGTTCGGGTTGACGGCCGGCAGCAAGGGCATGACCGACGCGTCCGCGACGCGCAACCCGGTCACGCCCTTGACCCGCAGCCGCGCATCGACCACGGCGCCCGGGTCGTTCCCCGCACCCATCCTGGCGGTGCCCGCGGGGTGATAGACGGTGTTGTGTGTCTTGGCGATGTAGTCGATGAGCTCGTCGTCGGCGACCGCTTCGGGGCCGGGCGCCAGTTCCCGTTCGATCCAGCCCCGCAACGCCGGCTGCGCGGCGATCCCGCGGGCGAGCGTGATCCCGGCGAGCATCACGGTGATGTCGTGGTCCTCGGGATCGGTGAAGTAGCGCGGGTCGACCTTCGCCCGGTCCCGGAAGTCTCGTGACCGGAGCCGGACGGTCCCCCGGGACCTGCCGCGGGTGACGTTCGGCGTCAGGCAGAAGCCGTTGGACGTCGTCGGGTAGCCCCAGCGCACGGTGTTCATATCGAAAGGGACCGAGCCGTAGTGCATCATCAGATCCGGCCGGTCGAGGCCCGGCTCGGTCCGACTGAACAGGCCGATCTCCCACCACTGCGTGGACCTGGTGACCATCGGTTTCGATGCCTCCCACATCACCAGGCCCTCCACGTGGTCGTCGAGGTTGGACCCGACACCGGGGCTGTCGACCAGGACGCCGATGCCGACGTCGCGCAGGTGCTCGGTTGGTCCGATGCCGGACAGCATGAGCAGCTTGGGAGTGTCGATCGCCCCGGCGGACAGGATCACCTCCCGCCGGGTGTGCGCGGTGGCGGACCGACCAGACTCGAAATACTCCGCGCCCGTCGCACGCTTGTCCGCGTCGAAAAGCACCTGCTTGACCCAGGCGTCGGTGCGCACCACCAGGTTGGACCGCCGACCCATGATCGGGTGTAGGTACCCGCGCGAGGATGAGCTGCGGGTGTTGTGCTCGTCGGCGTTGATTTGGAAGAAGCCGGCTCCCTCGGTGACGGTGGCGCCTTCGTTGAAGCGCACGGTGGGCAACCCGACCGCGGCCGCGGCGGCCAGCACCGCGACACCGCACGGGTCATGTGGCGGGATCTGGCGCAGCGTCACCGGGCCGGTGCGGCCGTGGTGATCGCCGGGGCCGTCGCTGTTCTCCAACCGTGCGATCAGCGGCCAACAGTCGTCAGCGCGCCAGCCCGTGCACCCGAGCGCGGCCCACTCGTCCAGGTCCTCTCGGGGTGGCCAGAACGCGATGCAGGAATTGTGCGACGAGCACCCCCCGAGCACCCTGGCGCGAGAATGCCGCACGAAGCTGTTACCGCGGGTTTGCGGTTCGATCGGGTAGTCCCAGTCGTAACTGGAACCGAGCAACCGCGGCCACCGCTCCAGCGCCAGGATCTTTGGGTCGTCGACGTCGGATGGGCCGGCTTCGAGCAGGCACACCGTGACCGACGGATCCTCCGACAGCCGGGCCGCCAGTACGCAGCCCGCCGAACCACCGCCGACGATGATGTAGTCGAATTCCTCGGTCCCGTCCATGCCCCGATTCTCGCGCGTCCGCTCCCCGGATGGCTTCAGCCTCAGGGCGAGGGTCGGGCAGGCCGCCCTTACGGCAGTTCGTCGGTTCCCAGGTCTGGGTCCAGAGCTCGCAGCGCGGCGGCGCTTCCGGTGAGCACGGGCCAGCCGCGGCGACGGGCGGAGTGCACGACGCAGGCCAGGGCCAGGGCGTCGGAGCCCAGCGCGCCGGGATCGGCGGCGCCGGCGAGGATACCGCCCAGGGCCGGGGCATCGGTCTCGGTGAGCGGGTCGCGCAGCGTCACCGGGAGATCCAGTAGCGCGCGCAGGACCTCGTGCTCAGACTTTCTGGTGGCGGCGTAGGCCAGGGGCAGCGCCGCCACCGGCACGGCTACGGCCATGCCCACCTCCATCGCCGACCAGACCAAGGACTGGGCATACGGCTCGACCCGTGCCCAGGCGGCCAGTGCGTGGTGGTCGAGCACCCAGCCACCGAAGGCCTGGCTCACGCGGTGGGTCCTGGCGCTCTGAGGCGGCGCGAGATGAGGGTACGTGCCCATTCCAGGGCGTACTCCGGTGGCTTGCCGAACCGGCTTTCGAGAACGGCCAGGCCGTCCTCACGGGCACGGCGGAATGCCACGGCCTCGGTGACGTACCGGCTGACGGACTCGACCTGGCCAGACTCGGCTAGCCGCTCCACAGCCTCGGCATCCTCGATCGGCAGAGTGACGGTGATCTTCTTGGTAGTCCGCTCCCGTGGGGCCATACCCCGAAAGCTATCGGTATGGCATCAAGGTCGTCCAGCCAGCGGTCCGTCTCGCGGGTCGCTGCCCGGGGTGTCGGTACGTCTGTTTGGCGCGTTCAGCGTCCGCGGGACGCGAAACTGTTCACTGACGAGGCATATACCAACGCAGCGATGCCGCGGCGAGGATCAGCAGGATGCCCTCGACGACGAGGCTGACGACGCCGAGGGGCTCGGCCCAGTTGCCGATGTCGTCGGTGTAGTTGGGCATCCCCGGTCCGCGGGACAGCACGTAGCCCACGATCGGGCCGGCTGCGACACCCAGCGAGAGCAACCAGCCCACCCGTGTCTTGTTGGTCAGCTGCAACACCGCCGCTAGGACGCCCGCGGCTTCCAGCGCGTAGTACATGACCTGGACATAGTCCGGGCCTTTTGTGCCGGGCATGCCACCCTGGTCGAGGACGTGAATCGCGACGATCGCAAGGCACCCCACGACGCCGACCATCCGCGCAACCAGGCTGCTCCCTACCGCACGACCAGCGCCGGCGGCTGGTGGTGGGGTGCCCGTAGGGGGTTGATTCCTTGCCGGCGAGTCGTCTGCGCGACCCGTCGAAGGCCGCGTTCGCGGGCGGGCGGCCGCAGTAGTTTGGGAGTGGTCCATGACCTTAGCGTGCTCTGGAAAGCTTAGAGCGGTCTTAGAGAATGCTGGGAAGTCCGACAATGCACGCTGCCCGCTGTACCCCGGATCCGGGCGGGGGCCAAGATGGCCGCTGTGGACTTGAGCCCACCGCCCGCCACCGGCGGCTTCCGGCTGCTCCTTGTCGAGGACGAGCCTGACTTCAGCGCCATCCTCGCCGCGCTGTTCGTCGACGAGGGCTACCACGTCGACGTCGCCGGCGACGGACATCGCGGCCTGCACCTCGGGCTCACCCACAGCTACGACGTGATCGTCTTGGACCGCGGGTTACCGGCCATTGAGGGTCTGGACCTGATGGGCCGGTGGCGCCGCCATGGCGTCACCACCCCGGTGTTGGTCCTCTCCGCGCGCGGCACCGCCGCGGACCGGGTCGCTGGGCTCGATGCCGGCGCCGAGGACTACTTGGCGAAACCCTTCGACGTCGACGAGCTGCTCGCCCGGCTGCGGGCACTGCGCCGTCGCCACCTCGACGCCGCCCGGATGCTGCCGGTCGGCGGTTACCGACTCGACCTCGACACCCGAGAGGTCTCCGCCGCCGCTGACCACGCCGGCGCTGGCACCGAACCGGTCCGGCTCTCGGAACGGGAGTGCGGGCTGCTGGCCACGCTGGCCGGTCGGCCCGGACAGATTTTCAGCCGCGCCGATCTGCTCACCGGCGTGTTCACCGAGGCCGAAAGCCCGATCGTGGTGGATACCTACGTGCACTATCTGCGGCGCAAGCTCGGGCGCGGCATCGTCGACACCGTGCGCGGCCGCGGCTACCGTCTCGGCCGCAACCCGCGACGATGACCCGAGCGTCCGGCGTCGAGTCCGCGCTGCTGCGCCGGGCGGCGTTACGGCTCGGGTTGCAGGCCGCGTTGCTCGCCTCGGCGATCGTCGTCCTGCTGTCGGCCGCCGCCGTAGCCGTGGTACTCAGCAGCCAGCGCCACGCCGCCAGCACGCTGCTCGACGCGGCCGTGACCCGCGCCGACGATGTCATCGACCCGCCAGCCGGGGTCTGGCTCGCCCTACAGGGGCGCGAGGGGAAGGCGGTCACCCAGGGCATGCCCGCGGGGCTGCCGGACACCGGGGCGATCGCCCGGGCCACCACGGCTGGCGCCCGGGAGTCCGCAGAGGTCCGGATCGGCACCGTCGATTACCGCATTGAGACCCTGCGCCAGCCGGACGGCACGATCGCGCAGGGCGTCCTGGACCTCACCGCCAATCACACCGAACGTGACCGGCTGATCGTCACTCTGCTGGTCTGTAGCGGGGTTGGTCTGCTGCTCGCCGCTGCGGTCGGGACCTGGCTTGGGTACCGCGCACTGCGACCGCTGTCAGCCGCCCTGACTTTGCAGCGCCGGTTCGTCGCCGACGCCGGGCACGAGTTGCGGACCCCCGTGACCCTGCTCAACACCCGTGCCCAGCTGCTTCGGCGGCGGCTGCGCAGCGATCTGGAGCTCGGTAGCGGGCCGGCTGCGCTACTGCCCGACGTCGAGGGCATCGTCGCCGACAGCACCAGGCTCGGCGAGATCCTCGAGGACCTGCTGATGGCCGCGGACCCGGTGGCCTCGCAATCCCGTCAGCCGGTCGACCTCACCGAGCTCGCCAACGGGGTCCTCGCCGCGGCGGCCGCGCAGGCGGCCGAGCGGGACGTCCGGCTGACCGGCCCGAAACCCGATACCGGGCCGGTCCGGGCGCAGGGCTCTCCGGTCGCGTTGCGGCGCGCGGTCACCGCCCTGGTGGACAACGCCGTGCGGCACGCCGAGCACGAAGTGACTGTGGCCGTGCAGGCCCGCAATGGGCATGTCCTCGTCGACGTCTCCGACGACGGCCCGGGGATCGATCCCGAACTGGCTCCGCGGCTGTTCGAGCGCTTCGTCTCCGGCAGGCCTGGGCCATCGCAGAGTAGGCGGCGTTACGGGCTGGGTCTGGCGCTGGTGAGCGAGATCGCCGCGGCCCACGGCGGCCGGGTGGAGCTGCTCGAACGATCTGAGCCGGGGGCAGCCCTGCGCATCCAACTGCCCGGTTAGCGGGTAAGCCGTTGCCTGCTCGCAACGGTCAGCCTCACCGGCGAAAGCCGCCTTCGGTGTTGATGGTCTGTCCGGTGACCCAGGCTCCGTCGTCGTCGGGGGGCTCAGACACGGTAGTGGGCCCGCTCAGCTTCCGAACAGCGCGGGGATCTTGACCAGGAGCTCATAAGCCCCGTAGCCGAATGGCGCGAGCACCCAGAGCCAGGCCAGGGCCATCAGCGGTGCCAGGTTGCGCGGCTCTCCGACCGGCATGCGTTCGCGGATCTCGGTCACGGCATACCTCTCTCCGCCAGACTCGCGGCCCCCCGCGGCGCAGCGGGTTCGTGGAACTTCGGTTTCACCGGTCGAATCAGCTCGTTGGCCACGAATCC
>QHBZ01000197.1 GCA_003244055.1 Pseudonocardiales bacterium | reverse complement strand
CACCAAGAAGTCCTCACCAGCCAGCTGCGCCGACGCCAGACCCACCAGCAACCCACCGGCCCCCAACCCGCGACCACGCGCCTTGATCGGCCCCACCGCCGCGTCCAGCGCCTCAACCACCCCCAGCCGATCACACAACTCGGTGACCGCGGCCATCCCCGACACCCGCGTCAACGCCGGATCCGGCGCGCCGATCCGCCAGACTAGTGACGATCACGACAGACCTGCGCGACGCCCACGCGGACCGATCTGCTATCGATCCCCCGACCAACTCGGTCGACACCGCCGTCTTCGCCAGTGGTGCGTCGGCCGATAGTCTCGCGCTGCGGACGCTGGCTGCGCGGCTCGGGCTGACCGTGCGGCACCCGGCGGTCGGGGTATGCGTGGTGGCGGTGGACGGCGAGTTGGACATGCTCACCACGCCGCTGCTCGAAGCGTGCGTACGCGAACAGCTCACCGCGGTTCCTGCGGATCTAATCCTGGACCTTCAAGCGGTGCGTTTTCTGGGCTCCAACGGGTTGAGCTGTCTGCTGCGGGTTCGCGAACTTGCCCGGCAGACCACCGGGGTGCAGCTGCATCTCGCCGGCTTGGTTACCCGGACCGTGGCGCGCTCGCTGGAAGTCACGGGGTTGCTGGAGCAGTTCGATAGTTACCGTTGCCTGGCCGACGCGTTGACCGCGCTGACCGACCCAACGGCGGTGAGGGTCAGCGCCGAGCAGGTGGGCTTGCTGTCGGTGACCGGGCAGCTCGACGATACGGGGCTGACGCAGTTGTATGGGCAGTTGCAGGTGCTGTTCGACACCGACACTCGGTACCTGGTGCTGAATTTGGCCGGGGTGACCAGCTGCGACTATCGACTGTTTGATGTGCTGACCCGGACCCAGCAGGTCCTCACCGACCGCCAGGGTTGGATGCGGCTGGTCGGGGTCGGCTCGGCGGTTCGCAACGCCCTAGCTAGATGACGCCACACCGTCCGAGTGCCTAGTCTTTTACCAGGCCTCGGATTGGAGCGGCGACCTGGCTGGCTGAGGCCGACCGGTCGCTGTGTCGCCCTGTCCCCGCCGGGCCGAAAGGGGCACCGTGTCCGTGGCCCGACCACCACCCTGTCACCAGGACCAGTGGTAAGGACAATACCCGGATGACCTGGCCCGATAACCCGGAAGTCCGCTGAGCTGCGGGCCTACATGTCAGTAATTCTTGAGACTTCTCGCGCTTGCCCGGCGCTTGACGGACTGGAGAGGGCCTGATCTTGATCGGTTGCTGCTGGTGCTGTTCAGGCTCGTCCAGTCGGGATCGGAGTACCGCTGTGTAAACCTGCGGACCGTCGCGTCGGGTGAGCTGGTGACTGTCCTCGATGGTCACGTCAACGCCTATGTCACCAAACCGGTCGACTTCACCACCTTCATGGAGGTCACCCGCCAGATCGACGACTTCTTCGTCACCGTGGTGGCTGCCTGCCAGATAAGCCGCTACAGCGCCACAACACCGTGCCCGACTGTCCCTCGGATATCGTCAACCTGGATGATGTTGCCTGTGTTTGCTCCATATGACCGCCGGCGCGTCATTGCATGTTCATTGCGATCACGGTGGAGACCAATTGTGGAGGGTTTTCGAAGAAGTCCATCGCGATGATCCCGACGCGCCCTCCGGGAGAGCTAGCAAGGTAGTCGTTGAGACGTGGATTTATCGTCTCCGCGAAGCCGTGCGCTCTCACCTCAACGGCGCTGGAAAACGTGATGTACAGATCTTCGAGGTCACCATGGCGCGCTTCCTCTAGGTGGGTGAGGATGAGTTCGTACTTCTCGTCCTCTTCCAGACCCTGATAGCGATCGTGCACGACGTGGACCGGTGGTGCTGCTGCACTTCTGAAGGTCTGGTTGTCCGGCCAGTAGGTCAGGTCGAGCCCGACGTCGTCGTTACTGTCGAATCTTCGCAACAACACGATCTTGCCGCGGACGTCACCCAGCGTTGTTCCCGAGGTGAATGCATTCCCCAGAGTCGGCGAATCATCACCACCGCCCTGGGTTACGAAATTATAAAACAGTGGCGCGTTGCCGATGTGTTCCCACGTCTGCGTTGTCAGGGAGCGCTCAAAGGAGGAGGGGTCCTCGTCTGCGTCCGGAGTGTCTCCCATGGACAGCTTTCCGAGTATTTCCGAAGGTGCGAATCGACCAAGGCCGCTATCGACACGGTCTTCGTCTTTGACTGACATGAGGATGGTTTCGGAAGGATGTTCCTTGAGGAAGCCGGCGCAGATGTCCAGAACCTCTGTGTAGGTTTTACCCATACACACCACGTCGTGGTGGACGACAAGGTCGTCCTGGTACTGCGCGAGTCTGATGTCCAGAAACCGTATCCCCGCATCCAGTTGATGTACCAGGTCTAGGTTTTGGGTCTGGGCAACCCCCAACGGGCCCCCGATGCAGCCCGAATCGTGAGTACCAGGAATGCTCAGCGCCGTCACCGGAGTATCATCGGGAATGTCCCGCATCCAAGAAGTGCGAGAAACTAACCCACCCATCGTGGCCCCCGCTCTGGTCGTCTGGCTCCGGGCGCCCGGAGCCAGTTCCAAGATCTGCGTCGCGTCCTTGAGCGCCCAGATCCGGGCGAACCCGGCGTCAAGGCCCTCAACGACCACCCGGGCACAGTGCTGGAGCACCTCGCGCAGACCCTGGCTACCAGTCAGCGCCGCAAGAACCTCTGGCAACAACGCCCGCACGGTGGGCAGCATCCGCCGCGGTCTCCACCCTGGACCCAGAGCACATTCCCGGCACGCCACTGCCTCCCCTCACCGAGCCACGGCGAAAGTCTAGGACGATCAAGACTCCCACTCGGCTGTTGAAGTTTGCACCCGTAGGCCCAGCGTCCCCCACGATTTCGCCGATCCAGATCCCGACACCGGCCGCGACGAGTGTAACGTGATCGAGTTCCTCTGGCCGGGGCTGCTGGGTCGCAGTCACCGAGTGAGCACCCGCACACCGTTGTGCAGCGCGCCTCCCCGGTGGACAGTAGGTGATTTCAGCGCCCGCCTGCACCGCCGCACTCCGGACGCGACCCGTCGGAGCAATCGACCAGCGGGGTTTGAGGTGTGTGGATCATGACGGTGTGTATCATAGCCGGTTACGTTCGGTTACGAGCATCGTCATCAGGAAAGGGACCTCCATCCCATGGGTCTGATCATCGCATTGCTCCTCGTCTGGCTTGCGTTTGTCATCGTCGGGTTCGCCATCAAGGCACTGCTGTGGCTGGCGATCGTGGGGATCGTGCTGTTCATCGCCACCGGTATCTACGGGGCAATTCGCAGCCGAACGAGTTAGGGCGTGGCTGCACACACCGGCAGGCCGTCGACATGCCCGTGTCGGGGACATCAGAATCCCGCTGAACCGGGGTAGGAGGAAACGGTGGTAGCAGCCCACGATCGAGGCAAGGCTCGGCGCAGGAACGGAAACCGGGTCAGACGCTCACAGCCCGAAGCGGGCCACCACCCTCTGGTCGGTCAACCGCACACCGAACACGAGGGTCCCGTGGCCGCCGCCGAAGCGGTCGCCGCCCAGATCAGCACCCCCGAGCACGCCCTGGGTCGACCTGGCAGGCCGCTGGACCGCCGATCACCGTTTTTCATCGGCATGAGCGCTACCGCCGGCGTCGCGGTCATGGTTGGTCTGGCCGACATGGTCATCACTGTGCGGGATGTGCTGGTGCTGATTGGGCTGGCGCTGTTCCTGGCGATCGGGCTGGAACCCGCGGTGTCGTTGCTGGCCCGGCACAAGTTCCCGCGGTGGTCCGCGGTGCTCATCGTGCTAGTGGCCGGTCTCGGTGTGGTGGGGGGGTTCCTGGCCGCAGCGATCCCCCCGTTGGTCAAACAGACCACCCAGTTCGTCACCCAAGCCCCGACCATGTTCGCCCGGGTGCAAAGTCACAATTCGCTGCTGGGTCAACTCAGCGAGCGTTTGCATTTGCAGCAACGCCTGCAGCAGACCCTCAGCGGGGACGCCTCCGGTTTGGTCAACGGCCTGCTCGGGGCGGGTCAGGTGGTGTTCAGCGCGCTGACCAGCGGCCTGATCCTGGTCGTGCTGACCATGTACTTCGTGGCCGACCTGGCCCGGATCCGGGCGACGATATATCGGCTGGTGCCGCATTCCCGCCGTCCCCGCGCGATCCTGCTCGGTGATGAGATCTTCGCCAAGGTCGGTGGATACGTGCTGGGCAACCTGGTGATCTCACTGATCGCCGGAGCGCTGACGTTCACCTTCCTGGTGATCGCGGGAGTGCCCTATGCGCTGCTGCTGGCCCTGTTCGTGGCGATCCTGGACCTGGTCCCGGTGATCGGCTCCATCCTCGCCGGGCTGGTGGTGTGCCTGGTCGCGCTGAGCGTGTCGCTGCCTGTCTGCCTGGCCACCGCCGGGTTCTTCCTGGCCTACCGCCTCGCCGAGGACTACCTACTCGTTCCCCGGATCATCGGCCGGGCGCTGAAAGTACCCGCGCTGGTGACCGTCGTGGCGGTCTTGCTCGGCGGTGCCCTGCTGGGCATCGTGGGCGCCCTGGTCGCCATCCCCGCCGCCGCGGCCCTGTTGCTGCTGACCCGCGAAGTGCTCTTCCCCCATCTCGACCACACCTGACCCCACCCGCCTCGTCATCGCCGACGCTCAACCCGCCACGAACGTCACGGGCGCCACCCCCCCTGGGCGGACTAGCCTCGACCCAACGCGCACCCACCACCCCGGGGGGTGCCGGAAGGAGAACACCATGGGTCTGGCGGATAAGGCCAGCAACAAGGCCGAAGAGCTCAAGGGCAAGGGCAAAGAGACCGCCGGTCGGGCGACCGACGATCCCGAGCTTGAGGCTGAGGGCAAAACGGATCAGGCTAAGGGCAACCTCAAGCAGGCCGGCGAAAAAATCAAGGACGTCTTCAAGTAGACGTGCCCCTCCCGAGAAGGGTGCGCCCGGACTCCGGGCGCACCCTTCTCGCTGCCTCAACTTCCGCGGGTCGCCCACGGGCGTGAACAGATGCAGGCAGGTAGACAGTCACGCGACCCGCAGCCTCCGGTTCCCCGACCGACCGCGCCGCGACCCGGGTGCGGACGCCGGCGTCAGTAGTAGTGCCGTCGGCCACCGATCTCTCGTCCGGCCATACCGAGCACCAACAGGATCACGCCCACCACGATCAGGATGTACCCCAGGTAGGACAGGATCGGGATCGGGATCAGGAACCCGAACACTACGACCAAGACAATGCCGAGAACGATCACGATGCCTCCCGCGCACTCCGCCTATAGTTACCGTGATGTTACGGCACAGTCACCGGATTCGTTCCACACTCGGGGTGTCCGTCGCCTGGCGGCTAATCCACCGGGCAGGTCGACAGCGGATGGTGCCGACTCTCGGCGGGAGACCGTCACTGGCTCTGGCGTGGCCCTGGCGACCGACCGACACTTGCCGCTGGCGCCCCCATTATCCCATGCATCGATCAACAACCAGGTAGGCTGAGCTGCGGGAATGACTCTCGGCGACCAGCCCGGGACGACACGCTATCCGGTACATCGATCAGGAATAGATCCGTATGGGCGCCACCACGGTCACCGGACTGACCCCGCGCACTAGCCTAGGACTCACCCCTAACCCTTGGTCATGGACCGTGCCACGCTGACGAACGGATGACGATGTAGCCGCGTCGGTTCGACATCGGGTATCCCTTGGGGCCTCAACCAGCCTTCGTCCCCTCGCTAAGGAGACCCATGCGGATCGACAGTATTCTTCCGGACCGGGCGTCACCCGGCCAGTCCGTGATCATCCAAGGCGAGGACCTGGACACGGCGACAAAGGTCCTCTTCGACCAAGAGGTTTCGTTTGTCATCGATGGGCAGACCCTGGTGGTGGAAGTCCCTGACGACTCGGGCACGGTCACAGTGACCGTCCAAGGAGCCGACGGCACGAGCGACACCTCCAACGTCACCATCCAGGAAAGCTGACTATCGAGCGATCTGCTGCGCGGGCCTCGCTCACCCAGATGTGGGGCGGGGTCCCGCGCGGGCCCTGGCCGCCGGCGGTGTCTCGCGGGTCGAACCCCTTCAGGGACACCACCGGCGACGGCGGTCCAGGCTGTGTGCGGTCACGCCCCTCACGGCACCGTCATCGCAAGCAGGACAATGTCGTCGCGACCATGCAGTGAAGCGCCGAGAGCACCGCATCGCAGAGGCCTCCGGGTCACCAGCCGCTGCGATCAGTGCCCGTCATTCCCACGTCGAGTGTCCACTGCGACGTTCATCAGCCGTCAGTAAAGAACAAGTCGCTCTCCGGGGCCCGACGGGCCGCCCGGAGAGCGCTTGAATGGCAAACCCGGCAAATCGCGAACGCGAGTCAGATGACGAGCAGCGCGGGTCAGGCCGGTGAAGGTCGGACGCGGATCCTACTCAGTCCTTTCCTCCGGCGCCGGCTTCGGCAGCGGTATCGGGTGCCCCTTCCTTCTCCCTCTTTTTACCCCCCGCCTTAAGGTCAGCTGGTGGGTTTTCAGCTGTGGCCGGATCCGGCTCTTTGTTACCCGCGCCTGAATCCGTTCCCTTTCCAACCTGCTTGGCGTCATAGGGTGAGTGCACCACCAAGAATGATACCTTATTGCTCGCC
>QHBZ01000196.1 GCA_003244055.1 Pseudonocardiales bacterium | reverse complement strand
ACCGCGACGCCTACGGCTACCCCAGTACCTGGGGCAAAGGCCACGACGACCACGCTGTCTGTGATCGAGGTTCCGCTGCCCTTCGGGTTGGGGGGCTTCGCGATCCCCATCGCGAACGTGGATCCGTTTAACGCGGCCGGAACCGTGCAGTTCCAGGACAACGGGAACAACATCGGTGGTCCGGTGCCGGTGTTCGGTGGCGTCGCCGTCGGGCCCTTCACGACCCTTCCTGCCGGCCACCACTCGGTGACAGCAGTATTCACTCCGAAGAACGCGGCGAAGTTCAAGCCGTCAACGTCGAACACTGTGACGTTCACGTTCTAGAACTGTTGCTGGCCCCCGGGTGTTCCGTGCTCAGGGGCCAGCAATTCAGCCAGTCCATCCACGGCGGACAGCATCTCTGACCGCTATCTGAGAACTACCCGTGAGCGGGGATCGGTGGTTTTCTCACCGGTTCCCGCTCACGGCTGGCAAGGGAATTTCATGCACCGACAGCCCCGCCTGGCCCTTCTTTCGATCCGGAAGCGGCTCGCATCGTGACCACCCGAGTCCCGGCTGAAGGATTCCGGCGCATTTTCGCCGGAACATCCCGCCAGCGGCATGGGTACGAGCGCGCCGACCACCGGCCAGGCGCTGCCGCGCTGCAGGAGCGCCACCAGGTGGATGAGCAACCGGCACAGCGCGGCGAGCGACCCCAACCGGTGGCTGCCCCGCTGCCCCTCAGCAGACCTGAGTTTCGGCTGGCCGGTCAGGTGTTGGGTATCTTCGCGGTCCTGGCGCTGACCTTCCTGATCGAACTGACAGTGCTGGGCAATCTGCGGCACGACCGCGATCAGGCTCAGCTCGCCCCCCAGTTCCGCATCGAGCTTGCCCAGGGCCCTGACTTCGGGCTGGCGCCGGTCGGTCCGCTCGATGACGCGAACAAGCCGTTGACTGCGGGAGCCCCGGTCGCCCTGCTGGAGATCCCGGCATTGCACCTGCGGGAAGTGGTCGTGGAGGGCACCTCATCGACCACTACGATGGCCGGTCCGGGTCATAGGCGAGACACCCCGCTTCCAGGCCAGGTCGGCATCAGCGTGATCGCCGGGCGGCGCGCGACCTATGGCGAACCGTTCAGGTCCCTAGGCCAGCTGCACGCCGGGGACCAGATCACCGTGACCACCGGGCAGGGCAAGCACTCCTTCAAGGTGCTCGATGTACGGCGCGCCGGTGATCCGCTACCACCCGCGCTGCCCAGTGGCCAGGGTCGGCTCACCCTGGTGACCACCGACGGGCCGGCGTTGGCCCCCGCCGACGTGCTTCGGGTCGACGCGAAGCTGGTCACAGCCGCCCAGTCCAGACCCGCCCAGCTGCCAACAGCGGCTCTACCGGCGGCTGATGCCCTGATGGCGGGCGACAACTCGGGGTTGCTGGACCTCGTCGGGTGGTCAATGTTGCTGGTCGCTGCCGCGGTCGCCACTGTGTGGGTCCGTTTCCAGACGGGACTGTGGCAGGCCTGGGTGATCGGCTTGCCGGTGCTCGTCGCGCTGGGATTGACCATGTCAGACCAGATTGCGGCCTTATTGCCGAACATGCTGTGACCACCCCTGGAATGGAGGTTCCCGATGGTTCGCCCGCTCATGCGCGTTACGACTGCGGCAGCGATGCAATCCAGGCTGACGCAAGTAATGGCATCGATACTGCGGGTCCCGGAGACTAGTCCGGCGCTTTCCCTGGCATGATTCAATCCCTCGACTGGAAGAATAATTCTGTGGATAAGAAGAGATTCTTGACCAGGTTTACGATGGCGGTCGCGGCGGTCGCTGTCGCTGGGGGGTCGTTGCTCATCAGCAACGGGGTGGCCAGCGCCACCGGACCAGTAGGCACCCTCACGTTTCGTCCATCGACTGGCAGTGACCAGACCATTGTGACGGCGACTACGTCTGGCGGCTGCCCGGCGGGCACCACCCAGGACCTGATGACGGTTGTGGGGCCGATTGGTGGGTCGAACCAGCCTTTCCCACCGGCCAACCCTTATGTTACCCACCAGCCGGAAGCAATCACCCTGTCGCTGACCGATCCCTTCGAGGTCGGCGAAGACAACAGCCTCCTGCAGGCCGTCGTCGACCGGGGTCTGCAGCAGGTGACACCTGGTGAGTACCAGTTCACTGTGCACTGCCAGAACGACGGAAATCAGGAGTTCGCCACCTTCATCGGTTCCCAATTCTTCACCGACTCCACGCACTACAACACCGGCGCTTCTTCGTCGTCGCCGAGCCCGAGTCCGTCGTCGAGCCCGAGCCCGTCACCGAGTCCGTCGTCGAGCCCGAGCCCGTCGCCGACCTCGTCTCCCACAGCTACTCCGACCGACACGCCGTCGGACAGCGCTACCCCTGCCCCGACGAGCACGACCGACAACGGGGGTACGAACACACCGTCTGACACAGGCGGTGGGACGCAAAACACGGCAGCGACGGGCGGCCTGGCGAACACCGGCGCTCCAATCGCGGTCCTCTTTCTCGGAGGTTTGATCCTCCTGGCCGCGGGTCTGGTCTTAGTTCTCTGGTTGCAACGTAAAAAGAGTCGGCTCTGACTGTCGGGGGCGACACACCTGACGCGCGAGTGACCGGCAGGATGTAATTATTAGTGTCTGGCGCTTTAACAGGTCCTGACAGTCGATCAGCGGCGGTAAGTAGCTGTCCCTTGTGGGGTTGGTAGTAATTCTACCGCCTGCTGCCGGCCTTCTCTCGTTCACTTTCGGGAGGCAGCGTCCCCCTGGAAGGGCAGCGCTGAGTGGGCGAGTGACCGACACCCGGCAGAAGGCCCGACGACCTGAAATCGAGGAGTCTGACGTCGTGATCTCTGATGCGATGACCACGATCATGCCCGCGATGCCGCTGCAGGCTGTGCGGGTGCCTGATGATTTGGCTGCGTTGGAGGCGCGGTCGATTTCGGCGTGGTTCGGTGATCGTAAGGTGCTTGACCGGGTGTCATTGTTCATGCCGGCGGGGTCGGTGACCGCCTTGATCGGACCCTCGGGCTGCGGTAAGTCGACCTTCTTGCGGATTCTCAACCGGATGCACGAGTTGATCCCCTCGGCGACGTTGGCGGGTGAGGTGTTGTTGTCGGGATCGGATATCTATGACTCGCGGTGGAAGCTCACCGATGCCCGCCGGGCGATCGGGATGGTGTTCCAGAAACCTAACCCGTTCCCGGCGATGTCCATTGCCGACAACGTCACGGCCGGGCTCAAGCTCACCGGGATCAAGGCCTCCCGTGATGAGAAGGACGATCTGATCGAGGAGTGCCTGGCCAAGGCCGGGTTGTGGAATGAGGTCAAAGACCGGTTGCGCCAACCTGGTGGTGCGCTGTCGGGCGGCCAGCAGCAGCGGTTGTGCATCGCACGGTCGCTGGCGGTGCGCCCCCAAGTGCTGCTGATGGATGAGCCCTGCTCAGCGTTGGACCCCACGTCGACCCGCCGAATAGAGCAGACGATTGCCGAGCTCGCCCACGAGGTGACCATCGTGATCGTCACCCACAACATGCAGCAGGCACAACGTGTCTCCCAGCAGAGCGCCTTCTTCCTCGCCGAGCAGGGCACGCCGGGCGTGATCGTCGAAGAAGGACCCACCGAGACGATCTTCGGCGCACCCACAGATACCCGCACCGCTGACTATGTCAACGGCCGATTCGGCTAACCCCACCAGCACCCCACAACCGACGCACCCAGCAACGGTAAGGACGTCATGACCCCCCGCCACCGCATCGACCACCCACCTGCACCGCGGCTGGTGGTGCACGGGCGCCGCACCCGGGCGGTCGTGGCCTTGATCGGTCTGCTCCTCAGCGTGGGGGTGCCGGTCGCGATCCTGAGTGCCCCGGTATCGACCGTTGACGGGTATCCCGTGGGCCGTCTCGCAGATCCAGCTGGGCTCGGGGTCACCGGGACGCTGCCTGCCGACCCGATGACCAGCGACGCCGTTCCCAGTGCAGCGCTGCCTGGTGACGGGGTGGCCCCGGGCTCGGTGTCGGGTGATCCCGTCAGCACCCCGCCAGCGGGGATCCCGACTCCACCGAACCTGCCCGATGGACCGCTAGGGATCCCGGGTGTGGTGCTTGATGCCTACCAGTTCGCCCAGCGGACCTTGGCGGCCATCCGGCCGGGCTGTCACCTGTCGTGGTCGGTGTTGGCCGGGATCGGGCGTATCGAGTCCAATCATGCCAGCGACGGGCGCCTCGATGCCTTCGGTAACACCCTGGGACCGATCCTGGGCCCACGGCTGGACGGTTCGCCGGGCGTCGCTGCCATCTCCGACACCGACCATGGTCAGTTGGATGGGGACCCGGTCTGGGATCGAGCGGTGGGCCCGATGCAGTTCATCCCCGCCAGTTGGCGTGCCTTTGGTGTCGATGGCAACGGCGACGGTGTCGCCAACCCCAACAACATCTATGACGCCACCATCACCACTGGCATCTACTTGTGCTCCGCAGGCACCGACCTCGCCGATCCGGCACAGCAGCAAGCGGCTGTCTTCCGCTACAACCACTCCACAACCTACGTCGACATCGTGCTGCAGTGGGCCCATGCCTACCTGACCGGCGTCACCCCGACACCGTCCGCACCCGGACCGATCCCGCCGGGAACTACCGGCAACGGCGGCCGCACCCTCGTTACGGACGCTTCCCTGCTAGCAGCGCTCGCACCAATAGCCACTACCCAACCCGCGCCGCTCGCCCCGGCTCCCCCCACCATGACAACGACTCCGCCACCGTTGCCGGTGACCACAACGACACCCCCCACGACGACCACGAGTGCGTCACCACTGCCACCGGTGACCACGCCGTCGCCCACGTCAACGCCGCCGCCCACGTCAACGCCGCCGCCCACGACGACGCCACCGCCCACGACAACCAGTTCGCCGTCACCATCGCCAACGACCACCAGCCCATCGCCGCCAGCGACCCCCACCCCGACCATCGAGCCGGCACCAACGCCACCCTCGCCGACGACCACTCCGACGCCGATGAGTGCGTTCAAACCGTGACCGGGAAACCGCCCTTGGTCGCAATGTCTACAACGGGAGACCCATGTCATCCCCGACAAAGAAGGCTAATCGCCGAACTGCGGGAATCGTCGCTGCGACTGCCCTTATCGCTACTACAGTGACAATCGTCGGCCTGGTTGAAACTGCCGACAAGTGGATGGGATTGCTGCATCCGACGCGCGTCAAGGTTACCAGCACTGGCGCGAGACCGGATCCCCGCAGTCCCAACGCTCGTGTTCTCTCCGCAAGCGGCTCTTTCGAGAACATCGGAGGCGGCGAGTTGCTATGGCTCGCAATACGTCCTCCGGGTGACAGCAAGATCTATCCGAACGCGCGGCCTTGTGACACAAACACAAATAGTAAGGCTTGGAGCTGTGCGGTTCTCTTTGGAACACCTGCACCAGGCCGTTCCATTCTCTTCCACGTAATCATCATGCGTGCAAATGCGCAAGCCGTGAATGCATTGCTAGATTATCAAGAAAGCAACGCCATCGGCAGTCCTGGACTTCCAGCGCTTCCCGTCGGCGCGATTATGGGTGCCGAGATAGACGTACCGGTGCGATAGGAATCGGGGGATTGCTGAATATCGTATGCACCGCGGCGAAGACGTCCTCACGAGGGACTGTCATATGTGGTGACGAACTGCAGGCACCCGTCTCCCAGCTGTCGCGATTTAACCAGTTTGTCGGTGTCAGAGAGGCCTTGATAAGGGCCGGTCATGGCGCAGGGGGGGTCCAAACCGATGATCTGGTTGCCGGCGTTGTCCCTGATGACGCCGGATAGGGCGTTCATAAGGGGAGAGACGTTCGGATCGGAGAGACCCTCCAAAGCCGGCGGGGCCGTGTTGACGGTCTGCGTCAGCGTGCCGGTGCTTGGCGCGAGGTTCACGTTCGCATCACCGCCGTAGGTCACCGAGATCGTGTGGGTGCCGGCCGGGAGGGTCGCCGTGATCAGGGTGGCGGCTCCGCCGGCCAGGCCCACCGTGCCCAGCGTGTTGCCGTCGCTGGCGAATGTCACGCTGCCGGTCGGGGCGCCGGCCGGCGAGGTCACCGTTGCCGTCATTGTCACCGCCTGGCCGAACACCGACGGGTTGGTCGACGAAGTGAGCCCAGTCGTCGTAGCGACGGGAACGGCCGCGAATGCCGCGATACCCTGCGGGGTGCCGAGTCCGGTCGGGCCGTCATAGCCGACGCCGGCGGTGCACAGCGGCGCGCCGCAGGGGCCGTTGTTGCCGGTGGTGACGTCGTTGAGCGCGCCGGTGTGGGCGTATGGGTAGCTGTTGGGTGAGTCGGTGGCGCCGGGGTTGCCGGCCAGCGCGTACACCGAGGCGATGATCGGGCTGGCCGCGCTGGTGCCGCCGTAAACCGCCCAGCCGTTGTCGCCGAAGGTCTGGTAGACGGCGACGCCGGTCTGCGGGTCGGCCACCGCGGCGACGTCGGCCTCGGCGCGGTTGGGGCAACCGGTGGTGAGCCCGACCTGGAAGGCGGGCTTGGCCACCGATCCCGAGCACCCCGAGCCCGCGCCGTTCCAGACCGTCTCCGACCAGCCGCGGGTGCTGGTGTCGCGGGTCAGTGAGCTGCCGCCGACCGCGGTGACGCCCTTGCCGGACGCTGGGTAGGACACGCCGAATCCGTTGTCGCCGGTGCTTGCGGTGATCACCACGCCGGGGTGGTTGAAGTACGAGGCATCGGAGTTGTTCTCGAAGCCGTTTTCCGGGCCGCCGTAGCTGTTGGACACGAACTTCGCGCCCAGGTTTGCCGCGGTGTTCACTGCCGTGCCGAGATTGGTGGTGCTGGGGTTGTTCGCCTCGACCAGCAGGACGTGGCAGTCCGGGCAGATCGCGGACACCATGTCGAGGTCCAGGGAGATCTCGCCGGCCCAGCCGGTGTCCGTCCGTGGCAGATGGCTGGCCTGCCCGCTCTGGTTGACTTTCCGGAAGCAACCGTTGGCGGTGGTGCACGCCGGAAGGCTGAAGGTGGACCGGTAGGTGGCGAGGTCGGATTCGGCTTGCGGGTCGTCGAAGGCGTCGACGATCGCGACGGTCATCGCGGCGCTGCCGGTGGTGGTGAGGCCATACGCGCTGCGCAGGTCGGCTGGTCCGAACCCGTTGGGCAGCGCGTTGGCCGCGAGGTTGGGTACCACGGTGTCGGTCTGGCGGATCGCGAAGCAGACCAGCAGCTTGCCGTTGTCCGGGCACACCCGGGCGGTCGGATGGCGGCGGGCCGGGGCGGCGGCGGTGGCCGGCTGCCACAGGACGACGATGCCAGCGGCCATCACGACCGCGACCAGCAGGGCGAGGCCCTTGCGCATCTGTGCTCCGCGAGGTTGTGGGGAGCCCGCCAGCAGGCGTGCCCGTCCGTTCCAGTACTAGTCAGATTGCGGCGCCGGGACCAGTACCGATCATGGCCAAAAGGTCCAGCCGGTGAAACAAACAACGCCAGCATCAGGGGCAATGCTGGGTGTCAAAGGTGAACAGAACAATTCCAGCGAGCGACCGGGGGATTGCGATATACCCCACAAGGGATCGCTAATTGCGTGCAATGTGCCCTTCTAGTAATACTTCACCACCGGGGTCGATTACCCTGGCGGGGGAGCCAATCGAGACCAAGGAGTAACCGTGTCCTTAGCCCGTTGCCGTGTCGGTGTTGTCGGCCTGTTAGCGCTCGGCCTGGCGCTGGGTGGATGCGGCTCCGCCGATGTCAAGGCGAAACCCGCCGCCCCTCAGGGTGCTGACCCGGTGGCCTGGGTGGGCTTGTTCTGCGGGGGTCTCGGTGATGTGATCGCCGGAGCGTCCGCGATCCCGAAGTCGCCGCCGACCCCGCAGGGTCAAAAGGATGGGTTGCTCAAGCTGGCTGATGTCACCCAGCAGGCGTTCTCCGATACCGCCCAGAAGCTCACCCAGCTCGGCCAGCCGAGGATCACCGACGGTCAACAGGTCCAGGCCACCGCGGTGGGATTTTTCACCACCGCAGCCGCGACGGTCGGAAGCCAGCGCGCGAAGGTCGCAGCGTTGGACGTCAAAGACCCAGCCTTCGCGCAGAAGGCCAACAACCTCGCTGCGCCCGATCTCGGTCCGGCCGGCAGTCAGATGCAGGGGCTGACCAGTAACAAGGAGCTGGCGCCCGCATTTGGCAAGGCACCGGAGTGCCAGCGGTTGGGTGCTACCGCGGCACACTGATAACCGCGCCAAAAGCGCCGATCGGCCCGCGTGACGTCAGCCGGGTTGACCACCGCGCAGCAAACCGAGGATGGTGTCCAGCTTGCCGTCCATCTCGGTGACCTTGTCGTCCGTCCCGGTGACCTTGGCGTCCATCTCGCTGACCTTGCCGTCCGTCCCGGTCAGCGTGTCGTCCATCTCGGTCAGCTTGCTGGCAATCTCCATCAACCGGTTACCTTGCCGACGCTGGGTCGCCGCGATCTCAGCCAACATCTCATAGATCGACTGGACGTCATTGTCGAGCTGTCTAACCTTGCGCTCGATCTCCGCCGGCGTCGTCATGGCCGAGAGCCTACGACGAGGGGCCTGTGGTTTCGCGAGCACGTCCCCGCGGTGCTTCCGCCCGAGCCGGGGCCGACCAGGGCGGGTGACGATCGCCTGACGGTTCCCGCGCAGCACCTGATGTCACTGTCCGTAAGGTCAGGGAGAGCACTGTTGCCGCGTGCGGATGTGCCACAGCTGGCAACTTCTGGTCCAAAGTTGCCGGCACCGGCAACTTGTTACGGAACCATCCACCTCCTCCCTGGGGCGGGAGGGACTGATGGGACGAGTGGCCTTGAAAAGGGAGAGGCATCAGTGGGGTTTGTAGACATCGCTCCGATGATCTACATCTACGACCGTGACCGTCCGTGCCTTGTCATCGATCCGGTAGATGATCCGGTAGATGATCCGGTAGCTGCCGCGGCGGGCGGTGTGCCGATTCGTCCAGTGGTGCCAGCAGCCGTCTGCCAACGTGGTGCGGATTGTCCAGCAGTGGCCCGTTGATGAACTCGAACGCGGCGAATGCTACCGACTCGGGAAGCCGTTCGGCCAGCGCTCGCCGAACGGCGGGAGTGACGCGCAGCGCGATCCGCTCCGTCGATCCATCACTCACGCCGAGTGTCGGCGTCGCGCCGCCATTGACTCCGCCAACTCCTCGGCGTCGATTACCTCGCCTCGCGCCAGCTCGGCGTCGGACTGGATCAAGCGCCGCAGCGTTTCAGGATCGGATAAAACTGACAATGTCTCCTGCAATGCCTCCAGATCCTCTACCGCGATTAACACCGCAGACGGTCGGCCATGCACCGTCACGTCACCGTGACTCGTTCGTGATGCCGGTGGACCCTACCCACCAGCTCGGAGAGGTGCGCCTTGACGTCAGCGAGCGACATTGTCGTCATGGTCAGCTCAGCGACTCGATCACCGAGCGGCGTTCAGGCTGTGCGGAAGACCCAGCGGCGCAGCAGCAGGAACCGCAGCAACGTGGCGGCGGCGTTGGCGGTGACGAGTAGCGCGAGCTCGAGCCAGGGCGGTGGCGCGCTGTGTAAGAAATGCGCCATGGCCAGCGTGCCGCTGGTCAGGAGCAGGGCCAGGCCGAAGACGATCAGTCCTTGGAGCTGTTGTCGCGTCCTGCGCTGGCGTCCCACCACCCCGAAGGTGAAGCGCCGGTTCAGTGCAGTATTCACGACGGTGGTGCTCAGCAGGGCCACCACGTTGGCGCCCTGCGAGCCGAGTGGGTGGTGCAGGAGGACGAACAGGACGAGGTAGGCCACCGTGCTGAACACCCCGACGGCGCCGAAGCGCACCAGTTGGCGGGTCAACCCCGGCGGCACGCCCGGGGTCGCCGGCTCCAGCGGGGCCCGGCCCAGCTGGGCACGCAGATCGTGCACGGGCAGTTTCCCGGTGGCGAGCGCGCGGGCCAGCCGGACGATCCCCCGGATGTCGGCCTTCGCGGTGCTGACGATGTGCACGCGACTGTCCGGGTCGTCGATCCAGTCGACCGGGACCTCGTGGATGCGCAGCCCGCTGCGCTCGGCGAGGACCAACAGCTCGGTGTCGAAGAAGAACCCGTTGTCCTCGACCAGCGGCAGGAGGTGGGCTGCAACCTCCTGCCGGATGGCTTTGAACCCGCACGTCGCGTCGGAGAAACGGGTGGACAGCGTGTGCCGGAGCATCAGGTTGTAGCTGCGCGAGATGAACTCCCGTTTCGCGCCGCGCACGACGCGCGAGCCTCGGTGCAGCCGCGTTCCGATGGCGAGGTCGGAGTGTCCCGAGACCAGCGGCGCGATCAGCGGCAGCACGGCCGCGAGATCGGTTGACAGGTCGACATCCATGTAGGCCAGGATGGCCGCATCTGACGTCGACCAGACCGCGCGCAGCGCGCGGCCTTTGCCCTTTTCCGGCATATGCACGACCCGTACCGACGGGAACTCCGCGGCCAGCCGGTTGGCGACCTCGAGCGTGCTGTCGGTGCTCGCATTGTCGGCGACGGTGATCTGGAACGGGTATGGGACCCCGGCGCTCAGGTGCTCATGCAGCCGTCGCACGCTCGGCTCGAGATCGGTTTCCTCGTTGTACACCGGAATGACAATGTCGACAACGGGCGACAACGCAGGCGGCTGTCGAGCGCCGGAGGTGTCGGCCCGGGCGAGATTTCCGGTGGTCACGTTGGAAACAGTAAAGGGGAATGTCAACGCCGCGATTGTAGCGGTGGGTGGATTCTTCGTCACTCAGCGAGGAAAACCGAAGGTGGCAGGCTCCCGCCCGCAGCAGGTCGCGGTCTTAACGACGTCGGGGTTTCGTCTAGCGTTGGTCCCTACTTAACCTGGAGCTTTCTCGGTAAGGCCAGGATGCTCATCGGCGAAGAGGCCCCGGAAAAGAGATGTCCTTCGTACACGAGTTCGCCCCGGTGCCGTCAATCGCCATTAGATGGTTGTTCACCCTCGTCTTGCAGAGTCCTGCGCGGGCCGACCGGAGGTCCATGCACGACGTTCCGGATCCTGGCACAACGTCGCGGCGAGATACCGGCCCGCTCCCGAGCAGTAGGGAATGGAGTGTCGCGTGGCAGGTTCGCTCCGCTCTTGGCCCGTCGAGCGCCCGACCAAACGGGCTCCCGCCCAGCGCGTGACGACCCTTGACAAGACCGACGTCAAGAAGGATGTTCCGCAGAGCGTTACGGCAGGTCGGCGGCGGCTGAACGTGCCCCCGGAGCTCGTCTGGCTCACCTTCCTCGCCGCGGTGACCCGCCTTTCGGCGATCACCCACCCGCGGGCGATCGTCTTCGACGAGGTGTGGTTCCGGGAGTACGCGCTGCGCTACCTGGACGGCTCGTACTACTTCGACATCCACCCGCCGCTGGGCAAGCTCCTGCTGGCCGGCTGGGCGAAGCTGTTCGGGGTCTCCGCCACGGTGCAGTCCCACGATCCCGCGGTGGCCCTGCGGGTACTGCCGGCGCTGGCCGGCACTGCACTCGTGGCGGTGTTCTACCTGTTGCTACGTGAGCTGACCGCCAGCCGTCGGGTGGCGACGTTCGGGGCGGCGTTGGTGCTGCTGGACAACGCGATCCTCGTCGAGTCCCGGCTCATCCTCGTCGACAGCATGCTGCTGCTGTTCGGCATCAGTGCCGTCACCTGCTACCTCGCGTCCCGGCGCCGCACCGGACGGGCGCACTGGATCCTGCTGACCGCCAGCGCTGTCCTAGCCGGCATGGCTGCCAGCACCAAGTGGTCCGGCCTGACAGCACTCGGTCTGATCGGGCTCGTGTGGTTCGCCCAGACGTTGCGGCAGCGGGTCGGCTGGCGGCTCGCGATCCCCCAGGCGGCCGTCCTCGTCCTTGTCCCGGCGCTTGTCTACGTCAGCGTCTTCGCCATCCATTTCCAGCTGCTTCCCCACAGCGGTCCAGGCGATGCATTCATGTCCCAGCGCTTCCAGTCCACCCTGGTCGGCAACGCCAGCTACAACCCGGCTGCCAGAGTGTCGTTTCTCGACCGCTTCATCGACCTCAACAAGGCGATGAACTCCGCTCAGATCTCGCTCGACAACAGCCATCACCCGTACAGCTCCAGCTGGCTGAGCTGGCCGTTCTTGAAGCGCCCCGTCTACTACTGGACCGGCCCGAAGGAGTACATCTACCTCCAGGGCAACCCGGTCGTCTGGTGGGGTCTACTGGTGGGCGCGGTCGTGGTCGCGCTGGGCTGGATGCGCCGCCCGGCGCTCTTCGATCGGCATCGCGGGGCGATGGCCCTGCTCGGCGTCGCGTGGGTAGCCAATTTCCTGCCGTTCGCCGGCATCGTCAGGCCGATGTTCCTCTACCACTACTTCTTCGCTTTCCTTTTCAGCATCGCCGCGGTCAGTATCGGGATAGGTGCGCTGGCGGGCTGGATGACCGACGGCGAGGAGGTATGGCAGTTCCCCTCGCGGCGTTCGGCGGTTCTCTACTGGGGCATTCTCGCGGTCGCGCTGGCAGGCTTCGTGTTCTTCGCGCCGATCTCTTACGGGCTCCCACTCAGTGACGGCGGCCTGTCCGCCCGAATCTGGCTGGATTCATGGCGCTGATCCTGTTCGTCTCCGCTCTGCTGCTCGGTGCGTCCGTGGTCGGGTGGCTCAAGCTGCCGCTCTATTTCTTCGAGGCCGCGGCGCTCACCGTGGTGATCGGTCTCTTTGGCTGGACCTGGCTGGCGTTCCTCACCGCTCTGGTGCTGCCGTATCACTTCGCGATACCGCTCACCATCGGCCTCAGCGCCGGTGCCTGCGTACTGTTGTGGCAGCCACGTCGGCCGCAATGGCGCCCGCTGGAGGGCGGCCGATCCGGTTGGATCCTGTGGGGGGCCGCCAGCCTGGTCACCACAGCGGTGCTCGGCCGGCTCTTCTGGACACACAGCCTCCTGCGGGACTCCACCGGGGTGTACTCCGCCGGGTCGACCTGGGCCGACTTCGGGTTGCACTCGGCCATCATCAGCCACTTCGCGGTGCTCGACCGGTTGCAACTGGACCTGCCGGTCGCGAGCGGGGCGAAGTTGACTTACCCGTTCCTCATCGACTTCCTGTCGGCCCTCTACCTCCGCGACGGCTGGAGCCTTCACCTCAGCCTCTTCCTGCCCGGTGTCCTGCTGGCGCTGGCCATCTGCCAACTGCTGCTGTCATTCAGCCTGCGACTGTTCGGCCACGTCGGCGCCGCCGTCGGCGGCCTCTCTTTGTTTCTGCTGATGGGTTCGGCCGCCGGCCTGCGCCTCGCCTACGTCGATTGGCAACACAGCGGCCGGAGCCTGCCAGACTTCCTCTCCGACCTGCCGCGCGACTACACCGTGCTCAACGCCGAGAACGGCCAGGTCACCAACCTCGTCACGACTACCCTGTTGCCGCAGCGCGCGATCCTTTTCGGGTTCGGCGTCGGGCTGACCGTGCTGATCCTGCTCCACACCGCCCGGCATACCGGCGAGCGGCGATACCTGTTCGTCAGCGGCGCGCTGATCGGCCTGCTACCGATGGCCCACCCGCACACCTTCATCATCTGTGGAGTTGTGCTCGTCGCCCTCACCGTGGAGGCCGCCTTCCGTCTGCGCCAGCCGCCCTGGGGCCACCTGGCCGCGGGGGTGGGCGCCATCGTCCTGGCCGTGCCGCAGCTGGCGTGGCAACAGCTGGCGAACGGCGGTGGTACTGGGGGACGGTGGCGGCTCGGGTGGGCGCAGCGCGCGGACGAGTCGATCTGGGCCTTCTGGTGGACGAACTTCGGCCTGATGGGCATCTTGTTCGTCGCCCTGCCGTTCCTGCTGCTGCGGCCAGCCTGGCGACACTACCTGGTGTGGTACCTGCCCTTCCTGGCGATCCTCGCCGTCACCCAGGTGTATGCGTTCCAGCCATTCGAGTACGACAACCTCAAGTTGATCAACTATGTCTACCTCATGGCCTGCCTGTTCGCCGGCTTCCTCGCCGTCCAGGCCTACCGGTCGAGCCGCTGGAATCTCGCGGCGGTGCTGCCGATCGGGCTCATCGTGGCGATCCCGGGGCTGCTGTCTGTCACCCACGAGTTCCAACAGCGCGACCAGTTCGCCTCCACCTCCGACGTGGCGCTCGCCGGCTGGGTCCGCGCCCACACCGCGCCCGACGCCGTATTCATCGGCGCTGACCGTCCCGGGCAGCCGGTCGCGACACTGGCCGGGCGGTCGGCCGTGCTGGGCTATACGGGCTGGTTGTACAGCTACAACCTGCCGTACGCGGACCGGGTGGCCGCGGTCACCGCGGCGCTCCAGGGACGGATCGACGACCCGATGGTGCGCAAGTTCCACCCCGATTATCTGCTCGTCGGCGTGAACGAAGACAAGTCATGGACGATCGACCGCAGCTCGCTTGCGCGGCTTCCGGTCGCTTATCACAACGCGGAATGGACGATGTACCGGCTGGCCGGAGCTGCCCCCGATAGCACCAAGGCAAGTCAGGAGTTCCGGTAGACGCGCCGCCGACCCAGACCGCCCGAGGCGATAACGCGCTGGCTGGGCTGGTTCGCACCATGCGGCCCCGGCAATGGGTGAAGAACGTCCTGGTGCTGGCCGCGCCGTTCGCCGGGGGCACCCTCTTTCAGTTGCCGGTTCTCGGCTCGGTCGGGATTGCGTTTGTCACGTTCTCGCTCGCCGCGTCCGGGGTATATCTGGTCAACGACGTTCAGGACGTCGAGGCCGACCGGGCGCATCCGACCAAGCGCAACCGCCCGATCGCCGCCGGGGTAGTGCCACCGCGGCTGGCGTTGGCTGTTGCGGCGGCCTTGTTGGTGGCCGCGATCGGAGTGTCGTTGCTGGCGTCGACCGATCTGGTCGTGGTCACCTCGATCTACATCGCGGTGCAGCTGGCTTACTGCTGGTGGCTCAAACACCAGCCCGTGTTGGACATTTGCATCGTCGCGTCCGGTTTCCTGCTGCGGGCTATCGCGGGTGGCGCGGCTGCCGGGATTGCGCTGTCGCAGTGGTTCTTACTCACGACTGCGTTCGGCTCGCTGTTCATGGTGGCCGGTAAGCGCTATGCCGAGATCCGGCTCGCCGAGCGCACCGGCGCGAAGATCCGCAAGTCGCTCGATGGCTACACTGCTTCCTATCTGCGTTTCGTGTGGACCCTCGCCGCCACTGGGGTGATCATGACGTATGGACTGTGGGCGTTTCAGCTCAGCCAGACCAACCACTCCCGCTGGCCGGTGATCTCCTTGGTGCCCTTCGTGGTGGCCGTCCTGCGTTATGCTGTAGACGTCGACAGCGGCAAGGGCGGCGAACCCGAAGAAATCGCCCTCGGCGACCGCGTCCTCCAGGTTCTAGGCGCCTGCCTAGTCCTCACTCTCATCGCCGCAGTCTACTTCTAACCTTGCCCGTCCGTCGCGGCGAGGTTCTCAGAAGGTCCAGTAGCCAACCGAGTAGCGCCACATCAGCCACCCCTGGAGCGCCACGCCTGCGAAGACTAGCGGGATCAACACCCGGGGTGAGCGACTGAGTCGCGCACCGACGACGAAAAGCGGATACAGAACGAGCAGATAACGCGGGAGGGCGATCAACCACGACGTCGACAGGATGAGGATGAAACTCGTCCATCCATACAGCACATCCGGCAGCCGCAAGCGCCTCACCGCTATTAAGAGGCCCGGCAACGCGACTAGGACTCCCGCAACGCGTCCGACATAGATGAAGGTGAACGTGAAGTCGTTGGCCCCTGCCAGTAGCGAGGTGATCGCTTCCTGCACTGGCTGCCACGGAGGGACTATGTGCTGCATCCAGTGTACACGTTGCACCTTAAGGAACCACATCGGGTCGCCGTAAACGACCTGATTGATCGCCAGATACGTCAAGAGGCCCGCCGCAGAGAAAGAGATGCACGCAAGCTTGTGGACTTGACCGCGGACTCCTGATCTGCCGTCCTTTCTGTTGAATGCTTCTGCGAGGAGGGCCGGTGCTAGCGCGATGCTCGTCACGCGGGTGCCTGTCGCCAGCGCTCCGGCGACTCCGGCTCTCGCCCAGGCGCCGGTCCGCGCACCGTAGACGGAGGCGAGCACGGCGACCAGACACAGCGCCTCGCTGTACGGTGCGGCGAGGAAGTACGCGGTAGGGAAGGAAAAAAGCAGGAGCACCGCCCGCCACGCCGCGGCTTCGTCGGCGTCGAGGGCGACCATCCGGAAGAGGAAGTAGCCAGCTCCCACGCTCGCTGAGAAAGACACGATGAGCGCGGACAACACGAGGTTCTGGACGGCGATAGAGATGATATGCACTGCAAGAGGGAAGAACGGGAAGAAAACGATAAAGAACGGATCCTCGGTGTTGGGTGGGTGTGGTAGCTGGACGTAACCTACCTCGGCGAGCCGGAGGTAATGCGGCGCGTCCCACTGGTTCCACAGATTGAGCGCGTTCGTCCAGACCGGCTGGCCATGGAACTTGAGTGAGACCAAACCGATGGCCTCAAGTAGTATTCGAATGCTGGCGCAGAGCAGTACCAGACGCCAGAGTAGACTCCGCGCGGAGTGCTGCTGAGCGGGCTGCGATGAACGTTGATAATCCAGATCCTCAACGTCGAGTCCCGCGCGTGACTTCATGATGGGACACTGCATTCCGAAGGTGAAGGGAAGGTGTCCAGAAGCTGAGGGAGGGATTGAAACGAACCCACAAGATAACGCTGCGGATGGTGCTAATAATGCCGGGTAGCGGAGGCCTGAAAACGGCGGCGTCAGCAGTTCAGGTTCCTCTGCTCCCCGTAATCGTGCCGGTCTTGCAGGACGCTCTGACGTCGTAGTAGGAGAAGTGGGCATCCGAGTAGACGCGGATGAAATTCCCCGGGAAAAGATGAGGGTTGCGCTGCGGGAAGCGATCGGGTTTGGTCTCCCCGTCACCGACCTGGATGTAGTCGACGCCGGTGCCTCGCATGCGCTCACAGGCCGCTGCCTGATCCGGTGCGGAGTAGATGCTCGCGATCCTCCGCTCCCGCGACATGATGTCGTATCCCATGCCCTCAGACCAGCCAGAGAACCCACCGAAGTACACGGACCGGCCAGCGAGCGTGGGGATCGTGTAGACGTCGTCGTACGCGGTGAGGAACACCGAGTCCCGGCTCGTGTTGTTCTCGATCCAGCTGATAGCAGGCTGCCAGTCGCTGCCGAACACCCCGAATCGGGAGTCGTTCTTGAGTGTCATGAAGTCGAGGAGCCCGGAAAGCACCAGGACGATGCAAGCCGCCGGGACTACCGCGACGGCGATGCCGCGTCCCGCGAGGAGGCCTAGTCGCCGGTTCCGCACCGGGAGACCGTGCCACAGCATGCGTGCCCCGAAGACGAGGGTGTAGGCGGCGAAGAGGTTGACCAGGACCTCCCACAGGTTGAAGACCTTGTGGCCGTGTCCGCCGATATCGAGGCCGACGGCCACGACGTTGCCGAAGGCGAAGATCGCCATGATGGCCACTAGCAGTTTGCGGTCGGCTCTGCGCCCGACGACGGCCGCCAGGACGACGAGCGGGACGACAAGACCGAGGTTGAGCCACCAGTAGGTGACGAAATCCAGGTACGACGCAGGGTTCTGGAAGCGGAAGTTGTCGACGAGGTAGCCGTTGTGGAAGCTGAGTACGCCCTTCGTGCCGAGACCGCCATTGAGCCAGATCATCTGGGGGAGCGCGGCGACACTCGCGGTGGCGAAGAATGGCAGCGACTCGCGAACGGGTCCCAACAGCACGAGAACGCCGATCAGCAGCAGTAGCGCCACCTTGCGGATCCCGTCGCTCTGCTCGAACGCGCCCACCACAAACAGGGTCACTGACCCCGACACCAGCACGACGGTGAGCACAGCCACTCTCCGCAGGTGACCGCTGTAGAGATAGAGGAGCACACAGAAGAAGATCATGGACGCCACGAAGACAATCCCGTTGAGCCAGAATCCTGCTCCCGAGAGCAGACCGAGGGCTAAGGCGCGCTCCCGAGTGAGGGGCAGGCGATGGTTCTCGTCCGCAAACGCGTCAAGGGGATGCCCAGCGATACCGCCGGGCCCGCGCAGATGCCGGAGTAGGCCATAGCCGACGAACAGTGCGACGACCATCGACACGATGAGGTGGGTCTGGTTGAGGTAGGGGTTCAGCGTCCAGAAGATCGATATCGGCTCGCCACTCTGATACGGAGCGGTCGCCAAGTACTGGCCGTGATTCCACCAGTTCGAGGGCTTCAGTGCCTCGATTACCGAAGGGTAGCTGCTGAAGTAGCGGAGGAAGGCGAGTGAGCCGTTGGTTGCGAAGAGAACCACAGCGATGACGCCGATCGAAATCCGCCGCCAGAGGTAGTATGCGAACTCGAAGACAAGTACCATAATCGCGGTGAATCCCAGCGCGCCGGGCAAATTGAACGCCCATTCGATCGGCAGTCCCATCCGTTCGAGCGCGCCGGCGTAGAAGTCGAACCCGAAGTGGTAGCGGATCGTCTCCCCGCTGAATACCGGGAGCGCAGGCGGGAAGTTGTCTCCTTCGGAGAACGATCGCGCAATGCCGATGTGGAGTGCGGTGTCTGCCCACGTGTTGTTTGCGACCGTGAGCGGCTCGCCGGACAGGCGCGTGTGCATCACCCAGCCGGACAACGCCAAGGCCGAACCGACGCCTAGTATCGCGAGCGGCTGTACGCGGAATGCGGCGCGCCGGAATTCCCGCCGACCTAGTCCGATGATCAACGCGTTGGCTCCCATCGCGACGAAGGCGCCATAACGTTGCGTCGCTGCGACCGAGGCTGTGGATCAGCCATCCCGCAGCGAAGTTCACCCAGCCGGTGAGCACGATGCTGACCGCGAAGGCTCCGACGAGCCGCACGAAGATGGGGAACTCGGCGAAGACACGTTGGACGATGACGAGCGCCGCCAGGAACGACAACAGGAGATAAAGGATCACCAGCATCGAGGGTCACACTTCTCAGGTCGAGGACCAAGGCCAGGGTGAGGGGATGAGCAACACCGTCTTACCCCGCATCAGGACGTGTCCCCGGTGCAACGGGCGCAACCGACTCGGCCTGTGAGGGCCTGTGAGTACCCGCCGTGAGAGTACGAACGTAACCGGGATGGCGGCGACCGCTGCGAGGAGTGGTGCCACGCGTTCGTCGACGCCGAACCACTCGACGAGCACGACGACGCCCAGGGTTGTGACGATGTAGTTCGTCGCGTTCGTCAGCGGGAAGAGAGCGAATTTGCGCCATGTCGGTGGGGTCTGGAAGGTCCAGTGGCAGTTCAGGAAGAAGGAGCCGACCATCGCGATGAAGATCGCGATCAGGTGCGCGGCGAGGTACGGCAGGACCGTATGTAGGAGCAGGTACAGGCCGTAGTAGACACCGGTGTTGATTGCACCAGCCACCGCGAACCTGCTGGCGTGTGGTGGCAGGTGGAGGCGTAATGGCATCACGACGTGAAATCCGGCATCCTGTCGGGCATGTCTGTGTGCCGGACGCTACCGTTGGTGACGCGCATCCTGAGGGGGTGTGCGCGGGTGCGAGTCACCGCAGTTGGAGGCCCGGTCACGTGGCTGGTCTCGGCCACGATGAAGTGCGGTCGCTGTTTAGTCTCGTAGTAGATGCGACCGACATATTCGCCGATCACGCCGAGAAAAAGCAGTTGAAGACCACCGAGGCCGAGGACCGCCACGACGAGTGTGATGTAGCCAGGAACCGTGATGCCCTGGATCAGGCCTGCGATGACAAGGAAGATCACGTATGCGACCGATAGCATCGTCACGGCCGCGCCGAGATATACGGACAGGCGCAGCGGGGCGGCGTTGAACGACATGATCCCGTCGATGCCGTAGTTGAGCAACCGGCGGAAAGACCACTTGCTCGCCCCTCCGCCCTGCCGGGTGATATTTTCGTAATCGACTGGCGACCGAGAATCCGATCCAGGAGAACAAGCCCTTCGAGAAGCGGCTGTACTCGCCCATTTGAAGCAGCGCGTCCACTGCGCGTCCACTGCGCGGCGGCTGAGAAGTCGGAAGTCGCCGACGCCGTCCTCCATGTTCACGTCAACGAGGGAGTTCACGACCCGGTAGTACAAGCGCGCCAGCAAGGTCCGACCGAAACCTTCACCTTCGCGCGTCCGGCGCGCGACCACCTGATCGTACCCTTGCCGGTGCAACGCCAGCATCTCGAGTATGAGGCGCGGAGGGTGCTGGAGGTCGGCGTCCATGAGGACGACCGCGTCGCCGCGGGCGTAGACCAAGCCGGCCAGCATCGCGGATTCCTTGACGAAGTTTCGGCTGAAGGAGACGTAGGTGACTCGGGGATCCTGCTCGCTCAGCCGCTGAATCGACTGGCGTGTGCCGTCACGACTGCCGTCATCGACGAGTACGATCTCGATATCGACGTCCGCCGCCTCCAGCGTCGAGAACAACTGGTCGACCAGGTCGGGCAACGCATCCTGCTCGTCATAGCATGGGACGACGACCGATAACAGCATGTCCTGCCTCTCGCCACGTTGTGGCTCATTCGGTCATCGAGCATCGAAGAGCCCCTGTACGGGGTCCATCTGGGAGGTGGGGGGAGCGCCCGGGCATGGATCGTAATCCCGTGCGCGTCGATTTCACGGAGCGAGATCCTGCCTCCGCAAGATGAACGGGAGAGGTGAGAAAATCGAAGAGGAGATTACGATGAGCCCCACAAGAGACAGCTTCTTCAGCTTATGGCAATTTTTTCATCAGTCTTCAGATAAGAATTAGTGGCTGGTTGAGGTACTGGTCAACAACCGCCCCATCGGGTCATCCTTGCAGCGCTGCGGTAGCTGGACGGTCCGGTGCCGCGCTCATGAAAGTCTCAAGCGAGCCCGCAGGGCGCGCCCAGTCGGGATCAGCGCATCGTCTGACGGCGCACGACAAGCGCGGCCGCCGCCGCGACACCGAGCTCACGAGCAAAGGGTTCCGGAGCGCGGTTCTGCGTCGAGGTCAGGTATGCCCGCCACGGTGCGCCGGTACCGCGTAGTGCCTGCTCGATCGGCTTTGACCAGCTGCGGGGTTCCGGAACGGTGACGTCAGGGCGGTCAAGTTGCCCTGCGGTGGCGCGCAGGTTCCGCGCGCGCGTGTTGAGTTCGTCGTGACGCTGGCGCGCCGTCCAGACCAGTTCGTGCAGCTCCTTGGCGATGTTGGCGATCTTGTCGATCGCGGCCTGGTGGGCACCGTCGAGCTGCGCCCGGCATTCGTCGTAGCTCTGCAGGTCGGCGAGGAACTGCAGGAGATCCCGGTCGAGGGAGGAGTGGGATGCCCGTTGGCGAATCTCGGCCTCCGTCTCAGCAACCCGCGTTCGGATCCTCTCGATCGCCCATGATGTCTGTTGCAATCCGGCCTCCCGTTGTCTGCGTCGTTCGGCGAGAAGGTCGGCGTCCTGCCCCTCCGCGAGGGCCGCGCGCCAGCGAGTTTCAGCCAGCTGCACATCCCGCGAGATATACGCGTGTTGGGATCGCAGGGCTTTCAGCTGGTCATTTAACTGCTCGCGACGCTCGTGGAGTGCGTCGATGGTCTGGGCTGCCATGTTGGTGTGTTCTCCGTTTTCAGGGAGCTCGTCGGTTTCACTCTTTGTGTACGGTTGGGAGCAGCTCGCATCTTTCACGGACTGTAGAGCAGAATGTGCTCGACTGCTCATCCACTGTCACCCTGACTGTCCAATGGTGTGATTCCACCGTCGTGTGGTCGGCGTGCACGCTCTGTTCTGTGGATAGTGACCGATTTCTCTTACTTTGGTATGGCGAGGTGCTTGCCTTTGGGTGAACACCGCACATCGGGCGGCCGCAGACGCGGGCCCGGTGGCTCAGCAGCTTTCGTAGAAATGAACAGGGGACGCACAATCGAGCTAGCGGAAAATGAGAACGGTGGACCAGTGTACTGGGTCGCCAGTGAGTGGGTCGCTAAGCTAAGTGGCCGTCCCTAGTGGGGTTGGCCGCAATGTTTTTGTCGGCTGCAGGACTCCTCCTGTTCACTTTCAGGACGCAACATCCTGCTGTGAAACACGAGGCACCGATCTCCACCCCGGAGATCGAGGACAGGATTGGGAGTGAAGATGGACTACACGATTGTGATCGGGGCCCATCGCATGCAGCGAGACCCTCGGATGTCTCGGAGGTTTCGCTGATGTCGTTGATCGGCAACTGGGGGCAGACGAACACGTCGGAGCCACGCCGTTACCTGTCGGTCGATCCCCAGACGCTCGGCCGGCTACGGAGTCTGAGGATCGGTGACGTGGAGCTACAGCTCGATGGGCACCGGCTCCTCGTCCGGGGCACACCGGTTCACCTGCCGCACAAGGAGTTCGTGATCCTGCAGCAGTTGATGGACAATGCCGGTCGGGTCGTTACCCGGCGCGCGTTGCTGGACAATGCATGGGGTCCGGATCGGTCGGACGCACGAAACTACTTGGAGGTGCACATCCGCCGGATTCGTACGAAGATCGAGAGTGATACTGAAAGACCGACTCGTATTCGGACAGTCCGTGGGGTTGGCTACATTTTTGACTTGCCGCAAGGTGACTCGGCCCGGCATGCCGTTGCCGGATCCCCGACTGGCGTCCCTTCGCCACATTAGCCTTACTGTCGGTCCTCACTTCAGGTAGGATAGCCGTAGCCAGCCGCGTCGTTCATATAACCAAATTGCGAACAATTCCCGAATCGCCCAGCGAAGGGGTCCACGCGTCCACGGTTGGTTAGATTCGCGATCCCAGATCGCCCGAATGTCAGGCGGTGTCGCGGTCTCAATTCCGTATGACGCGAAGACTGCTTGTACCCGTGGGAGATGATGCGGATGTGCTATCAGCGCGGCGGTTTTCCAACCAGAGTCGCTCATGATGGAATGCGCCTGAACTGCACATTCGCGCGTATCAAAATATCGCTCCGAGTTTAAAGTGGGACCGATTATCTGGGCGGCGCCCACACCCGGACGACAGGAGCGGATTGCTTGATCTATCTCGGCTTGTGCAATGATAGGACGACCGTTGCTTGTGGCCAGTGTGAGTGCGGCGAGGTACTCATTGCACGGTCCCGGTTCTCGAGCTACTCCAGCGCGGCGATATCCGAAAGCCAGGGCGACAACACACTGCATTTCTTCGGGATTTTCTGCTACGCGGTATCGACCACTCGCAGACCGGATCGTCAATACTAATGCCTTTGCCGCTCGACTCCGGATTGAGTACATCCTCGCGAACGCCATGGGTCGCGAGGATAGCAGCCCGACAGAGCCACCCGCGGCCCCACGCGCCCGATCCCGCCGCGCGAGGGCACCAGCGTCCCTGTCCGACCGCTGGCCGGCCACAGCTGACGATGAGGTGGACGCGCTGCGCCGCCACCTGTGCGGCATTGCCAAACACCTCAGAAAGTGGCTGTCCCCTGTGGGGTTGGTCGCAATCTTCTCGTCTGCTGCTGGACTCGTCCTGTTCACGTTCAGGGGCGAGTGTTGTCCCACCGAAATGAACAGGAATCCCGCCGCCATTCTTGAGCGAGAGTGACGTACATCGTGCCTAACGGCAGAGCTTTGGCTCGACTGTTGTCGAGGCTTCTGATCGCGGTGGCGGCTGGGTCCGCGTTGCTGCTGGGTGGGGTGGCCAATGCTTCGCCGGTGGGCAGCCTGATCTTCGACGCGCCGCCGACAGCGACGGTCACCGCGCTGGGTGTGACACCTCCTGGCCGCGACGCGATCGCCTCTGTCACTGTAGAGACGCTGAAGGCGACGGTGAGCCCGTCAGCTGCGGGTTCGGTGCAGTTTATGGAGGACAGCACGAACATTGGTGCCGCGGTCCCGGTCACCGGCGGCATCGCGTCGACGAAGACGACGTTGCCCACGGGGACGCATCTGCTCAAGGCGGTGTTCACCCCGACCGACGCCATGATGTTCGGCTCCTCGATGTCGAACACAGCGTCCTATGTGGTCAATTCTCCCATTGGGGAAAACGCTACGGTCAGCACGCTCAGGGTGTTCCCGACTCCGGTATTCCAAGGTATTCCGGTGGTCCTCCTGGCGAATATTGCGCCAGTCGGCGCGGTCGGAACCATCCAGTTCATGGACGGAGAATCCGCGCTGGGTGCCCCGGTGCTGGCGACCGACGGCTTCGCGCTGCTCATCACCCCGCTGCCGAAGGGTGAGCACTCACTGACCGTAGTGTTCACCCCCACCAATCAGGCGGCCTTCGTGCCGTCGGCGTCGCTACCCGTCGTGCTGACGGTCGCGCCGCGGTTCTGATCGCGCGCCCGGGACCACCGGGGCGGTGCGCGGAGGACAGGTCGTAGAGATCCGGCATGGTGAAGTCCCGCGCTGCGCCAGCCCTGTTCATCAGTCCGATCGACGTGAGTGACCCCGGAGTCGCTCGATCTCGTCAAGGGCGTGAAGGTCCTTGGGACGACCTGTCGCTCTCTTCGACGTGGCGATGTCGTCGCCGGTCGGATTCAGCAGCAGGTCCACATCACCGGCAGAGGTGCGGAGATACAAGAACGGGTTGTCGAGCATGACCTATTCCGGGTGCGGCCAGTCTTCATCCATTCGCTACCCGGCGGGCCCTCAGCGATCAGGGCCGTGTGCTTTCTGATCCTCTCCAGTACTGCGGCAGGCGCCATCCGCCCATTGAGCTCCAACCGGAACTCGGCGACGGCCTCCTGGTCTTCGCAACTGGGTAACGGCAATCGCACCAGACGCCCGTGGATGTCTCGAAACGTTCCAGTAGTGCTCACACCTTGATTCTAAAGAGCCCGCGCCTCGGACTACCGGGGTGGTGGGGTGGAGGACAGGTCGTAGAGGTCCGGCATGGTGAAATCCGTGGTGCGCTGGCGACCGGGCGAGTCGCCGGCCGGGGTCGGGATGTTTCGACCCGGCCAGACGATCACCGAGGCGGGCGGCAGGGTGAGCCGGCACCGGGCACCGGGCTCCGGGTGATCGCCGGCCGGGGTCTGCGCGGTCAGCTCGGGGCCACCGTCCAGGGCCACCAGAACTTCGTCGACCGCGCCGAGAGAGACGACGTCATTGACCGTGCCGGGATGTCCATCCGCGTTCTCCTCCACCGGGTCGTCCAACCTCAGGTTCTCGGGGCGGATGCACCAGGTCAGCTCCGCGTCTAGGGCGGTGCCAGCTGGCAGGGCGGAGGCCGCGAAGCTGATCCGTACCCGGCCGGCGACCAGTTCCCGGTGGCCGGCCCGCTGGCCGACGTGCAGGTTGCGGATGCCGAGCAACCGGGCGGCGGTCGGGCTGGCGGGATGTGCGAAGACCGCCGGCTGCGGGCCGCCCTGTGCTACCCGGCCGAAGTCCAGGATCAGGACCTCGTCGGCGAGCAACGCGGCCTCGACCGGGTCGTGCGTGACGATGACGGTGGTGATCGCGGTGTCGCGCTGCAGGCGGCGCAGCTCGTGGCGCAGCTCGTCGCGGACCGGGGCGTCCAAGCCGGTGAACGGCTCGTCCAGTAGAAGCAGCCGCGGATTGCGAGCCAGTGCGCTGGCGATCGCCACCCGGCGCCGCTGGCCACCGGACAGCTGCGACGGCAACCGGCTCTCCAGCCCGGTCAGCCCCAGCCGCCTGATCCAGTGGGCGGCTAGGCCCGGCTCGGTGCCGACCCCGAACATCACCTGGTGCCACACCGGTAGGTGGGGGAGCAGGGCGGCGTCCTGCGGGACGTAGCCGAACCCGCGGTCCTCCGGCGCTACGGAAGTGACATCGGCGCTGTCCAGGCACACCTGACCAGCAGTGGGCCGGATCAACCCGGCCAGCATCCGCAGGGTCAGGCTCTTGCCGGAACCCGAGGCCCCGAGGATGGCCAGGTGTCGACCGGTCGTGGTGGTGTGTGCGACCTCGACCTGAAACGTTCCCAGCCGGCCGGCCAGGTCGAAGGTCAACCGCGGGCTGGCGGACGAGCTGGGGGCGCTCGGCTCCGGCAACGGATCGGGCACCGGGTGCCGGCGGCGCAGTCGGGGTAGGTATGCGGCCAGCAGCAGCACCACCGCGGCCGCGCCCAGGCTGGCCCCGACCGCGGTCAGCGTGGAGGTGATCCCGGTCCCGCCGAACTGCACGTAGGTGAATACCGGCACCGAGTACGGGTGGTAGGCGAGCACCACGGTGGCGCCGAACTCGCCGAAGGCGCGCAGCCAGGCCAGCAGCAAACCGGCGGCGATGCCGGGCGTGGCGGCCGGGGCCGCCACCCGGGCGAACCGCGACCACCGGCCGTGCCCGAGGGTGGCGGCCACGTCGTCCAGAGCCGGGTCCAGCGTGGCGAACGCCGAGCGGGCGGCCACGATCAGAAACGGTGCCGCGACGAAAGTCTGGGCCAGCACGATGCCGATCCGGGTGTCGGTCAGCGCGCCGTGGAAGACCTGCCCGAGAAACGTGTACGGGCCGACCAGGTAGATCAGCAGGATGCCGCTCATCAGCGGTGGCAACGCCAGCGGCAACTGCACCGCGACCCCGATCACCGTCGAGGTGCGCCCGCGACCGCGGGAGAGCAGGTAGCCCAGCGGGATCCCGAGCACAGCGATGATCACTGTCGAGATGCTGGCCGTCTCCACCGACACCACCAGCGCCGAACCGAGCCCGGGGGCAGCGAGGGCGCTGACCGGGGTATCGGCCACCCGGATCGCGTAGGCAAGGATCGGGACCAGCAGGTATAGCGTCAGCAGCCCGGCCAGCCACGGCAGCGGGGTACGGAAGATGAGCGCCGCCCCCCCGGCTGGCCTGGCGGTCATCGGCCGCCGGGCGCTGAACTGGTCGTGGGAGTGGCTGGGGCGCTTGCCGTCGTCGGCAGCACCGACTTCAACGCCGGTGGCACTGCGGCCGGGTCACCGTAGAGGGTCAGCGGCAGTACCGTCAGGCCGTCCTGCTTCAACAGCGCCTGACCCTCCGGGGAGACCAGGTACTGCACGAAGTCCGCGGCTGGTCCGGGATCCGGGGCCATGTTCAGCACGGCCACGGTGTAGCTGGCGGCCAGATGGACCTGATCGAGGCTGGCAGTCTGGATCTTCTGCTCGCCCGCCTCGTTGCTGTAGAAAAAGCCGGCGTCGAGCTGACCGGACTCCAACCGGCCGACCAGTTCGGTCTCCGGCAGCACCGTGATGTTCTGCTTCGCGGCGGCCGGCAGGCCTGGATCGTTGTAGATCTTGGCGCCTTCGGTGAGAGCCTGCTGGGCGAGATTGCCCTTGGGGTCGACCGCGGGATCGGTGCTGCCCAGCTTGAAGCCGGGCTCAGTGATCACCTGGTACCACGGCTTGGACTTCAGGTCGGCGGCGAACTTCGAGTTGGGGTTGTAGCCGATCACCAGTGGCGCGGAGGCGAACTTCACGTACCAGGGCACCCAGTTGCCGTTAACCGGACCCTGGAGTGTCTCGTTGACCGATGGGCTGGCGCTGATGAACACGTCACCCTGGCGGACCTTGTCCTTGATCTGCGTCGCCAGTGCGCTGGACCCGGCGCTGAAACCCTGGAAGGTGTCCCCGTTGGCCTGCTCGAACTTCGGGCCGAGGCTGTGCTCCATCAGGTTGACCAGCGAGCCGGCGTAAAGCACCTTCACCGGACCCTTCGGCCCGCTTGAGGTGCCGGCTGTGCCGCCGCCTGAACCACCGCACGCCGTCAGCGTCACCAACATCGCCGTCAGCGCCCCGGTAACACCCGCGACCCGCATCGATGTCCTTCCTAAGCCTTTGACTGCTTGGCCAGGCCCGCCCTGCTGAGGCCGTCCCGGGGTGGCTGCTGGGGCAGCGTGACCACGACGCTGGTGGACTTCACCGAGGCCACGGCCACGACGCCGGGCTCCAACCCGAGTTCGTCGACCGCCTCGGCCGACATCAGCGACACGATCCGGTGCGGTCCGACCTGCATCTCCACCTTGGCCATCACCTGGTCCCGGATGACCCTGGTGACCAGGCCGGGCAACTGGTTGCGCGCGGAGGCGGGCAGGTGCGGTACCGCTTCCTCGGTATCAGCGGCCAGCGAGGTGGCGAACCGGGCCAGCTCAGCGCCGTCCACTCCGCGCCTGCCGGACTCAGTGGTTGTGGAGGCGAAGCGGCCGGCGTCGGCCCAGCGCCGCAACGTGTCATCGCTAACCCCGAGCAGGCGGGCCGCCTCACCGATCCGGAACACGGGCATCGTGCCAGCCTATCCGCAGAAGCGGAGTCAAAACAGGGCTACTGACGTAATTGAGATCTTCACTGTCAGCGAAGCCCGCAGGTGCCGAGGATGCTGCCACGGATACGCACAGGCGGATCAGGATGCACGTACCTTCCGCTGATAGGTCGCCAACAAGTTTGTACTGACGCTTGTGCGGAAACGATCTCGGTGCGACGATCTCCGCGCGGGGGATAGGATTGTGCGGCCACCCTCCTGGGGGGTCGCGTGGCCGCACGATCCGCATCATCGCTAAGACCAACCTTCTGGATGACAACGCCGGGCCAGCGGATCACGCGCCACACTGTCCCCGCGCGGTGCGTTGAACCCGGCTATCTCCGCAGGTCCGTACGGGTGGTCCTCATCGGTACCGGCGCCGGCACGCGGGCTCGACACCTCTATTCCCTGGCGGCGGAGCTCGGTCTGCCCACCGGTGTACTGACCGATGTCGGAGCCTCGCCGATGCCTACGGTGCCGCCCGACTCATCTACGTCAAAGACGTCGACGGCGTGTTCACCAGCGATCCGGCGGTGACCAACGGCAGCCCAGCCGAGCTCATCCCGCGGATCGGGCCGGCGCGCTACTCGCCCGCAAACTCGACACCCTGCCCGTCGACGCGCTGGTACTCCAGCTCATGGCACACGCCAAGCACCAGAAGGAGATCCAGATCGTCAACGGCCTCACCTCCGGCAACATCACCAAGGCCCTTCAGGGAGAACACGTAGGCACCATCGTCCACGCGGACTGACGCGAGAGCCTCCCGTGTCCGCAGAGCAGCCGGCGACTGGGGCTGTTATAAGGAAATTCTTAGTTCGCATCGGTATCCTTGGCGACGCAGGGATGTTCGGGCTGCTGTCCGGGTAGGCACACTCAGTGACTGGCGAACCAGTGGCATGCCAACCACGTCGTCACTGATGTCTTGCATACAGGGAGTGAGTGGGTCGGTGACCGGGAGCGGACACTCCCGGTCACCAGTATGGCGGTCAAGCCCGTTTCCGTGCCGTGCCGTCTGCCTGTGGTGCTGCGTGAGGGCATGAGCGGCGGAGGACGTCCCAGCACGCCGCGGCTGAGGGCCGCAGGGTCGATGCGTGCAGCAAACAGAGATCGCGTGGTTATGCTTATTTGGATTGGCGGCTCCGCGTCAGCGGATAACAGCATCAGCTGACTTAACGCGAGCGCCAGCGGCTGGGGCCACTGTGCTCCTGATCCGCACCACTCACGCGTAGGTACTCCTCCGATCACGTATCGTGATTTCCCCGAGCGCGTCCTGTTCGTGAATAACCACGGTAAGTGATTCACCGGAATGCCACCTCCGCGAGCGTCTCAAACGTCGTGTACCGATGCAAGAACTGTTGATATCTAATATATGGTCGGGCGCATCATTTTCGGGCGTTATGACCGCTCTGGAGGGCCTGCCGGCCGACCAGAGCCGACAGGAGGTGGCGGATGCCGCCGGTGACGAACGGTATGCTGGCCACGCTACTGCGGGGAGTCAGGTGGACCAAGAGTAGTCACAGCAATCCCAATGGTAACTGTGTGGAGTTGGCGGAGCTTGCCGGCGGCGCCATCGCCGTGCGCAATTCGCGGCGACCGGGCGGCCCTGCCCTGTTGTGCGCCCGGGCCGAGATGGCCGCGTTCGTGCGTGCCGTGAAGGACGGTCAGTTCGACGAGGTGGCAAGTTGACCGCCTTGTCCGCGGTTGCCCAAGGGCAGGCCGGGGTTTCGGGTGGGACAGGTGCGGTCTATGGTGAGACGATCCGTAGTGCTTCACTCGTAGGAGGAATGGTGAGGACGGCTCGGTCGGGTAACGATCCGATCAATAGTCACGCTCAGATACAATCGCAGGGGCCGACCGCGCTGCGTATCGTGTTGGGCAACCAGCTACGTCAGCTCCGAGAAGCAAGCGGAATTACCACCGGAGCAGCTGGCCACGCGATCCGGGCGTCCCATGCCAAGATCAGCCGCATGGAGCTCGGACGGGTCAGCTTCAAGGAGCGTGACGTGGCAGATCTGCTCACCCTGTACGGCGTGACCGACGAACACGACCGGGGCGCGTTCCTCGCGTTGGCCCGGCGGGCCAATGTGCCCGGCTGGTGGCACCACTACGGTGACATCTTGCCGAGCTGGTTCGAGATGTACATCGGTTTGGAGCAGGCCAGTTCCGTCATCCGCACCTATGAGCCCCAGCTCGTACCCGGCCTGCTGCAGACCCAGGAGGGTGCTCGCGCGGTGATCCAGCTGGGCAACCCCAACGCATCCCACGAAGATCTCGAGCGCCGGGTCGCACTGCGGATGAAGCGCCAAAGAGTGCTCACCCAACCTGGTGCGCCCAGCCTGTGGGCAGTGCTCGACGAGGCGGCACTATGGCGTCTCGATGGCCGTACGACGATGCAGGAGCAGATCCGGCACCTGATCGAGATGGCCGAGCTCCCCAATCTCACCCTGCAGGTGATGCCGTTTTATTCAGGTGCACACGCGGCAGTAGGCGGACCGTTCACGGTGCTCCGGTTCTCCGAGCCCGACTTACCGGACCTCGTTTACCTGGAACAGTTGACCAGCGCCCTGTACCTGGACAAGAGCGAGGATGTTCAGCACTACCTGGTGCTCATGGACCGGTTATGTGTCCAGGCCAAATCTCCCTCAGAGACGATCAGGTTCCTGACCAGTACTCTCAAAGAGGCTTGATCAAGGCTTTCGGGCGACCCCGCAGAACTGAGTTACCTCGGCGGGCGTTCCGACCTCGCGGGGGTCAGGGCGCCACAGCGAACACGAGACCACGCCCGGCTCCAGTAGTTCCAGGCCGTCGAAGAAGACGGTGAGTTCCTGGCGGCTGCGGGTCTTGATCGGGGGTGCGCCGCTGGAGTTGTACTGCCGGACGGACGTTTCTATCGCCTCGGTGTGAACCTCTGAGGTGGGGTGGGACATCGCCAGGTAACTTCCTGAAGGCAACGCATCCAGGAGCCGGTTGGCGATTGCATGGGACTCGGCGTCATCCAGAATATAGTTGATCACCCCCAGCAGCATGAGCGCGACAGGTCGGGTGAAGTCCAGCGTCCGGGAAGCTTCTTCGAGGATTCTCTCCGGGTCGCGCACGTCGGCGTGAAGATAGTCGGTGACGCCCTGTGGTGTACTGGTAAGCAGCGCACGCGCATGAACCAGCACCATCGGGTCGTTGTCGACGTAGACGATGCGGCACTCCGGCGCAGTCGCCTGGGCTACCTGGTGAGTGTTGTTCACGGTGGGCAGCCCGGTGCCGATGTCTAGCAGCTGGCGGATCCCTACCTCCGCGACCAGGTACCTGACAGCCCTGACCAGGAACGCGCGGTCGGCGCGAGCAGCGTCACGCAGATCGGGAAAGGTTCTCAGGACTTGCTCGCCGACCTCGCGGTCGATCGGGTAATTGTCCTTGCCGCCCAGCATGTAATCCCAGAACCGCGCTGGTTGCGGAATCGTGGTATCGATATCCGACAGCGGCTCCCGCGCGGCCGCGGGCGGGCGGTCCTCCACGAGTCGTCTCCCTCGGCTGTGTGCTGCTCTGGACGTGACTGTGCAACTGTAGCCTCCGCGCTGCGGGCGACCGGCTCGACGGCGGCCCTCAACGACGGAGAGGATGCATCATGTCGACCAGTCTTGAGTGCCGGCTGCTCTGCGCGAGCATGACGGCTTATTCCATCACCAACGACGGACCGATCACCCCACCGCAGCCGTATTTCGATGCGTCCCAATTCCTCGACGACCCGGTCGGCTTCGTCGGCGGAAACGATGCCATCAATGCCTGCCTCGTCGGTACGACGGTCGATGGCGTGATGCTCGCCTTCCGCGGGACGTTGCCTCTCGACAGTCCCGATTGGGAACAGACGATTCGCGACTGGATCAACGATCTGGACGCCGAGCTGGTGCGGGGCGCCGGGCTGCCGGGGCTCGTGCACTCCGGCTTCTGGGGATCATTGGACAGCCTGTGGGCCAAGGTCGTTCCCGAAGTGCAGCGAAGGCTCACCCAAGCCGGATCGACGAGTCAAGTCTATGTCACCGGGCACAGCAAGGGCGGCGCGATGGCCGACCTTGCGGCGATGCGGTTCCTGATCGAGCGCGGCCTGAACGCAAAGGTTTTCACCTACGCCGGGCCGCATCCCGGCAACGAGGATTTCGCCGCCGCGTACGACGCACACATCGCGAGCATCCGTTACGAATATGCCGACGACATCGTGCCGCTCCTGCCGCCGAGCCTCGCGTTTCGTCATATGTTCGCATTGGTGCCGTTCGCCAAGCCGTACGTGCATCGGCTCGATCTCGACTACGCGGCGGTGGGCACGCTGCGCTACATCACTCGAGCGGGGAAGATCGTCGACGATTCGCCGATGCTGCGTTTCCAGCGCTACACGAGCCTGGCTCAGCTGATGATCACCGGGGGCTTCGAGAAGATCGCCAAAGATCACCGCGGTGCGTGCGGGGGAGGCTATATGAGCGCTGCATGCCCCCAGGGCGTCTGCCCATGATGTCGCATTCTCGCTAGCTCTGCTCGCGGCTACCGGTGATGCTGGGACCATGTATGAGGACGTAGAGCGGTGCGTGCGTGCGGTGCAGTCCAAGGACGCACGGTTCGACGGCTGGTTCTTCACCGCGGTGGTGACCACCGGTATCTACTGCCGGCCGAGCTGCCCGGTGGTGCCGCCCAAAGCGGTCAACATGCGCTTTTACCCGAGCGCGGCCGCGGCGCAGCTGGCCGGGTTTCGGGCCTGCAAGCGCTGCCGGCCGGACGCCAGCCCCGGATCTCCACAATGGAACGAGCGGGCTGACCTGGCGGCTCGGGCGATGCGGCTGATCGCCGATGGAGTGGTCGATCGCGAGGGTGTCCCTGGCCTGGCCGGGCGGCTGGGATACAGCGTCCGGCAGGTACAGCGGCAGGTGCTCGCCGAGTTGGGGGCCGGCCCGCTGGCTCTGGCGCGGGCGCAGCGCGCTCAGACCGCGCGGTTGCTGATTGAGACCAGCACCGTGGCGATGAGCGACGTCGCCTTCGCCGCAGGCTTTGCCAGCGTGCGGACGTTCAACGACACCGTCCGCGAGATCTTCGCCCTCGCGCCCACCGAGCTGCGCGCCCGTGCCGGCCGCCGGCACCCGCTGGCAACCTCTGGGCTCCTGGCGCTGCGGATGCCGTTCCGGGTGCCGCTGTGTCCGGACAACCTGTTCGGACATCTTGCGGCGACCGCCGTCCCAGGGGTGGAGGAGTGGCGTGATGGCGCCTACCGGCGCACCGTGCGCCTGCCGCACGGCCACGGTGTCGTCACATTGCGGCCGTTGCCTGATCACATCGACTGCCGGCTGGCCTTGACCGACCTGCGCGACCTGTCCGCCGCGATCACCCGGTGCCGGTGGCTGCTCGACCTCGACGCCGACCCGGTGGCCGTCGATGATCTGCTGCGCACCGACCCGCTGCTCGCCGTCCTGGTGGACAAGAATCCGGGCCGCCGGGTGCCCCGCACCGTCGACGCGTCGGAGTTCGCGGTGCGTGCGGTGCTCGGGCAGCAGGTCTCCACCAAGGCCGCCTGCACCCACGCCGCCCGGTTGGTGGCCGCACACGGCGAGCCGGTGACCGACCCGACCGGCGGCCTGACCCACCTGTTCCCGGACCCGGCGGCGCTGGCCTCGCTCGATCCGGCCGCGCTGGCCCTGCCGCGGGCGCGGCGAACCACACTCACCTCCCTGGTCGGTGCGCTGGCCGGCGGCGAGATCATCCTCGGCCCGGGAAGTGACTGGCAACAGGTTCGCTCCCAGCTTGGCGCGCTGCCGGGCTTCGGACCCTGGACCATCGAGACGATCGCGATGCGCGGTCTCGGCGATCCGGATGCCTTCGTACCGACGGACCTGGGAATCCGGCGGGCCGCCCGGGAAGTGGGTCTTCCTTCGGCCGCCCCGGGACTGACCGCTCACGCCAGCGCTTGGCGGCCCTGGCGCGCCTATGCCGTGCAGTACCTGTGGGCGACCGGCGACCATGCCATCAACCGGCTACCAACCTGATGAAAGGAACACTCGTGTTGGTTCACACTGTGCGGGACAGCCCAGTCGGCCAGCTCACCCTCGTTGCCCTCGACGGCGCCCTCGCCGGCCTTTACATGGACCTGCAGCGGCACCGACCCCCAGCGGAGCTGTTCGGGGACCCGGACCCCACCCCGTTCACCGAAGTGATCATGCAACTGGATGAGTATTTCGCTGGGCAGCGCATTGCGTTCGACATGCCGATGGCGCTGGTCGGCACCCCGTTTCAGCGCACAGTGTGGGCCGCTCTGCAGGAGATCCCTTACGGCGAGACATGGTCCTACGGCCGGCTCGCCGAGCGGATCGGACGTCGCGGCGCCGCCCGGGCGGTCGGTCTCGCCAACGGCCGCAACCCGATCGGCATCATCGTGCCCTGCCACCGCGTCGTCGGCGCCACCGGAAACCTGACCGGCTACGGCGGCGGCCTGGCACGCAAGCAGCACCTGCTCGATTTCGAGCGCCGCTACCTGTCACGTGGTGACTCGTGAGGAGCTCCCGCGCAGCGGGACCTCCCTTATCCCCCACGCCGCGATCAGCGCGACCACGGCGATCACCGCGGCCCACAGGAACACCTGGTGGATGCCGCTGGTGATCGCGCTCTGGTAGGCCTCGCGCAGCGGTGCGGGCAGTGCTTCGAGCATGCTGGGGGTGAGTTGACGCCCGGACGGTGCGGCCCCCGCGCGGGCGGACTGCACCTGCTGGGCGAACAGGGTGCCCAGCAGCGACACCCCGATCGAGCCGCCGATTGTGCGGAACAGGGTGGCGGCGCCGCTGGCGACGCCGACGTCGCGCTGGGCGACGCTGTTCTGCACCACCAGCATGGTGGTCTGCATCAGCAGGCCCATGCCGACGCCCAGCACGACCATGTACACCGACGTGGTGAGCTGCCCGGTAGTCACGCTCATCGTGGCCAGCAGGGCCAACCCGGCCGTCATGATCATAGATCCGGCGATCAGCAGGCCGCGGTAGCGGCCGGTCCGAGTGACCAGCTGCCCGCCGAGCAGGGAAGTGACCAGCATGCCGCCCATCAGCGGTAGTAGCTGCAGCCCGCTGCTGGTGGCCGAGGCGCCTTGGACGTTCTGCTGGAACTGCGGCAGGAACGTCACCGCTCCGAACATCGCGAAGCCGGTGAGGAAGGTCAGCGCCGTGGCGGCGGTGAAGTTGCGGCTGCGGAACAGCGCCAGCGACAGCACCGGTTCGGTGACCCGGCGCTCGACCGCGACGAACGCCGCCAGCGCCGCCACCGTGACCACGCCGAGCATGATGATCGGTGCGGAGGTCCACGGGTACTGGCTGCCGCCCCAGCTGCACAGCAGGGTCAGCGCCGCCAGGCCGGCCGCGAGCAGCCCGGCGCCCCGCCAGTCAATCGAGACCCGCTCGGCGCGGCGTCCCGGCAGGTGCATCGTCAACCCGACCACGACCAGGGCGAGCACGCCGAGCGGGAGGTTGATGTAGAACGCCCACCGCCAGCTGAAGTTGTCGGTGAGAAAGCCGCCGAGCAGCGGACCGCCGATGAACGCCAGCGGCATGACCGCGGCCATCATCCCCTGGTAGCGACCCCGCTCCCGCAGCGGCACCAGGTCGGCGATGATCGCCATCGCGCCGACCATCAGACCACCGGCGCCCAGACCCTGCGCGCCCCGGAACCCGATCAGCTCACCCATGTTCTGGGATAGCCCGGTCAGCGCGGACCCCACCAGGAACACCACGATCGACGCCATGAACACGCCCTTGCGGCCGTAGAGGTCACCGAGCTTGGCCCACACCGGGGTGGACACCGCGGTAGCCAGCGCATAGGCGGTGACCACCCAGGACAGGTGCTCCAGCCCACCCAGCTCACCGATGATGGTCGGCATCGCGGTGCCCACGACGAGGTTGTCCAGCATCGCGAGCAGCATGGCGAGCAGCAGACCGCTCATCACGGTGTAGATCTCCCGCTTCGACCGCGGTAGGTCCACGGCTGCAGCGGCCGGAGCCGGCCCCGCAGTGGTGGTCGTCATCGGATCCTCCGTCACTCAATCTGCTTACTTTACGGCCGGCTAGTAGCTGCAGGGAGTACGCTATCACTTACTAGCCGGTCGTCAAGTAAGTTTGGCCGGCAGATTCGGGGAGACTGGGCACGGTGGACGAACGGCGTACCGACACTCGTGAGGCGATCCGGTCGGTGGCCCTGGAGCTCTTCGCTGAGCAGGGCTACGGCAAGACCTCGCTGCGGGAGATCTCCGAGCGGCTCGGGGTGACCAAGGCCGCGGTCTACTACCACTTCAAGACCAAGGAGGAGATCCTGGTCAGCCTGATCGAGGACTTCCTGGCCCAGGTCGACGACGTGGTGGACTGGGCCCAATCCCAACCCGCCGGCGTAGCGACCCGCCATGAGGTGTTGCGCCGCTACAGCGATCTGCTGGGTGGGCGGACCACACAGCTCGCCCGCTTCATGCAAGAAGGCCAGGCGGCCATCCGCGACCTCGCCGCGGGGACCGAGATGCGCAAGCGGTTCGACCGGCTCGTCGGCATTCTCGCCACCCCTGGCCACCCCCTGACCACCCAGCTCAGGGCCCGGGTCGCCCTGATGGCGCTACACGTCGGAGCGTTCGCCGGCCGCGACATCGACGCTACCGACCAGCAGCGCCGCGACGCCGCTCTCCAGCTCGCGCAGGAGATCGTCGGAGGGCAGTCAGCGTCGTGAACTCGACAGTACCGACATTTCCGTCGACGAAAACGTCCGTGCTGTCGAGTTCACGACGATGCCCAACGGATGGGGCTTCGTCGTAGACGAAGCGGGCGCCGCGGAACAACGACGCTATCGCGCCGATGAGGGATACGCCGATGGCTGTGAGAAACACGATTACTAGGCCGTGGTGGAAGGAATCGGCTACCAGGTTCGGGAAGAACTGCTTGCCGACGACGGTGGCTGTGTTGCCCGGGGGGAGTTGGGCGAGTACCTGTGGCCCGAGGATCTTCTGCATCGGGTTGTAGCCCAGGAACGCGGCGAACAGGGTGCCGACCGGTGGCAGGTTCGCGACGTTGGCAGCCACGTCAGCCGGGACGTTCTGCTGGGTTAGGCCGGAAAAAAGGGCGGCGGGCATTGTGGAGGCGAGGCCGGCGATCAGCGTGGAGAAGAAGACCCCGATCGACAGTGCCATCCCGGAGTTCTGCAGCGTGCTCAGCATGCCGCTGCCCGCCCCGCGCTGGTCCGGGGGCAGGCTGTTCATCACCCCGGTCATGTTCGGCGACGCGAACAGGCCGGCGCCGATACCACTGACGAAAAGGATGACCGCGAACTGCCAGTAGGTGAAATCGGTCGGCAGCAGCAGCAGCGCGGCGAAGGTGACGGCGACGATCAGCAGGCCGCCGGTGGCGAACGTGCGGGCCCCGAACCGGTCGGATAACCAGCCGGCCACCGGCGCCGAGCCAAGGAAGCCGACGGTCAGCGGGACCATGTAGATCGCGGACCACAGCGGCGTCTCCGAGTAGTCATAGCCGTGCAGTGGCAGCCAGATCCCCTGCAGCCAGATGATGAGCATGAACTGCAGGCCACCGCGGCTCAGCGAGCTCATCAGGGTCGCCACGTTGCCGAACGCGAACGCCGGGATGCGGAACAGCCGGAGGTTGAACATCGGCTGGGCGACCCGGCGCTCGATGATACAGAACCCGCTGAGCGCCAGCAGGCCGAAGCCCAGGCAGCCGAGGACGAACGGGTTCGTCCATCCCTCGGCGTGCCCGCCGTAGGGCTGGATGACGTACACGATGCCGACCAGCAGCAGGATCAGCCCGATCGCGAAGGTGATGTTTCCCGGCCAGTCGATCTTGTGAGCGCGGCGCACGTTCGTGCTGTGCAGGCTCAGGTATGCCCAGATCGTGCCGACGACGCCGAATGGCACGCTGACCCAGAAGACCAGTCGCCAGTCGAACTCGGAGAGCACGCCGCCGACGAGCAGGCCGATGAACGAACCGCCGATCGCCGCCACGGCGTTGATGCCCACTGCGAGGCCTCGCCGGTCGGCGGAGAAGGCGTCGGTGAGGATCGCGGTGGCGTTGGCCATCAGCATCGCACCGCCGATGCCCTGCAGGACCCGGACGATGATCAGCCACAGCGCGCCAGCGCCGCCGTCCAGCGGTTCCACGGCCAGCAGGATCGAGGCGACGGTGAACACGGCGAACCCGGCGTTGTAGATTTTCGCGCGCCCGTACATGTCACCGAGCCGACCGAGCGTGACCACCAGCACCGCGGTGACCAGCATGTACCCCATGATCATCCACAGCAGGTAGCTGATGTTGCCCGGCTGGAGCGGGTCGATGTGGATTCCCCGGAAGATCGCGGGCAGCGAGATGAGCACGATCGAGGAGTTCATCGTCGCCATCAGCACGCCGAGTGTGGTGTTCGACAGCGCGACCCACTTGTAGTGCGGCGAGTCCGGTCCGGCCCACCGTCGGCGCAGGCCGCCAGCGTCAGGTCCGGCTGTGCTCGTCCCGGTCGTCGGCATTGGCTGTGCTCCTCTCGGGGGACGGGTCGCTGGAGCGCCGGCTGGTACGTCGACACCAAGATAAGCAAAGAATATGTATAGCGCAACTAATCTTCAAACCATGAAGGGTTGCGATGCCCCGCGGCGCCGCTTATGTTAGTTGCGTGAACCAACCAACCACATTGACGCCGTGGGCGGGCATCTGCACAACCAGGCCGACGGTTCGATGACGACGACCGAAGCGGATCCGCAGGTGAGCACCTCCAACGGGGTGGCGGCCCGGCCTGCTAGCGCGGCTGCCAGGCCGGAGGCCGGGGCGGGCTGGGGGTTGCCGCTGCTGGTGCTGATCGTCGGGATGTTCATGTCGGTGCTGGACACCAGCATCGTCAATGTGGCCGTCCCCACCCTTCAGAACGACTTCGGCGCGACCACCGACCAGGTGCAGTGGGTAGTCACGGGCTACACGCTGGTGCTGGGCGTGGTCGTGCCGGCCAGTGCTTGGCTGGGGGATCGCCTAGGGTTGAAACGGCTGTACAACCTGGCATTGCTGGGTTTTGCCGCTGGGTCGGCGCTGTGCGGGCTGGCCTGGGACCTCAACAGCTTGGTCGTCTTCCGGATCATCCAGGCAATCCCAGGCGGGCTGCTACCGGTGGTTTCGCTGTCGATGCTGTACCGGATCGTGCCGCGGCACAGAATCGGTACAGCGATGGGTTTGTACGGGCTCGGGATCGTGGTGGCCCCGGCGATCGGCCCAACCCTGGGCGGGTATCTGGTCGAATATGTGAACTGGCGGCTGATCTTCTACATCAACGTGCCGGTCGGGATCTTGGGCGCGGTGGCCGCGGCGCTGGTGTTGCCACGATTCCCCAGTATCGCCAAACGCCGATTCGACGTTTTGGGTTTCGTCACCATAGCGAGTGGGCTGTTGGCGTTGCTGCTCGCGCTGTCAGAGGGCGAATCCTGGGGATGGTATTCCTACCGGGTCCTGGGTTTGATCACCTTCAGCGTGCTGAGCCTGGCGCTGTTCGTGGTGATCGAGCTGGAGGTCACCGACCCGTTGCTGGACATCCGGGTATTCCGTTACTGGCAGTTCACCAACTCGCTGCTGCTGATCTCGGTGTTGATGATCGGGCTGTTCGGGGTGCTGTTCTACATCCCGCTGTTCTTGCAGCAGGTTCAGGGGCTGGGGGCATTCGACGCCGGGCTCATCCTGCTGCCCCAGGCACTGGTAATGGCGGTGCTGATGCCCCTCGCCGGGCGAATCTATGATCGGATCGGACCTCGGTGGCCAGCGACCATAGGCGTGGCGATCGTGGCCGTCGCCACCTACCTGATGCACAACTTGACCATCGACACCTCCCGCGAGCAGATCATCTGGTGGCTGATGCTGCGAGCCGCCGGCCTCGGGCTGGCCATGATGCCGATCATGACCGGAGGTCTCGCAGCCATCCCCGCAGCCCGGGTCAACGCCGGCAGTGCGTTCAACAACATCGCACAACGGACCTCGGCCGCATTGGGACTGGCCGTCCTGACGGCGATCTTTACCACCCAGCAGGCCCAGCAGTTGGCCGGGCGTGCCGCACTGCTGCCCGCCGACACCGCCACCCCACACCTCGGCGGCCCGGCCGTCCCCGATTGGGTCGGCGCGTACGCCCTCTACCAGCAGACCCAGCTGCAGGTGTTCGTCGGAGGGCTGGATAACCTATTTCTGATCGCCGCCGGACTCAGCGCCCTGGGTGCGCTGGGTGCGCTGCTGCTGCGATCCGGACCTGCCCCCGCGACCCCAGCCAGCCTCGCGTCGCCGCCACAGGCCACCACGTCGACTGCACTCGCCAACGGCGGTCCAGTCAGAAACGGCGCAGTTGCAGGCGGCGCAGTTGCGAACGGGAGCCTGGCCCGACCTCATGCGGCCGCCAACGGCGCGGGCAACGGCAGCCCAGCCCGACAGAGCGAGGGGCTGCTCGACGTCGAGCGCGACGCTCGTTCCCTGGATACCTGACTCTTACGAGCCGTGCGTTAGCAGTTCCAGAACCTGCGGCGAAGCCACTACGAACTCGGCGTTGTTATTGGTATCGGCCCGCATTCGATACTCCGCCTGGGTGATCGTCTCGCCTCTGCTGTTCGTTACGAACAGTGACGAAAATTGTCACGCAGTCGTGGTCGAGGCGTCCACCATTTGCCCGGGCTGGGCTTCCGAGTCGCACTTATCAGTGGCAAAAGATCAGAGTACGATGTGACGAATGTTACACTCCCCGCCTGCGTCTGGGAGTCGACTGGACCTTGTGCACCGTATCGGCGCGGCGGTGCTAGGGGCCGGATTGTGCCTATTCGGCATCCTGGGTTTCGTCGACCGGCTGAAGTTCCTCGCCGTCCACGGCAAAGTCGTACTCGGGCTTGCCTCGAACGGCCTACTGTCGACGATCTCGGTCATCGTCGGCGCGGTTCTCATCGGTGCCGCGTTGCGCGGTGGCCGGGTCTCCTCGACGATCACGGTGTTCGTAGGAGTGCTCTTCCTGCTCTCCGGCATCCTGAACCTCGCCGTGCTGGACACCAAGTTCAACCTGCTGGCGTTCCGGCTGTCGAATGTGGTCTTCAGCATCGTCGCCGGGATGCTCCTGCTGTTCCTTGGCTCCTACGGTCGGTTCAGTGGCGGCTTGTCGGCGGATAACCCCTACTACCAGAGTCGGCATCGTGGAGATCGCGGTGCCGGGCCTGCGGATCACCCCCACGATGAGGAGGAGGACCGATTGGTGGCCGCGGAGTTGGCGGTCGCCGCGGGCCATGCCACGCCGCTGCAGGAGCTGCTGGTGCGTGAAGACGCGCAGCGCCGCGCCAACGAGGCGCACCGGCGCGCCTGGGAGCTCTACGAAAGTAGCCAGACCCGCGACAATGGGGCGAAGCGAATACCCTGACCACGAGCTGATCCGCAGTGCTGCGGCTACTCGGCGCCAGGCCGCAAGGCGGCTCATGTGCGAGGGTGGCTTGAGTCTGCGTGACGCGGCCGCAGTCCTTGGCGTGACGTTCTCCCGAGTCCAGCACTCCTGAAGGACTGACGAGAACGAGCGTCGGACGATCCGCTGCGCGAGGCAAAGCCCACGCCGGCGACAGTGTGGCGCCCGCCGATCGGCTGAGTTCCGGCTTGGAAATGATCGATGCGTGCGTATTGCGATCGTGACCGCCCGCGCGGCCGTTGGCACCGATGACGATGAGCAGCTGCTACTGGCTGCACTGTCTGAGGCGGCTACGGTAGTCGAGGTCGTGGAGTGGGAAGACCCCGTCGCAGACTGGAGTGCCTTCGACCTGGCGGGGTACGGGGTGCGCTCCACCTGGGACTACACCCTGCGCCGAGACGCGTTCCTTGCGTGGGCAACGGCCACCGCGGCTGGCGGCCACGCCCTTCGGGCCAGCCGAGCTGCTCTACGCCCGAGTCGACCTGGTCCACTGCTCGGGCGGAAGGCCGCTGCTGCTGGAGCTCGAGCTGGTCGAGCCCTCCATGTTCCTTCCCTACGCGCCGGCACGAGCCGTGTCGCAGTTCGCCGCGGCGATCGCGGCAGCTGCCGGCCCAGGCGCCTAACGCGATCACGCTGCTGGCCACAGCGAAGACCTTCCGCCATAGTCGAAATTGTGTCTGCGAATAACCATGACGATGTCGTGATCCGTCGCGCCACAGCATCGGATCTGGCAGCTATCGTCGCGCTGCTGGCAGACGACGAGATCGGCGTCGGTCGCGAGTCGCCAGATGACCTCACGCCGTACCAGCGCACGTTCGAGGTCATCGAGTCGGATCAGCACGAGTTGCTGATGGTCGCCGAACGCAACGGCGGGATCATCGGCACATTGCAGCTGTCGCTGCTGCCCGGCCTGTCCAGAAGAGGGGCTTTCCGGGCACAGATCGAGGGTGTTCGGGTAGCCGGCAGTGAGCGGGGCAACGCGCTCGGCGCATACCTGATCGAGTGGGCGATCAACGAAGCGCGCAGCTGGGGCTGCCAGTCAGTCCAACTCACCTCAGACAAGACACGCGTCGACGCGCATCGTTTCTACGAACGAGTCGGCTTCACCGCAACGCACGAGGGTTTCAAGCTGATGCTGTGACGGCCAACACCCGCAGTGGGGCCCGTCGCGCCGGACAGGCCGGCCGGCGATTAACCGGCGGACCGGCTGCGGCAGCGCGTACAGCAACTTCGCCGCGGCCGCTTGGATACGGATCTGGAGCGGTATCGACATTGTTCCTCCGCTCCGGCCAGCGTGGGCGGGCCGGAGCGGCAGGCTGTACGGGGAGGTCGGGGACGGCTCGACCCGGCGCCGAACAGTCGCCGAGTAACAACGAACGGCCGCGCTCGATACATGTATGGGGCCGTTCGCTGCGGTGGGGGATGGACCGCAGGATCAAGCGGCCCGGGACAGTGGCGCATGCGCTGCCGCGGTAGGGGGTGCTCGACGGCCACGGTTCACCGACAACTCAACTTGGGGGGACACCATGCGACGAGTCATCATTCGTTCTCTAGCGACCACTGCCGTGCTCAGCGGACTTATTCTCACTGGAGCCGGCTTGGCCGCTGCTGACACGGCACGTCCAACAGGCGGCGACGACCCATCAGCACAAACAAATTGCGGAACCGGCAACATCGATTTCTCGCCGGGCGGCTGCTTCCTCGGTTCGCACAATTTCTTCTAATAGCGAGGATCTCACCTGCCGACGCTGACAAACGGCCCCGCCCGTAGGTAACCGGTGGGGTCGCTTGTCGGCCGGGCCCCGGGGCACCGTTGCGTGCACTTCGGGCCGTACGCTGCTGGGCCGGACTAGCTCTGGGAGCGCGTGCAGTGGCAAACGACGACGAACGCATCGCCCTGTTCCTCGACTATGAGAATCTCGCGATCGGAGCGCGCGACGGCCTGGGGGTGTCGCCCTTCGACTTCGGCCCGGTGGCCGACGCGCTCGCTGAGCGTGGGCGCGTGGTGGTGCGCCGGGCTTACGCCGACTGGTCGTATTTCGACGCCGACCGCCGGCTGCTCGCCCGGGCACAGGTCGAGCTCATCGAGATCCCCCAGCGCATCGGGGGGTCGCGGAAGAATGCAGCGGACATCAAGATGGCCGTCGACGCCATCGAGCTCGCCTACGAGCGCGGCTTCATCACGACGTTCGCCATCGGTACCGGTGACTCCGACTTCACACCACTGGTGCACAAGCTGCGCGAGCTCGACAAGCGGGTGATCGGAATCGGCGTGCAGTCGTCGACGTCGGCCCTGCTGCCGCCCGCCTGCGACGAGTTCCTGTTCTACGACCGCCTGCCCGGCGTCGAGCCGTCGCAAGAGCCCAAGCGAGGCCGATCGCGCGGTCGCCAGCCAGGCGCTATGCCGCCGGCGGTGTCGCTACCATCGGTCGCTATCCCGACGCCCTCGGGTGCCACGGCGAGCGCGGAGGCCGGTGAGGTCGACCGGGTGGGCGCCGACGTTCCGGTCGACGAGCCGGTGGCAGCGGGACAGGACAGCGACGTCGGGCTGCTCGTCGCGCGAACCCTGTCCGGCCTGCAGCGCCACGCCGACGGACCGGTGCGCGCGTCGATGCTCAAGCGGGCGATCCTGCGAAAGGACCCCACCTTCGACGAGGCAGACCAGGGCTTCCGGGGGTTCGGCGAGCTGCTGCGCCACCTCGAGAGCCAGCGCGTCGTGGAGCTGCGCCCGGGATCGGCCCAAGGCGACCCCGAGGTGACGTTCCCCGAGGACGACTCGGCCGATGACGACGCCTTCCGGCTACTGGTAGACGTCGTCCGCGAGTTGCAGGCGTCGGGCGCGCTGCCCCAGCTCAGCGGGCTGAAGAACCAGCTGCGCAAGCGCCTACCCGCCTTCAGCGAGAAGCGTTACGGCTTCAACAGCTTCCTGTCCTTCGCCAAGGCGGCCCGCGCGCGCGGTCTGATCGCTATGGAGTGGGACGACGACGCCGGGGACTACCTGCTGCGCGTGCCCGGCTAACCGTGCGTACGTCGATGCCGATCGGACGGTTTCTTCTGGTCGTGCACGTGTTAGCGCAGAAGACCTGGGGGACACCGCCGCTGACCGGGACCTACGCCCACTTCCAGAAGATCATGGCCGTCGTCGGCAGCCGGGAGCCACGAGGCTCATAGCGTCGCCCCGTTCTCTTGATCGCTGAAAGTGAGCGGTCACCGTGCAGGATTGCACTGTCATCACTCAGTTTCGGTGATCAAGGCCGGTGGCTGGGCCGCGACCAAGATCGCGGACATTGCCCTGTCGCGTAGCTCACGAAGAACTTCACGGTCGCTGACCCACGTGTGTGCAGGGGATGGCGTGCCGCCCGGCGAGGTTACGAGATCCCGGCGGTGCGGGACTTCTTGGAACGGACCCGGGGGCTTGTGGAGGATAGCGGGATTGGACGGGCAGGGCGGCGGATCAGGTTCGGTAGGTTGCCGGTGTGGCAGACCAGGCAGCCGATCGGTCCGTCGATATTTACACCGACGGTGCGTGTAGCGGCAATCCGGGCCCGGGCGGGTGGGGAGCTGTTCTGAGGTACGGCACTCGCGAGAAGGAGATCTACGGAGGCGAGCCGGCCGAGACCACCAACAACCGGATGGAGCTGATGGCCCCGATCCGGGCGTTGGAAAGCCTGACCCGGCCGGTGGCGGTGCGGCTGCATACCGATAGCAGGTACGTCCTGGACGGCGCCACCAAGTGGCTGCCGCGATGGAAGGGCAACGGCTGGCAGACCGCTGCCAAGCAACCGGTCAAGAACGCCGACCTGTGGCAGCGCCTCGACGCCGCTGTGCACCGGCATCAGGTGCAATGGCACTGGGTCAAGGGCCACGCCGGGCACCCGGAGAACGAGCGCGCCGACCGGCTTGCCGCCCGGGGCCTGCACGAGGCGTGCCCATAGCGGCCATCCCACCGGCATCTGCTGCGCTCGGCTACCTGCGCGCTGTGGACGTGGGGCCCGGTGTGCCAGGCGGGGGACCGGCTCGTGCTCGAGCGGCCCGAGGACGCGGTGGTCGAACTACGCCGCTTAGGCTCTGCGGTCCCGTGTGGTCGCTCCCTGGTCGAGGAGCTGCTGGCCGAGCGTCGCGCTGCCGCGACCAGCGAGTGACTGTTCTCGATGCCTCCGCCGTCCTCGCCCTGATCCACGAGGAACCCGGCGCAGACCAGGTGGCCGAGGCCCTGCCCGGAGCGTCGCTGGGAGCTGCCAACCTGGCGGAGATTATCGGCAAGCTGGTGGACGCCGATGTCGACGCGAGCCGGGTTCGGCAGCTGCTGACCGCCGCGGGCGTCACGGTGGAGCCACTGCTTGCCGAGGACGCTGAGCTGGCCGGAGCCCTGCGCTCCGTCGAAGGAGGAGGAGCGCTCTCGCTCGGGGACCGCTGCTGCCTCGCCCTCACCGTACGAAGCGCGCCTGCCGAGGTGTTGACCGCCGACCGCGTGTGGGCTGACCTCGACCTGCCAATCCGCGTCCGGCTGGTAGAAGATGATCGTGGCCGACCGCGTCGGTGAAGGTCATCGGTTCGCTCGGGCTTCGGCGCTGGTCTTGGCGAATCCAGCGTTCCACGAGGGCGTGGCCAGCATCGAGAATGCGGTGGGCAGCGCCAAAGAGCCCGCCGCACCCGCGCCTTCGCGCTGGCCGCCGATTACCTCATCTGTCATACGAGGCTGCCAGAGTCGTGTATTACAACAGCTAGGAGCGGTAGTGGGTGCGGATCGAGCAGGTGGATCTCATGCAGGTTTTTGCCAACCAGCCGCGCATCAGCAGGAACCGCAAGAACCGTGCCGCCGGCTACAGTGCGTTCGGTCGCACTGACGGAGGACGGGCGATTCGCGTCAACTTCCGATATGACCCCGCCAGCCGAGCCGCAAGACCGATCAGCGCGTGGGAGGACCAATGAGTACGCAGTGCGACTTTGCGACCATGACCGACGCCGAACTTGCCGATTATCAGTACGCACACCCCGACGAGCCGCTCGGAGACGAGGCCGAGCTCGAGGATGTCGAGGTCGAGATCGCGCACCCGCTGTCGATCTCGATGTCCTTCCGGCTCCCCCCGGACGAGGCGAGCACGATCCGGGCGGCCGCCGCACGGGCCGGGATGAGCGTGTCCGACTGGATCCGGGGGGTTTGCGCCGCCAGCGCGGCCGGCATAGCCGTCCAAGGCGCGGTGCCTGTCCAGCGGGTCAACCTGACGAAGGCCCGCCGTCTGGTCGCCGAACTGGACAAGCTCTAGAGCGACTGGAGCGCAACCCGGTCACGAAAAGCACCGACCGCCACTCAGGCAAAGGGCGCCGCGAGAAATGAACGCCCCAGTAGCGACCCCACGGTATTCCCCGGACCGCGTCCCGAGCGACTCGCAGCTCGCCTCCGGCGGGAACTGACGGCAGCGAGCGGACACCCCTGAACTAGCACACCGACGCAGTGGCCGGACGTTGCGGACCCGTCGCACCGGACGGGATCATGTCGTGCCGGAACGTCCCTGATTGCACAAGACCCCGACCGGACACGAAGGCAAAGGAGCCATCCCGTGATCTTCATTGTCGTCAAGTTCACCATTCGTGAGGACAAGGCTGATGATTGGTTGTCGCTCGTCGACGACTTCACCCAGGCCACGCGGGCTGAGGAAGGCAACCTCTTCTTCGAGTGGTCCAGGAGTGCTTGATCCCAACTGGTCGA
>QHBZ01000195.1 GCA_003244055.1 Pseudonocardiales bacterium | reverse complement strand
TTCGGTTTTGTCACCCAGGACGGGGGTGCCGACGTATATGTACGGGCCACCGCACTGCCGACCGGGATCACCGATCTCAAAACCGGCCAGCGCGTCGAGTTCGGAGTGGCTGACGGGAGACGCGGCCCGCAGGCATTGTCGGTGCGCTTGCTGGAGCCGCCGCCGTCGGTCGCCGAGGCCCGGCGACGGCCGGCTGAGGAATTGCACGGCGTGATCGACGACATGATCAGGTTGCTGGAGTCGGCCGTCCAACCCGACCTGCGCCGCGGCCGGTACCCCGACCGCCGCACGACCAAGCGGATCGGCGAGATGGTCCGGGCCGTCGCCCAGGAGCTGGATCCATAGAGCCCTACCGGGGCGAACGGAAACCCGGCAGCCCCGGTGCGGCACCGTAGCGGCGCGATCCGGGAAACAGCGATCCTCCCCGCCGGGTCAACAACGTTTGCGCCAGTCCCAGGCTCAGCAGCGCCGAAACCGACGCGAAGCCGATCCAGTAGGTGGGCGGCAGCAGCACGCCCAGTGCGCCGCCCATGACCCAGGCCATCTGCAACACGGATTCCGACCGGCCGAACGCCGAGGCACGGGACACCTCCGGCACGCCGCGCTGGATCACCGCGTCCAGGCAGACCTTGGCCACCGCGCTGCCCGTTGCCGCCACCGCAGCGGTGACCGCCGCGATGACGATGCCCGACACCAGCGCGGTGAGCACCGCCATGGTCAGGCCGGCGACCACACAGCCGACGATAACCTGATCGGGCTTACCGAAACGCGTCCGAGCGCCGACCGCGTTGCCCAGGAAGCTGCCTGCCCCGGCCGCCGCGCCGACGATGCCGAGGAGCATCAACTGCCGTCCTGGTGAACCCTCCGTCTGGGCCTTGACCGCGAACGCCACGAACAGCGTGAGGAACCCGGTGAGCACCCGCGCGGTGCCGTTGCCCCACAGTGCTACCACCACCTGACGGCCCATCGGCTGGCGGCGCCGCACCGAGCCGAGCGCGTCGATGGCCTCGGTTCGCAGCGAGGCTGGGACTTCGCCCTCGGTGACCTCGACCCAGGACGGGATGCGCAGGCACAGGGCCGTTCCGCTCAGACAGATCACCGCAGTGAACAGCAGCGTTCCCGGCGAGCCGGTCAGCGCCGAAATCCCGGCGGCGACGGCGCCGGACACCCCGGCAGCGATCAGCCCGAACATGGTGAGCCGCGAGTTCGTCTTTACCAGGGTGATTCCTGGCGGGAGCACTCTGGGGATCACCGCGGCCTGCAGCACGCCGTAGGACTTGGCCAACACCAGGAAACCCAGCGCCGCCGGGTATAGCAGCCAGTCATGGACGTGTGCGGCCATGACGATCAGCAGGAAGGCGCGTCCGGCGAACGACAGCGCCATCGCCACCCGCCTGCCGTGCTGCAGCCGGTCCAGCAGCGGGCCGATCACCGGCGCAACCACTGCGAACGGCGCCACCGTGATCAGCAGGTAGAGCGCCACATTGGCCCGGCTCTGGGCGGTTGCGACGGCGAAGAACAGCGTGTTGGCCAGTGCGACGGCGATCGCCGCGCTGGCCGCGTAGTCCATCATCGCCGCGTAGGTCAGCGACGACAGCCCGGACCGGCCAGCGCCGTCGGCGGTAGTGGCCTGGTGGAAGCGCCGCGCGCCGTCGGTGACCAGCGTCCTGCTCCGCCAGGCGGCCACCCGGGTGACGGTGATCTTGCGGGGTGGCGGTAGCTGCCGATCACCGGCCCGTGGGTTGCCGTCCTCCGGGTCGCCGCGCGCCGGCGGCGGCGCGGCCCGCTGCGGGGGGTCGGTCCGGCCCGGACCAGCGCGGTGGTCGTCGGGCACCCAGCGTCGCCCGCGGCGTGCCCGACTGCGCCCCGGGGAGCCGGGGTGCTCGGCGCCGGATGGAGATGCGGGCCGCTTCACGCGTCCATCCTCCCACCTGTGCCCCAGCCGGCGCCTCAGCGCCGCACCCAGGCCTTGATCACCGGTTATGTGCCATACACCGACATGCCGTGTCGTTTTCGGCACCCAAACGGTGATCAACCTCCAGGTCCCGGGACGAAGCGGACCCGGAACAGCGACGGCCAGCGTTTGCCGGTGATCAGGAACTCGTCGGTGCCCGGGATCGCCGCGATGCCGTTGAGCACATCCCCACTGGACTGCTGTTGCGTGGGCAGCAGGCCAGTGGCATCGACCACCCCGGTCACCGCGCCGGTGCTGGGGTTGATGCGCACGATGCGGTCGGTCTCGAACACGTTGGCCCACACGACGCCGCCGGCGCACTCCAGTTCGTTGAGCTGCGACACCGGTTCGCCGTCGAGGCGGACCGCCAGCCGGCCCGACGGTGCGAAGGTCACCGGATCCCGGAAGGCCAGCTGGTCCGAGCCGTCGCTCATCACCAGCCGGTGTCCGTCGTTGCACAGGCCCCAACCCTGCCCGTGGTAGGGCACCCGGCGGCGCTGGACCAGCGTGACCGGATCCCGCTCGATCGCTATCCCGCTGGTCCAGGTGAGCTGCCACAACCGGTCGTCGGTGACGGTGAGGCCCTCGCCGAACAGGGGAGCGGGCAGCGTCGCCTCCCGCGGCAGGGCAGTGCCGGCCAGCACGGCGGTCCGGACCCGGGACTGCCCGGCCAGCCCGCTGCTCTCGTAGAGCACGCCGTCGTGGATTTCCAGGCCCTCGGTGTACATCGTTGTGTCATGTGGGAGCACGGCCAGGACCTGCACGTGCAGCTGTTGCGCGGTCGAGGCGGTGCAACCGGCCAGCATCGCGGCCACCAACACCATGGCCGCCAGCCCGGCAATCGCCCCGGAAATCGCCAGGGCCGGCATCGGGATCCCTCGCCGGAGCGGCCGGGTTAGTGGCACAGACCGCCGGTGCGGCACAATCGGAGTCGTGATTGCCGACACTACCGCGCCAGGCCGTGCCATTTGTGGGGCCCTCAACGGGGACCTCGTCGAGGCCGGCGAGCTGGCCCGGCAGGCGGCGCAGACCGAGGCCGGCGAGCACCGGGTAGGCCAGCACGTCGAGGCCCAGCCCGAGGACGGCGGCGCGGTCACCCACCTCTTCGATGCTGACCTGCCCGGATACCGCGGTTGGCGCTGGTCGGTCACGATCGCGTCGGCGGGCCCGGGGACCCCGGTGACCGTCAGCGAAGTGGTGCTGTTGCCCGGCCCGGACGCGCTGGTCGCGCCGGCCTGGCTGCCCTGGACCCAGCGGCTACGGGCAGGTGACGTCGGGGTCGGCGACCTGCTGCCGACCGATCCGGACGACCCGCGGCTGGTGCCCGGCTACCTCATCGACGAGGATCCCGCGGTGGAACCGCTGAGCCCCGAGCTTGGGCTGGGACGCCTGCGGGTGCTCAGTCGCGATGCCCGCCTGGCGTTGGTGCAGCGCTGGCACGACGGTGACCGTGGCCCGGAGTCGGAGATGGCCCGCAGCGCACCCGACCGCTGCGTCGGCTGCGGTTTCTACCTCCCCCTCGGTGGCCTGCTCGCGGCCGCCCTCGGCGTCTGTGGCAATGACCTGTCGCCGGCTGACGGGCAGGTGGTGCATGCCGAGTTCGGCTGCGGGGCGCATTCCGAGGTCCGGGTGGACAGCAGCCCGAACGTGCCAGTGGCCGAGCTGGTCTACGACGACGCTGAGCTGGAGCTGCTGCCCCGGACACCGGTGGAGTGACCAGACCCGCTGGTCAGGGTCGAGCCATGAACGCCGTCGCGGATCCGTTCGGCACCGCAGCGCTGCGGGCCGGAGTGCTGGCCGCCTGGCGGGGGTCGCCGACGAGGTTCCGGGAGGACGCCAATGCCGAGGCCGACCTCGCCCTGCTCGGCTACGCGGACCGGTTGCTCGTCGAGCTGGCGCAGAATGCTGCCGACGCCGCGCAACGCGCGGACGCGCCGGGGCACCTGCGGGTCACCATCGTGGGTCACGAACTGCGGGCCGCGAACACGGGGGCGCCGCTGGATGCCGCCGGGGTGACCGCGCTGGCCGCACTGCGTGCGTCGGCCAAGCGGACGGGCGACAGCGTCGGTCGTTTCGGCGTCGGCTTCGCGGCGGTCCTCGGGGCCACCGACACGCCGCGGGTGATCTCCCGCTCCGGCGGCGTCGAGTTCTCCGCGCAGCGCACCGCCGACGAGGTGGCCGGCGACCCGGCACTGGCCGCGGAGCTGACCCGGCGCGGTGGCCGGCCACCGGTGCTGCGGTTGGTGTGGCCGGTCGGCGGCGACCCGCCGGCCGGCTTCGAGACCGAGGTCCGGTTGCCGCTGCGGGCGGGGATTGAGCCGGAGGCGATGCTCGCGGCCTTCGCGGCGGAGGCCGGTGACCTGCTGCTGGCGTTGCCGCACTTGCACCGCATCGACATCGGTGACCGGGTGCTGCGCCGCGAAGGGCAGGACCCGGTGCTGGTGCATGACGGTCCCGAGCTGCGCCGCTGGCGGGTAGTGCGGCAGACCGGCCGGCTACCGGCGACCGCTCTGGCCGGGCTCGGACCCGAGACGAGACCGCAGTGGAGCCTGTGCTGGGCATTGCCGGTCCGCCCCGACGGTGCGCCGGCACCGCTGATCGGCGAGGTGCTGCACGCGCCGACCCCGACCGCGGAGCGCCTGACCCTGCCCGCAAGGCTGATCGCCACAGTGCCCGTCGACTCATCACGGCGCCACGTCCATCCCGGGCCGGCCGTCGATCTGCTGGTCGGCGCCGCGGCGCAGGCTTACCCGCAGCTCGCCGCCGCGCTGGCACCGGAGCAGCGCACGGCGCTGGTGCCAGCCCCGGGGTTCCCGGCCAGCGAAGTCGACTCGGCGCTGCGCGAGGCGGTGCGCGACGCGCTGCGCCAGGCCCGATGGCTACCCGGCGCCGCAGGCCGGGACATCGCGCCAGCCGGTGCCCTGGTGCTGGACGTGCCGCTGCCCGAACTGGCCGGGCTGCTCGCCGACGTCACCCCCAACTTGCTCGACGCGGGACTGGCCGGTTCCGCGCACACCGCCGCACTCGTCGCGCTCGGGGTGGACCGGCTGCGTCCGGCGGCTATCGCCGAGCTGCTGGCCGGATTGGACCGGCCACCGTCGTGGTGGCGGCGCTGCTATTCGGCGCTTTTCCCCCTGCTCGACGCCGACCCGTCGGCCCGCGAAGAGCTCGGCGCGCTGCCGGTGCCACTGGCTGACGGGCGCACCGTCACCGGCCCGCGTGGGGTGCTGCTGGGTGATCTGGTTGACGTTGCCGGCGGGGTGCCGACCGAACTTCGGCTGGTGCACCCCGACGCTACGCACCCGCTGCTGGAACGGCTCGGGGCGCGGCCGGTGGGCGCCGCGGAGCTGCTGGACGCGCTGCGTCCGGCCATCGAGCGCAGTGTCGATGACGCCGAGGACGGCCTGGACGTCACCGGACTTGCATGCGCGGTGCTGTCGCTGGCGGTCACCGCGGCAAGCGATTACGTGGATCGGCCGTGGCTGGGTGCGCTGGCCCTGCCTGATGACACCGGGGCCGCGCGGCGCGCCGACGAGCTGGTGCTGTCAGGTGGGGCTCTGCGGGAGCTGCTCGCCCCGGACGCGCCGCTGGGCGTGCTGGATCCCGCCGTCGCTGCCGAGCAGCCTGTGGACGCGTTGCGGGCGGTCGGGGTGCTGGATTCGTTCGCGGTGATCGATGACCCGCACCCGGACGGCCCGGATCATGATCTGGACGGTGAGCAGCAGTGGTGGGCCCAGGCGCACGGCGCCGACGGCGAGCCGCCGGCGCGCCTGCTCGCTATTCGGGATCTGGACCTCGTCGACGATCAGCGCTGGCCGGTCGCGCTGCGCCGGATCGCCGCGGACCCCGGTGGTCTGGCCGCGCTGCGCCAGCCGGGCGGTTACACCGGCTGGTGGCTGGCCCGGCACGCCAGGCTGGGTGGCCACCCCCCGCCGTACTGGCGACTCGCCGGGGCTGTCGGGCTGGCCGGGCTCTACGACGTGGTGCCCCCCTTCGACGCGATATCCCGCGACACCGGCGACGCGCTGCTCGCCGCCGCCGGGGTGCGAACCGGGTTGAGCGTCTCCGGTCCCGCCGACGCCGCGGACCTGCTGGCCCGGCTGGCTGACCCGGCCCGCACGGTCACCCCCGCGGTGGTGCACGCCGCGCATACCGTGCTGGCCGGCGCGGACCTCGACCCCGAGGACGTGGCACCCCCAGCTCGGGTGCGGGCGGTGACCGGCGAGGTGGTCGAGGCCGACCGCGCGGTGGTGCTCGACTCGCCGTGGCTGGCCGGGGTGCTACCGGCCGGTGAGCTGATCTCCGGTGGCGACCCTGGCGCCCTGGCCGACCTACTGGACCTGCCGCTGGCCTCCGAGCGCGTGGCGCCCGAGCTGCTCGACGCTACTGGTGGGGCAACGGTGCGGTGGGTCGAGCTGGTGGAGGTGGTGGCGGTGTGCGCCGCCGCTGGGATCGCTGTTCCGGACGGAACGCTGCGGCTGCACGAGCAGCTGCGGGTACGTCACGACGGTGCCGAGCATTCGGTGCCGTTCTGGGTCACCCTGGACGGCACCGTGCACGGCGCGGACCCGGTACGCGCCGCGCTACTCCTACATCCCGTCAGCGGCGATACGCTACTGCGGCCGGTCCATTTTTGACGCCGCTGCGCGGTGAGAAATCGATCGAACACGTTACGTAAGTTTGCGCGCACACGCTCTATGTCAGCGCTGAGCATCGCTACCTCGCGGGTTAGCGCGTGAATGTTTCGGGACGGTTCGGCCACGTGAATGCGCAACTCCAGTCGGTTGGCTCGGGCGCCGGCCCATTGATGATCGCCGCTTTCGCGTGCCATTAGGCGGCGCGGAGTTTTCGTCGGAGTGAACAGGGGACATATAGTGCTTCTCGCCAGCGGTGACCTGCACCGCGCGGCCCGGTTCCCTCGTTGCGGCCCGGCCTCCCTTCCCCCTCAGGTGGGGCCGGGCCGCCTCTCCCCAGGTGCCCTCCGTCTGCCGATTGGTTAGCACCGTTCGTCGTCCGTTCAGGCTCCATTCCGTGGTCAGCAACGTCCAACAAGTACTCCTTCGAGTGATGTTGGTGCGCTTGACCACTCGATCGAGAGGGGCATCACGTGACTAAACGCAGTTCTTGGCTCGGTATCATCGGAGCGGTGACGGTCCGCCCCGGCTGGCCTAGCGGCCGCGCGGCGGCCGCCCCTGCGGTCTACCGGGGCAATCCGGGCCCGGGCCCGGTGAGTCTGCCCGAGATCCGTTTGGACGACGGCTTCCGCAACCTCCTTGCCAACGCGCTGATCGCGCGCCACCGTGCGCGGATCACCCAGGAGCCGGAACTCATGTTCCTGCGGGAGACCTGGGATGCCGACGGGTGGGCACGCGCGGAAGCCGACCAACTGGTGGCCCACATCCGCGCCGCGATGGAATGCGCCGACGCTGCGCATGCCGGAGACGGCCAACGAATTCCCCAGGCGGTCGTGACGTGATCAACCGACGAGCGGACGTAACGACGCCGATTGTTTCCTCATGGAGCGGAGAATCACCCATGATCGCCCAGTCAGCGCCGGCCGAGGCACCCGACTACGACACTGCGGTGGATACCGTGCTTGACGATCGTTCCGTCGCTGAACTGGTCACGCGGACGCTGTGCGGCCTGCACAGACTGGACGGCGATTTCGTGCGCATGAACGCCACTCTGGGTGATGACGGGTATGTCGCCGTCGACGTTACCCGCGTGTATTTCCATGGTGAGGACACCACCATGCGTGTGTTGTTGCATCTCACCACGCCGGTGCCCGTCACTTCCCGATCACGCTCTGGCGTTGACAACGGGCCGAGTGCGGCATGAGACGGTAACCATCGTGGAGGCAATCGCGGTGGAGGTTCGGGACCTGGTCAAGCGCTACCCGAAAGCGCGGACCGATGCGGTCGACCGGCTCACTTTCGCGGTGGCCGGTGGCGAGATCTTCGGGTTGCTCGGCCCGAACGGGGCCGGCAAGTCCACCACGATCGGGGTGCTCACCACCCGGGTCCGGCCCACCGCAGGGCAGGCGCTGATCGCCAACGTGGACGTGACGGTCGCGCCCCGAACCGTGCGCAGCCTGCTCGGCGTGGTCCCACAGCGCAACAACCTCGACCGGTCGCTGTCGGTCCGGCAGAACCTGCTGTTCCACGCCGCTTACCACGGCGTACCCAAGGCCGTCCGCACGCGGCGGGCCGAGGCGTTGCTGGAGCAGTTCTCGCTGACCGACCGGGCCAACGAGAAGCCGGACCTTTTCTCCGGCGGGCAGAACCAGCGGATGATGATCGCCCGGGCGTTGATGCACGACCCGAGGGTGCTGTTCCTGGACGAGCCCAGCACCGGACTGGACCCGGCGGCCCGGCTGTTCGTCTGGGACCGCATCCGGGAGTTGCGCGAGGCCGGCGTGACGATCGTGCTGACGACGCACGACATGGACGAGGCGGCGGCGCTGGCCGACCGGGTCGGGATCGTCGATTCCGGTCGGCTCCTCGCGCTGGACACCCCGGCCGCCCTGGTCCGCGGGCTGGCCACCGGATCGAGCCTGCAAGTCACGGTCGAGCTGGCAGGCGAGCTCGGGGTGGCGGGATTGCTCGACCGGCTGGGTACGCTGGCTGGGGTGCAGCGGTGCGAGCAGGTCGGCGCCGAGGCGGCGGTGTACACCATCCGGCTCTGCCTCACCGGGGAGGCCGCCGCGATGATCACCCCGGTCGCCACCGCGGTGGCGGAGGTCGGCGCCCGGCTGACCGGGATGGAGATCGGCGAGGCCAGCCTGGAGGATGTGTTCATCGAACTGACCGGTAGGAGCCTGCGCTGACGACGACAACGGCACCGCTACGGTCCGACCGCTCCGCGGAGGTGGTGCGGGGGCCATCCCGGATGCTGATGCTGCGCTCGTTCGGCTCGGTGCTGCGCCGCGACATCGTCGTCACCGGCAAGGATCTGGTGGCGTTTTTGGCCCAGGTGCTGCTGCAGCCGGTGTTCTTTCTGTTCGTCTTCGGCAAGCTGTTGACCAGTCTCGGCTACACCAGCAGTGGCTACTCCAACCTGCTGTTCCCCGGCCTGGTCGCGCTGACCGCGACGGTGACCGCGATCCAGGCGATGGCGTTCCCGCTAGTGGTGGAATTCGGCTGGACCAAGGAGATCGAGGACCGGTTGCTGGCCCCGCTGCCGCTGTGGGCGGTGGCGGCCGAGAAGGTGCTGTTCGCCTCGCTGCGGGCGCTGGCCGCCTCGGCGGTGATGTTCCCCATCGGCATCGGGGTGCTCGGCTCGATCCCCTACCGTGCCGCCGGGCTGGGGTTGCTGGTCGGCGTGGCGCTGCTCGGCAGTCTGGTCGGTGCGTGCATCGGCCTGACGATCGGCACGTTCGTGCCAGTGACCAAGATTAATATCGCCTTCGCGCTGATCTTCACGCCGCTGCTGTTCACCGGCGCCACCCAGTACCCGTGGCCGTCGCTGGCGCACCTGCGCTGGTTCCAGGTGGTCAGTGCGGCCAACCCGATCACCTATGTAAGTGAAGGCATGCGGGCCGCGCTGGTGCCGAACATCCCGCACATCCCGGGTTGGATCTGCCTGCTCGCGCTGGCCGGCTCGCTGGCGCTCTTCGGCACCCTCGGCATGATCGGCTTCCGGCGCCGGGCGATCGACTAGTCGCGTCGGAAAAATCTCAAATGTGGAGCTAACCAGCGATCAGTACCGCTGATGCGGTAAAGGTGAACTCTTTTCGATGCTTGTGCGTACAGGTCATGGGTGCGATGCTGGGCTACCCGGGATAGGTTGTGCGGTTGCCCGCCCGGGCTTGTGCGGCCGCACCGCCCAGTCGTCGGTTGGGCTGGTTGCTGCTGGCAGACCGGTCAGGCAGGTCGAGCCGTGGGAGGGCTTCGACGATCAGCCGCACGACACCGGGACGATCGTGACGCAGCGGTCAGAACAAGTCACGCGGGGCGCCGCGGGCTCCGCACCGGGCGGCCCTGCCCTGCCAGTGGATCATTGCAAAGCCGATCAGGCCCAGTAGGCCTCCGGTCAGGCAAGCCCACACCCACACGATCGACTCACTGGCGATCAGCAGTACCACTGCCGCAGCAAACCAGATCACGGTGCCGACGCCGACGACCGGTCGCGGATCGGCGAGGTTGCGAGGCAGCGGAGGGACCACGGGATGCACGCTAGCGCGTGTCTGTGAGTGGGAAACAGAGTTATCTCACCGTTTCCCCCTCACGACTACATACGGCTAGCTATTCTGGCGATATGACTACGGTGGGGAAAACGCCGGACATCAACCGGCCGGGGCTGGCCAGCCGGCTTCGGCTCGCCGTGGTCCGGCTCAACCGGCGGTTACGGGCGCAGCGCGATGCCGAGGCGGTGGCTACCCTCACTCAGCTCTCCGCGATGGCCTCGCTGCATCGGCACGGCCCGATGAGCCCGCGGGAGCTGGCCGAACGCGAGCGGGTGCAGCCACCGTCGATGACTCGGGTCATCGCCGCGCTGGCTGAAGGCGGCTTCATCGAGCGCAACCCGCACCCGACCGACGGGCGGCAGACCGTGGTAGCGCTGACCGAGACCGGCCGCCGGTACGTCGATGCGGAGGTCAGTGCTCGGGAGCGCTGGCTGGACGCCCGGCTGGCCGAACTCTCTGCCGACGAGCGGGCCGTGCTGTGCCGCGCCGCCGAGATCATCGACCGGATGGCCAGCCTCTGAGGGCCCATCGTTTCAGCTGACTGAGAGTTCACGTCAGCGCGCTTGACAGCTAAGGAAGGGTAGCCTAACTTGAGCGTGCCGGCTTCGTGGTGGGAGTACTGGCAAACGCAGTTGGGACACGTCGGGCCCGACCTGGAGACTTCAGGTCGGGCCCGACGGCTGTAGGGTTCTCAGACCGGTGGCCAGGAATGCACCGGCTGGTTGGCATGCATGTGCTCGATATAGCCGCGCAGCATGCCGGCCAGCGCGGTCGGTCGGTCAGCGCCCCGGTTGGTCAGCGTCTGTACGGCCGCACGCTGCCAGCTGGCGCCGGTGCGTCGCGTCGCGCAGCGTCGCTCGATCACCGTGAGGTAGCGCTCCCGGGCGGCGTCGGACATGCCGCAGCTGCGCAGCCCCTGGTGTGCCAGCGGTAACAGCGTGCGCAACATCAGCTCGTCGGGCCGGACCCAGCCGATGCCCGGCCAGTACAGGCGTGAATCCATGCCCAGCCGTGCCCCCGCGTAGAGGTTCTCCCGGGCCACCTGGAACGGCAGCTGGCTCCACACCGGCCGGTCGAGCTCGGCGAGCCCGCGCATCGCGCCGAAGAAGAACGCGGCGTTGGCCAGTACGTCGATGACGGTCGGCCCAGCGGGCAGCACCCGGTTCTCGATGCGCAGGTGTGGCACGCCGCCGGCGACGTCATAGACCGGCCGGTTCCACCGCCAGATCGTGCTGTTGTGCAGGCGTAGCTCCGACAGCGAAGGCGTCCCGCCCGCGGCGAGGACCGCCAGCGGATCCTCGTTCTGGGTCTCCGGTAGCAACGGTGAGAAGTAGCGCACGTTCTCCTCGAAGAGGTCGAAAATCGAGGTGATCCAACGCTCCCCGAACCACACTCTCGGGCGCACTCCCTGATTGCGTAGTTCGGGCAGGCGGATGTCGGTGGCCTGCTCGAACAAGGGGATCCGGGTCTCGTGCCACAGCGCCTGACCGAGGAGAAACGGTGAGTTCGCGGCCACCGCAACCTGGGCTCCGGCCAGCGCCTGTGCGGCGTTCCAGTGTGCGGCGAAGTCGGCTGGAGCGATCTGCAGGTGCAGCTGCACCGACGTGCACCCGGATTCCGGCAGGATCGAGTCGGTGGCGCAGTGCAACCGTTCCGGCTGCCCACCGTCGAGCGGCACTCCTTCCATGTCGAGCTCGAGGTCCTCGCGCCGGGCCGCCAGGATCTGCTCATTGAGCAGGGCGTAGCGCGACTTGCGGGACATCCATCGCTGATCGAAGTGCTCGGGGCGCAGCGTCGGCAGAATGCCGATCATGACCAGGCCCGCACCGGCGGCACGGGCCGCGTCGTTGGCGGTGTTCAGACCTTCTCGCAGCTCGCGCTCCAGCTCCAGGGCCTCATCGGCGGCCAACGGCCGGGGCGCGACGTTGATCTCGATGTTGTGCTGGCCGAGCTCGGTCTGGAAGGTCGGATCGTCGATGTACTCCAGCACGGCCTGATTGGCCATCGCGGGATCGACGTTGTCGTCGATGAGATTCAGCTCGAGCTCCAGCCCCATCTGCTCGGGGCCGGTGGCAAAGTGATCCCCGGCGAGCATCTGGCCCAGCGCGTCCAAGCAACGCTGCGTCTTGAGCCGGTAACGCGCCAAGTCGTGTTTGGTGTAGCTCGCATCATGGACACCCTCGCCCATCCCCACCTCCCGGTACCCGCGCGCTCACGGTGGCACAGCGCAGCGACCCGTGACCAGCCACCGAACTGGTGGGTCTGTCCGCTGCTGGTGCGCCCTTTGCGAGACTGCCAGGTTTGCGAGACTGCCAGGTTTGCGAGACTGCCAGTGTGGGTGAGATCGTCGAGGTGCGCGACGTGGACGACCCGCGGCTGGCCGAATTCCGCGATCTCACCGTGGCCGACCGCCGCCCGGACCGGCCCGGCGGTCGAGGTCTGGTGATCGCCGAAGGGGTCACCGTGGTCCGCCGGCTGCTGGACTCGCCGTACCCGCCGCGGGCTCTGTTCGGCGTGCGGGCCAAGGTTTCCGAGCTGGCTGCCGACATCGCGGCGCCCTGCTACGCGGGGTCGGCCGAACTCATGGCACAGGTGGTCGGCTTCCACCTCAACCGCGGTGTGCTCGCGACCGCCGACCGCGCGCCGGTGCCGTCAGTGTCCGAACTGATCGCCCGGTCACACCACCTCGTCGTGCTCGAGGGCGTCAACGACCACGAGAACCTGGGTGCGCTGTTTCGCAACGCGGCGGCCCTGGGGGTGGACGCGGCTCTGCTCGGCCCGGGCTGTGCCGACCCGCTGTATCGACGCAGCGTGCGGGTGTCGATGGGGCATGTACTCCGGGTTCCGTTCGCGCCCCTGCGGCCCTGGCCCGCAGGCCTCGAGGCGCTACGGGCGGCCGGTTTCCGGGTCGCGGCGCTGACCCCGGCGGTGGATGCGGTGCCGCTGACGCAGGCGGGGTTGGGCACCGGCCGGCTGGCCTGGTTGCTGGGTGCCGAGGGCCCGGGGCTGTCGCCTGAGGCGCTTGCCGCAGCGGACCTGACAGTGCGCATCCCGATGGCGCCTGGAGTGGACTCGCTCAACATCGCCACCGCCGCCGCGATCGCCTTCGCCAGCGCGCGAGCCCGTTTACAGTGATGACGTGGACGGCGGTCGCGCAGGTATGCAGCCCAGCGAGCCGACGCCATGGGCGACCGGCCTCACCGTCAGCGCGGTGGCCGCGGCGATCGTCGGGGTCGCATTGCTCAGCTTGTCCCAGGATCTGGCGTCCAACGGCGTTGGGGTCGTCGTGCTGGCGAACGTGCTGTTGGCCGCAGGCCTGACCCCATCGCTCTGGCTGGGTAGAACGACCCCAATCTGGCGCTGGGTAGCCTACGGCGCCGCCGCTGGCATCATCGCAACCTGGATCGCCCTCCTGCTCTCCCTCCTGGGCTAACCGCCTTCTCCTCTCCTGACCGCGCGTTCCCCTCTCCTAACCGCGTTCTGGATGCAGACTGCGCCAAAAGGCGCCTACTTTGCAGCAGTCTGCATCCAGAACGCGATCACCGGCGGGTTGTGGATAAGTTGTGGATGGAGGATTGGACGGATTGGGGGTGGTGCGGCAGGGTCGCGGCGCATGGGGAGAACCATTCGTGCGATCGATCTGTCTGGCCCGTTTCGAGGATCGGAGGCGGTTGCGGGAGCTGCGCAGGGTGTTGTCCGCGCGCCGCGACCGCGGCATCGTCCGGGCCCGTTGTGCCGAGGAACTCGCAGACCCGCGCGAAGAGTCTCCCCCCGAGTCCAGGATGCGAGTGTGGCTGGTGCTCGACGGCCTACGCCCCCAGCCGCAGTATTGGATCGAGGACTCCCGGGGTCGCCTCTCTTGCGCTGACCTAGCCTTTCCCGAACAGCAGGTGGCCGTTGAGTACGACGGAGCCTGGCGTAACGGGCAATTGTGGGCGCTGAACCATGACCGCGACCGCCTCAACCGAGTGCAGGCCGCCGGCTGTGAAGTCGTATTCGTCACGGCCCCCTCCTAGCCGACCCAAAACGAATGGTCGATACCGTGCGCGCCACCCTAGCCCGCCGGTAGGCACCGCGTTCTGGATGCAGACTGCTGCAAAAGGACCCCCGAAAACCGCAGTTCTGCATCCAGAACGCGGGAAAAGGGGGTGAAAGGGTCAGGCGAGTGCGGTGTGCCAGGCGGTGTGGAGGGTGGCGAAGGGGCCGGTATCGGCCAACAGCTGGGTTGGGGGACCGTCTTCGATCACCTCGCCGTCGGCGAGTACAAGGACCCGGTCGGCGATCATTACAGTGGACAGCCGGTGGGCGATGATCAGCGCGGTGCGGCCGGAGAGCACGGTCGCCAGTGCGGCCTGCACCGCCTGCTCGGAGGGGATGTCCAGCGACGAGGTGGCCTCGTCGAGCACCAGCACCGCGGGATCGGCGAGCAACGCTCGCGCGAAGGACACCAGTTGTCGCTGCCCGGCGGACAGCCGCGCGCCGCGTTTGCGCACGTCGGTGTCGTAGCCCTCGGGCAGCGCGGTGATGAACTCGTGCGCTCCCACCGCCCGGGCCGCCGCCACGACATCCGATCGGGGCGCCGAAGGGCCGGCCCCCAGCGCGATGTTGTCGGCCACCGAGCCGGCGAACAGGAACGACTCCTGGGTGACCATCACCACCGCCTGGCGCAGGTCGGCGTCGGTCACCGAGCGCAGGTCAACCCCGTCCAGCCGGACGGCACCAGCCACCGGGTCGTAAAGTCGCGCCAGCAACTTGGCCACCGTCGACTTGCCCGCCCCGGTCGCGCCGACCAGCGCGACAGTCTGGCCGGCGGGTATCACGAGATCGAGCCGCGGCAGGATTTCTGGACCGCTGTAGGAGAAGTGCACGCCGTCGAAGACCACCTCGCCGCGCACCGGGACGGGCAGCGCCACCGGCGCGACCGGGTCGCCGACCGTCGGGCTCTCGTCGAGCAACCCGGAGATCTTCTCCAGCGCTGCAGCCGACGAAGCGTAGGAGTTGGCGAACATGGCCAGCTCGTCGAGCGGGTCGTAGAACCGGCGCAGGTACAGCACGAATGCCGCCATCACACCCAGCGTGAGGGTGCCTTGGAGTACCCGCCACGCACCGAGCAGCAACATCACCGCCACCGACACCGAACCGACCAGCCGCACAGTGGAGGTGAACCGGGCGACCAGGCGCAACGCTTCGGTTTCGGCGTCGGCGAAGCCGCCGCCCAGCCCGTCCATGATTGAGGCATTGCGCCGCTCGCGGCGAAACGCCTGCACCGCGTGGATCCCATTCATGGTCTCCACGAACTGCACGATCACCCGGGCGATCCAGCTGCGGGTGGCGCGGTAGGTGTGCCGCGAGCGCCGCCGGTACCAGCGGGCAAGCAGGCCGAGCGGGACGAAGCCGGCCAGCGCCACCAGCCCCAGCGGGACGTCCAACACCAGCAGCATCGCGCCGATGCCGACGATTGACAGCAGCGAGATGAACAACCCGTCCAGGCCGGTGTCCAGCATCTCCTGCAAGGAGTCCAGGTCGCTGGTCAGCCGGGAGATCACCCGGCCCGATGTGTAGCGCTCGTGAAAGGCCAACGACAGCCGCTGGACGTGCGCGAACACCCGCTCGCGCAGATCAAGCAGCACGTCTTGCCCGATCCGCCCGGATTGTCGCATAAATGCGCTGACGGCCAGCGCGTCGAGCAAACCGGTCACCGCGTAGCCGGCGATGCACCAGATCAGCGGGCCGGGCCGACCGTCGAGTGCGGCCGGAATGCCGCGGTCGATCGCCACAGCGATCAGCAGCGGTCCGGCCAGCAGCGCCACCTGGTCGGCGAGGAGCAACCCCACCGCGGCGATGATCCGGCGCAGCTGCGGGCGCAGCAGCGAGCCGAGCAGCCGGCGGGACCGGGTGGCCAGCCGCAACCCGGTGGCGATGTCGATCTCGTCGTGGTCCTCGGCGGCGACGCCCCGCCACTGTTGAGTCATCGAGCCACCGCCGACAGGTCCCCCGCTACTTCGACAGCGGACAGGATCCGGCGGTACTCGGGCACCTCGGCTAGCAGCTCGGAGTGGGTGCCCACCGCCTCGATCCGGCCGCCGGCCAGCAGTGCTACCCGGTCGGCGAGTTGCACGGTGGACGGCCGGTGGGCCACCACCAGCGCAGTCACGCCACGCAGCACCCGACGTAGCGCCGCCTCCACCTCGGCCTCGGTGTGGACGTCCAGCGCGGACAGCGGGTCGTCGAGCACGAGCACCGCCGGTCGGCCGGCGTCGCCCCCGATCACCGCGCGGGCCAGCGCCAGCCGCTGCCGTTGCCCCCCGGACAGTGTCAAGCCCTGCTCGCCGATCCGGGTGTCCAGGCCCCAGGGCAGCGCATCGACGAACTTCTCGGCGTGGGCGATTCGCAGCGCGCCGCGCACGTCGTCATCGGAGGCCTGCGGTGCGCCCAGTGCCACGTTCTCCCGGACCGAAGCGGAGAACAACACCGGGTCCTCGAAGGCGGTCGCCACGATCGTGCGCAGCTCGACCAGCGCCAGGTCCCGCACGTCGACGCCGTCGATCAGGATCCGACCGCTGGTGACATCGGCCAGCCGTGGTACCAGCGCCGCCAGGGTGGTCTTGCCGCTGCCGGTGGCGCCGACCAGCGCCATCGTCTCGCCCGGCCGGACGTCAAGGTCGACCCCGCGCAGCACGTCGGTGGCGGCGCCGGGAAACCGGAAGTGCACCGCCTCCAGCCGTAACCCGCCGCGAATCGGCTGCGCGGGTGCCCGGGGCTGCGGCGGGTCGGCCACCGCGGCGGCGGTGTCGCGCACCTCCCAGTACCGGCTGGTCGCCGCGGCCGCGTTACCGGCGTCAGCCAGCAACCAACCCAGCGACTCCAGCGGCCAGCGCAGGTAGGTCAGGATGGTGACCGCCCCGATGACGGTGCCCAGGGACAGCGATCCGGTCGCCAGCTCATACCCGCCGAGGGCCAGCATCGCAGCCAGCGTGAGCTCCGGCAGCGCGATGATCAACGCCCAGAGGGTGGCGAGCATGCGCACCTTGGTCAGCTCGGTTCGGCGCAGCTCGCGGGCCTGCGCCAGGAAAGACTGGGTGGCCTGGGGACCCTGGCCGAAAGACTTCAGCACCCGGATGCCCAGGGCGGCTTCCCCGACCGTGGTCGCCAGGTCTCCCACCTGGTCCTTCGCCCGCCGAGCGGCCGACCGGTAGTGCCGCTCGTAGCGCCCGCACAGCACCACCAGCGGTATCGCCATGATCACGGCGAGCATCCCGAGCGCCGGTGCGATGGTCAGCAGGACCCCCATCCCGACCAGCACGGTCAGCATGTTGACCACTAGGAACAGGCCCGAGAAGGCGACGAACCGGCGGATTGTGTTCAGGTCGCCGATCGCACGGGACAGCAGCTGCCCGGACTGCCAGCGGTCGTGGAACGCCACCGGCAGATGTTGCAGGTGGTGGTAGAGATCGGCTCGCATCCGCTTCTCGATGTCCGTGGTCGGACGAGCCACCAACGCTCGGCGTAGATAGATCAGCCCGGCCTCGACCACCCCGAGTGCGAGCACCCCGAGTGACAGCAGCAGCAGCGAAGATCGATCCCGGTGAGCGACCGGGCCGTCGACGATCCGCTGGATCAGCAGCGGGCTACCCAGCCCAGCCAGCATCGCTCCCAGCGCCGCGGCGCCTGAGCCCAGCAGCCGCCCGCGCACCGGCCGTGCATAGGGCGCCAGCCGGCGCAGCACAGCCAGCGAAGATTGTTGTGGGGGGTTCATAGCGCCCCAAACGCTAACCACACCCCGCCCTAAGGGCACCCCATTTTCCGGTCACCGCACTATCGCGTCCTGGATGCAGAACGCGGTCTGGCGCATGGTAATTACCGCGTTCTGGATGCAGAACGCGGTAATTAGACCTGCAGTCTGGGAGCCGCGGTCAGGTGTGCGGGGAGCGGACGCCGAGCAGAACGTCGTCCCAGGAGGGGATGGACGCGCGGGTCTTGCGGGGGCGTTTGGGTGGGCAGGCGGGGCTGTCGTCAGGGACCGCCAACGCTCTGCGTGCCTCATCGGTCACTGGCACAACCGTGCGCAGTTGCGCGGCCGGCTGCGGATCGATCAGGTCGGTGGCGTGGTCGTCGATCGCGGTGACGGTGCCGCCGTGCGCGCCGGGGTGCAACGTCCATTGCGCCCGGTTCTCCGACCGGCCAGCCCGCCAACGCAGCTGAACGGCCCATTTGCCGTCCTCCGCGCGCCAAGAATCCCAGGTCACTGCGCTGAGATCGTGACCACGTCTGCGGAACGTGTCGGTGACGACCTGCTCCAGGGTGCGCACATCGGGCCCATCAGCGCGCACCGGGTGGGCCTGCTGAGCCAGCTGCGCCATGCGGGATCGCTCCAACAGCACGGGGTAGGCAAACCGCTCGATCCGCTCGCTGGACACGCCGGTGGCGCTGGCGAGCTGCTCGACGGACGCTCCAGCCCTGACCCGGGCCTGGATCTCACGGGGTCGCATCTCGCTGCCCGGCGCGATCTCGGTGGGCTCCACGCGCGGAAGGTCACCTCGTACCGCGGCGTGCAGAGTGTCGTCCACCACCAGGGTGAACTGGTCGCCCGGCCGCGGCGGCGTCGTCTCCAGGATGATCGTGCGGCCGTCGGTCCCTAGGCCGGCTATTCGCAGCGCACGCATCCGAGGACCTCCACATCAAGTACTCACCACCGTAGGGCGGTGGGCGGCGATGCCGGGGGAGGCGCGCCGCCGCCCGTCGAGCTCACCATGGTTCTCGACAACCCAGCTTCTCAACTACCCAGCCGCTCAACTACCCAGCCGCTCAACTACCCAGCCGCTCAACCACCCAGTCGCTCAACCACCCAGTCGATGCACCCGGTGAGCGCGGCCACGTCGTCCGGATCGACGGCTGGGAACATGCCGATCCGCAGCTGGTTGCGGCCGAGCTTACGGTAGGGCTCGGTATCGACGATGCCGTTGGCCCGCAATACCGCGGCGACCGCAGCGGCGTCGACGCCCTCGGCGAAATCCACCGTGCCGACCACCAGGGAGCGTTTGGCGACGTCGGTGACGAACGGTGTCGCGTACTGCGAGGACTCCGCCCAGGAGTACAGCCGGGAGGAGGAATCGGTGGTGCGCGCGACACACCAGTCCAGCCCGCCGCCGGCCAGCATCCACTCGATCTGGTCGACCAGCAGCAGCAGCGTCGCGACCGCCGGGGTGTTGTAGGTCTGGTCCTTGACGCTGTTGTCCAGCGCCGTGCTCAGGGACAGGAACTCAGGCACCCACCGGCCCGACGAGGCGATCTCGGCGACCCGCTCCAGCGCGGCCGGGCTGAGCAGCGCGATCCACAGGCCGCCGTCGGAGGCGAAACACTTCTGCGGCGCGAAGTAGTAGACGTCGACGTCAGCCGCGCGGACCGGCAGGCCACCGGCACCGCTGGTGGCGTCGATCGCCACCAGCGCGCCCTGCGAACCGGCCGGCCGGCACACCGGAACCATCACTCCGGTCGACGTCTCGTTGTGCGCCCAGCCGATCAGGTCACAGGACGGATCCGCGACCGGCTCCGGGGCTTCGCCCGGCGTGGCGGAGATCACCACGGGATCGGCCAGGAACGGGGCGCGCGTGGTGACGGTGGCGAACTTCGCGGAGAACTCGCCGTAGGTCAGGTGCAGTGAACGGTCCCGGACCAGGCCCAGGGCGGCGGCATCCCAGAACGCGGTGGTGCCGCCGTTGCCGAGCAGCACCTGGTAGCCCTCGGGTAGGGCGAACAGCTCGGCCAATCCGGCGCGGATGCGCGCTACCAGGGACTTCACCGGCTTCTGCCGGTGCGAGGTACCCATCAGGGAGGCACCGGTGGTAGCCAGCGCGGCTAGCTGCTCGGGACGGACCTTTGACGGCCCGCACCCGAAGCGCCCGTCGGCGGGTTTCAGTCCGGTGGGGATGGTCAGCTGCGCGGTCTGCGTCATACCGTTAGACCTTACGGTGCCTTATCGGTGCCTTATCGGGGCCTTATCGGGGCCACGAGGTTCCGGTAATGCGTTCGTAGGCCTCGGTGTACCGTTGCCGCGTTTGCGCCACGATCGCGGGGGCAATGATCGGCCCAGGTGGCTCGCGGTCCCATCCGGTGCCGGCTGCCCAGTCCCGGACGAACTGTTTGTCCAACGCGTGTGGCGGCACGCCGGGTCGCCAGCTCTCGGCGAGCCAGAAGCGCGACGAGTCCGACGTCACCGCTTCGTCTCCGAGGGTCAATTGTCCCGCGCTATCCCAACCGAACTCGAACTTCGTGTCCGCGACGATGATGCCATTGCTCAGCGCGTGCTCCGCCGCTGTGGTGTAGAGCTCCAATGTCAGACTACGGAGCTGCCGCGCGGTATCGTCGCCGATCTCCCGGACAACGTCGTCGAAGGTGATGAACTCATCGTGCCCGGTTACCGACTTGGTGGTCGGCGTGAAGATCGGTTCGGGTAGTCGGCTACCAGCGAACAGCCCGGCCGGCAACGCCACACCAGACACGCTACCGGTCTCCTCGTACTCGCGAAGCCCCAGGCCGGCGAGATAACCCCGGGCGATGCACTCCACCGGGATCATCCGCAGCGGGATGCAGCGCATCGCCCGCGGCCCGAACTCCGGCGGCACATCAGTGGCGGAGATCAGGTGGTTGGGTGTCACATCCCCGAGTCGGTGAAACCACCATACCGACAATTGCGTGAGTAGTGCTCCCTTATCTGGAATGGGCGTCGGTAGCACCACGTCATACAGCGAGATCCGATCGGAGGCGACGAGCAGGATGTCGCCATTGAGTGAATACAGGTCCCGCACCTTACCCACCGATAAGTGCTTCACCCTTCCCACCGTACCCAGTCCCCAGGACAACCCTGTGCTTCGGCGAGCTCAACACCAGCGTCGTTTCCCGCGAGCCGAACAGCTCTGCTGTTGAGCTCGCGGGCCTGGGAGCTGTAGCGGGGTGCGGTGGTGGAGGCGGCGGTAGGTTGATCTGCGTGGACGCCGGGGAGACGTTCGGGCAGTTGGTCGGAGAACTCGACTACTCGATGTTCATCGTCACGGTCCGCGCCGGTGCCGAGCAGGCCGGTTGCCTGGTCGGGTTCGGTTGCCAGAGCAGCATCGATCCGCCCCGCTTCCTGGCCTGTCTATCCCGCAAGAACCACACCTACCGTGTCGCGACCAGCGCCGACGTGATCGCCGTGCACCTCGTGCCGCGGCAAGCCGACGCGTTGGCCCGGCTGTTCGGCGGTTGCAGCGGTGACAGCGTGGACAAGTTCGCCCGCTGCGCCTGGCAGCCCGGTCCAGCAGGTCCGCCGATCCTGCAGGAGTGCCGGAACTGGTTCGTCGGGCGGGTACTGGAGCGGCTTGACCTCGGCGACCACGTCGGTTTCCTGCTGGAGCCGATCGCGGCCCACCGGCAACCTGATGAGTCCTATTTCACGTCCGACCAAGCCAAAAACATCGAACCGGGACATCCGGCGTGACCGAGGTCAGGTTGCGGCGGCTGTTGCCCGAGCCCGGGATCGTCACCGCCAGCGAGGCGTTGGATGGACTCGCGCTGGCCGAACTGGCCCCCGATCACCGCCCCTACCTGGTGCTCAACATGGTGGCCACCGCTGACGGCGCCGCCGCGGTGGCGCACCGCACCGCCCCGATCAGCAACCCGGCCGACCGACAGCTGTTCCACGAGCTGCGGGCGCAGGTCGACGCGGTGATGGTCGGTGCTGGGACGGTACGCACCGAGCGGTACGGGCGGTTGGTCCGCGATCCGCGGCGCCGGCAGCGCCGGGTAGCCCGGGGCCTGGAACCAGACCCACTGGCCGTCGTGGTGAGCCGCCGGCTCACCCTGACCTCGGACCTACCGCTGCTGGCGGACCCGCATTCCCGGGTTGTCGTGCTCACCGCCAGCGCCACCGACCTACCAGGGTGCGCGGCTGACGTCAGCTACCTGCGACCGGCGCCGGGAGAGGAGGTGGACCTGCCAGCGATGCTCAACCGGTTGCGCACCGAGTACAACGTGCGCTCGGTGTTGTGCGAGGGCGGCCCGCGCCTCAACGCCTCGCTGCTGCCTGCCGGCCTGGTTGACGAGCTGTTCCTGTCTATCGCGCCGGCGCTGGCCGGCAGCGCCGGGTCGCTGTCCATCGTCGACCGGGCGCCGCTGGCCGAGCCGGTCGGACTCGAGCTGGTGTGGCTGCTGGAGGCGCAGGGCCAGCTGTTCGCCCGATACGCACTCCGGTGACCCGGCCAGCGACACCGGGTCAAGGTCGGCCGATCTCGTACCAGCCCGCCACATCCTGGCGACGGCGTGGTGCCGGCCCGACGTACTGCGCCACCGGACGGACCAGCCGGCCGGTGCGCTTCTGCTCCACGATGTGCGCGCACCAGCCCGCGGTCCGCGCGCAGGTGAACATTCCCGGCATCATGTGCGGTGGCACCTGCGCGAAATCGAGTATCACCGCGGCCCAGAACTCGACGTTGGTCTCGATCACCCGGTCTGGCCGCCGTTCGGCCAGTTCGGCCAGCGCGGCCTGTTCCAGCGCCACCGCCACCTCGTAGCGGGGTGCACCGAGTTCCTTGCACAGCCGGCTCAGTACCCGGGCTCGCGGATCCTTGGCTCGGTACACCCGGTGGCCGAAGCCCATCAGCCGCTCACCGCGATCCAGCACCTTGCACACCACCGCAGTGGCACTGCCGGTGCGTTCCACATCCTCGATCATCGGTAGCACCCGCGCCGGCGCGCCACCGTGTAGCGGCCCGGACATCGCGCCGATCGCCCCGGACAGGCAGGCGGCGGCGTCGGCACCGGTGGAGGCGATCACCCGGGCAGTGAAGGTCGAGGCGTTGAGACCGTGTTCGGCAGCCGACACCCAGTAGGCGTCCACCGCCTGGACGTGTGCCGGGTCCGGATCGCCGTGCCATCGGGTCATGAACCGTTCGGTGATGGTGGCGCACTGGTCGATCCGGTGCTGCGGAATGGCCGGTTGGTGGATCCCGCGAGCGGACTGCGCCATGTAGGACAGCGCCATCACCGATGCCCTGGCCAGATCCGTTCGGGCCTGCGCATCGGAGCAGTCCAGCAGCGGGCGATAGCCCCAGATCGGCGCGAGCATCGCCAGTGCGGCTTGCACGTCGACCCGGACGTCACCGGTGTGCACGGGCAGTGGAAAGGGCTCGGCGGGAGGTAGCCCGTGGCCGAAGCGTCCGTCGGTCAGCAACGCCCACACGTCGCCGAATGTCACATGACCGACGAGATCCTCGATATCGACGCCGCGGTAGCGTAACGCGCCGCCGCTGCGATCCGGTTCGGCGATCTCGGTGTGGAAGGCGACTACGTCCTCCAGCCCCGGCTTGAAACCTGTGGTGTCCGCTAGCCCGTTCGACACAGTCACGCCGACCTCCTCGCGCGATGCGGCCCTGTACTGGACACGCGCGGGTCGCTGATCGGCCAGCGGGGTGGGCGCACGCCACAGCGCGGCGCCGCGCGGGTTGACTAACAGTGCACCCAATGGCCATCTGCTGGCAATCCGGGGGCTCGAATGTGAACAGCCCAATGTCAACAGCCCAATGTCAACAGCACAATGTCAACAGCCCAATGTGGACAGCGCAAGGTGAACAGCCCAATGTGGTCGGCGCAAGGGTTCCGGGATCTGAACGAGGAGAGTGCGGCGTGGCGACTGGGGGGACGGACCGGGGCATCCGGACCGATGACCTGGCCCGGATGCGGGTCGCCTACCCTGCTGCCGCGCTGGAGGAAGCCGGCCTTGCCGGAGGCTGGCACGAGCAGCTCGCGGGTTGGCTCGGCGACGCTGCGGCCGCGGGCGTTCCCGAGCCCAACGCGATGGTGCTGGCCACCGCGGACGCCGCTGGGCTGCCCAGCTCCCGCACCGTGTTGGCCAAGGGCCTCGACTCCCGCGGTCTTGTGTTCTACACCAACCTCACCTCCGCCAAGATGCGCGACCTGGACGTCACGGCGTTCGCCGCGGCGACGTTTCCCTGGCTGGCGCTGCACCGTCAGGTGCACCTGCGGGGGCCGGTTGCGCTGATCACGCCCGAGGAGAGCGCGACGTACTGGCAGACCCGTCCCCGGGGCGCCCAGCTCGGGGCGTGGGCGTCAGCGCAGTCCACCGTGGTGCCCGATCGGCGCGCCCTGGACGTCGCGCTGGAGCAGGCCGCGGCGAGATTCGCCGACGTCGAGCAGGTGCCGTTGCCGCCGCATTGGGGCGGGGTGCGGATCAATCCGGTGAGCGTGGAGTTCTGGCAAGGCAGGCCCAACCGGATGCACGACCGGCTGCGATACCAGGTCGCCGAGGACGGCGACTGGACTGTTCAGCGACTCGCCCCGTGACGCTACCGTGGTGTTCTACCCTCCATAACGCACGGCAAGCTACGTTGGGTAGGTGCCTTGCGAACCAGCCGTGAGCCTGGGCTACCCGGGCGGCGAGCACCAGATGTCGATCACCAGGGCGACCCAGGGGGCGTCCGGGATCAACCTGGGCACGCTGCTGGCCGACACCGGGATGGTCGCTCTCGACCCGGGATTCGTCAACTCCGCCGGGTGCACGTCGCAGATCACCTACATCGACGGCGACGCGGGCGTGCTGCGCTACCGGGGTTATCCGATCGAAGTGCTGGCGCAGCGCTCGACTTTCCTGGAGACCAGCTACCTGCTGATCTACGGGGACCTGCCGACCAGCGGGCAGCTGGACAGGTTCACCGACCTGATCCGGGTACACACCCTGCTGCACGAGGACCTCAAGCGGTTCTTCGACGGTTTCCCGCGCGACGCCCATCCGATGCCGGTGCTGTCCAGCGCGGTGTCCGCACTCTCCACCTTCTACCAGGACAGCCTCAACCCGTTCGACCACGACCAGGTGGAGATCTCCACCGCGAGGCTGCTGGCCAAGTTGCCCACGATCGCCGCTTACGCCTACAAGAAGTCGATCGGCCAGCCGTTCCTCTACCCGGACAACTCATTGAGCCTGGTGCACAACTTCGTGCGGATGACCTTCGGGCTTCCTACTGAACCCTTCGACGTCGATCCGGTGGTGGCCGACGCGCTGGACCTGTTGTTGATGCTGCACGCCGATCATGAGCAGAACTGTTCGACCTCCACCGTGCGGATGGTCGGCTCATCGCAGGCCAACCTGTTCGCGTCGATCTCGGCGGGGATCAATGCGCTGTTCGGCCCATTGCATGGCGGGGCGAACCAGTTGGTGCTGGAGATGCTCGAACGTATCCGGCTCGACGGCGGTGACGTAGACGCCTTCGTCAAGAAGGTGAAAAACCACGAGCGCGGTGTGCGGCTGATGGGCTTCGGGCATCGGGTCTACAAGAACTACGATCCCCGAGCCAAGATCGTCAAGAGGACAGCGGACGAGATCCTGCACAAGCTGGGAGTCAACGACCCGCTGCTCGAGATCGCCCTGGCGCTGGAGGAGAAGGCACTGGCCGACGACTACTTCGTCGAGCGCAAGCTGTACCCCAACGTCGACTTCTACACCGGTCTGATCTACCGGGCGATGGGCTTTCCGACCAGGATGTTCACGGTGCTCTTCGCGCTGGGGCGGTTGCCGGGCTGGATCGCGCACTGGCGCGAGATGATCAACGATCCGGAAACCAAGATCGGCAGGCCGCGGCAGGTCTACACCGGTTACTCCGAACGGGAGTACACCGACATTACCCAGCGCTAGCTTCTTCGCGGCCCAGCATCATCCGTTGGGCGGTGCGCGACCTGCTGCCCGACGCGTAGGTTGCCCGCAGACCGAACCGGGAAGCCAGGTACTCATGCGCCGCACCATCGAGTGGATCGACGGACACGTCGATGTGGTTGACCAGACGGCCCTACCGCAACAGCGGCGAGTGGCCCTGCACACCGTCCGCGAGGTAGTGGACGCGATCCACCGGTTGGTCGTGCGTGGCGCGCCCGCGCTGGGCGCGATGGGTGCTCTGGGCGTCGCGCTCGCCGCGGCGCGGTCTGCCGACCAGGGCTACGATCCCGAAGCCGTGCGGGCCGACGCCCGTCGCATCGCCGCCGCCCGCCCCACCGCGGCCCACCTGAGATGGGCCGTACAGCAGGTGTTGCCCGCGGTGCCGGATGGACCCGCCGCGGTGCTCGATGCCGCGACCGCGCTGGTGGAGGCCGACGTTCGAGCGTGCGCGACGCTGTCCCGGCTTGGCGCCGCCCTGCTGCGCAGCTATGTCGGCGACCGGCCAATGGTGCTGCATACCCACTGCAATGCGGGCGCGCTGGCCTGCGTGGAGTGGGGCACCGCGCTCGGCATCGTTCGGGCCCTGCATGCCGACTCGTTGATCTCGATGGTGGTGGTCGGGGAGACTCGCCCGCTGCTGCAGGGTTCCCGGATCACCGCGTTCGAACTCGCCCAGCTGGGGGTGCCGCACCAGGTGGTGGTCGACGCCGCCGGACCGGGCCTCATCGCCAGTGGGCAGGTGGACGCGGTCATCGTCGGAGCGGACCGGATCGCCGCCAACTACGATGTGGTGAACAAGGTGGGCACCTACCCGCTGGCCCTGGCCGCGGCGCGGGCCGGTATCCCCTTCGTGGTGGCTGCCCCGACCGCCACGCTCGACCCGGACACGCCCACCGGAGCAGCGGTGACCATCGAGTACCGAGATCCCGACGAGGTGCTGCTGGTGGGGGGCTGGCGGATGGCGCCGGCCGAGTCCACCGCGCTGAATCCCGCCTTTGATGTGACCCCGGCCGACCTGGTCACCGCGATCGTTACCGAGTGTCGGGTGATCGAGCCATCCCGGGTGACCGAGCGGGTGGGCGTGCAACGCACCGTGTCGGTTCCCGCCATGCGGCTGGTCGGCGCCTCCTGATCCGGCGATCAAGCTCGCGAGTCTGGGCATCAGCGCCTCCGAGTGATCCACTCAGCCGATGTGCTCGGCTTCCCCGCCGATTGTCGTGGAGTCGCCGTGCCCGGTCCGAACCTCGGTCGCTGCAGGCAGCGTGAGTAACCGGTTCCGGATCGAAGCAGTGATCTCATCGAAGTCCGAGTAGGACCGACCGGTGGCGCCGGGACCGCCCTGAAACAGCGTGTCCCCGCTGAACACCACGTTGAGGTCTGGGGCGTACAGACAACATGAGCCAGGGGAGTGCCCGGGGGTGTGCAATACCCGCAGGGCGGTGCCCGCGACACGCAGCACGTCGCCGTCGGCGAGCTCGGCATCCGGCGGCGGTGTGTCGGGGTGCGCGAGGCGCCACAGCACATGCTCCGCGGGGTGCAACAGCACCGGCGCGGCGAGCTTGCGAGACAGCTCCGGCGCAGCACTGACGTGATCATCGTGAGCGTGGGTGCACACAATGGCCAGCACTCGCCGGTCGCCGACGGCCGCAGCAATCGCTTCGGCGTCGTGCGCTGCGTCTACGACGATCACCTCGCGTTCGTCGCCGACCAGCCAGACGTTGTTGTCGACCTCCCAGGTGCCGCCGTCAAGGCTGAAGGTGCCCGAGGTGACCACCCGCTCGATCACAGCAACACGACGCTACGTAGCACCTCGCCGCGCTCGATCTTGCCGAAGGCCGCTTCCACATCGTCCAGAGTGATCGTCTCGGAGACGAACTTCTCCAGCGGTAGCCGTCCCTGCAGGTGCAGATCGACCAGCATGGGGAAGTCCCGCTCGGGAAGGCAGTCGCCGTACCATGACGACTTCAGCGCTCCGCCCCGTCCGAAGATCTCCAGCAGTGGGATCTCGGGCACCATCATCTCTGGGGTGGGCACCCCGACCAGTACGACGGTGCCCGCGTAGTCGCGGGCGAAGAATGCCTGCCGCCAGGTCTCCGGCCGGCCCACCGCGTCGATCACGACATCCGCTCCGAAGCCACCGGTGTATGCCCGCACCGCCTCGATGGGGTCGGACTCCCGGGCGTTGACAGTGTGCGTCGCGCCGAAGTCGGTGGCCCAGCGGAGTTTGCCGGGGTCGACGTCGATGCCGATGATCGTGGTCGCCCCCGCCAGGGCCGCCCCGGCGATGGCCGCATCGCCGACGCCGCCGCAGCCGATCACCGCTACCGAGTCGCCGCGGCTGACACCGCCAGTGTTGATCGCCGCGCCGAGGCCCGCCATCACCCCGCAACCGAGCAGTCCGGCGATCTCCGGCGCGATCGCCGGATTGACCTTGGTGCACTGGCCGCTGTGCACCAAGGTCTTGTCGGCGAACGCCCCGATACCCAGCGCGGGGGATAGCGCGGTGCCGTCAGACAAGGTCATCGGCTGCGCGGCGTTGTGGGTGTCGAAGCAATACCAGGGTTTGCCACGCCGGCACGCACGGCAGCGTCCGCAGACCGCGCGCCAGTTGAGGATGACGAAGTCCCCGGGTGCCACGGTGTCAACCCCGGCACCCACGGCCTCCACCACGCCAGCGGCCTCATGCCCGAGCAGGAACGGGAACTCGTCATTGATCGCACCCCGGCGGTAGTGCAGGTCGGTGAAGCACACGCCGCACGCCTGCACCGCGACCAACGCCTCACCCGGGCCAGGGTCTGGCACTTGCACCGTCTCCACCGTCACCGGCGCGCCCTTGCCGCGCGCCACCACCCCACGTACTTCGTGGATCACGGCGACCTCCGCGCTGCGTTCAGCGAGCCATGCGTGCCCGACGCTTCGCGGCGAGCTTCCTGGCGAGCTTCCTGCCGCGCTTGCTCCGCTTGCCGCGGGGCGTGGCGACCGCCAGCAGCAGCCCACCCAGCAGCCCGCAGTTGGACAGGAACCGCTCCTGGCGGGCCTTGCGGGCGTCGGGGGAACCGGCGGACCCGAACGGCTGCTCGGCCACGGTGTTCGGGATCAGGTCCACGGCGAGGACCGTCGCGGCGAGCCGCGGAGCCCACCCCAGACCCATCAGCACCCCGGCGGCAATCTTCGCGGCAGCGCCCGCTTGCACAACCAACGCAGGGCTTACGGCCGCGGGCAACACTCCCTGCCCCTTGGCGAGCAGCGGGGTGACCGCCTCTATCCTCGGCTTCGGGTTCATCAGGGTGTCCACACCGTTGGCGACGGACACGGCGGCAAGCAGCGGGCGGGCAACGCGGCTTAGCAACACGGTGGCTCCTTTCTGAGCTGTTCGCTTTCGCACCGTAGTCCCCCAGCGCCCTCAGAAGCGTGAAGCCACCCATCCGGGGCACGCCGAATGGCAGGGAAGCCTGACAGCTGACATCGTTGTGCACTCACGAGGCTGGAGGGCCGGCGTGGCGCAACCCAGGGACCCGGTCGTGGACCTACGGCGGATCGCCTTCCTGCTCGAGCGCGCTGCCGCGCAGACCTACCGGGTTCGGGCCTTCCGGACCGCTGCGTCGGTGCTCGCGGCCCGCGACGACCTGGCGCAGCGCGCCAGCGCCGGTACCCTGACCGCGCTGAGCGGCGTCGGTGAGGTCACTGCCCGCTGCGTCACCGAATCCCTCGCCGGGGAGCAGCCGGAATACCTGCGCCGGCTGGAAGCCACCGGCGCCACGTCGCCAGGTGAGCCGGGCGCAGACGGTCCAAGCGAAGCCGGCGCGGCGTTGCGGGCGGCGCTGATCGGCGACTGCCACACTCACTCTGATTGGTCCGATGGCGGCTCACCCATTGAGGAGATGGCGGTCACCGCCCGCGAGCTCGGGCACGAATACCTGGTCCTGACCGACCATTCACCGCGGCTCACTGTGGCCAACGGGCTATCCGCGCCACGGTTACGCCGTCAGCTGGAGGTCGTCGCCGAGTGCAACGAGGCGCTGGCCCCGTTCCGGATCCTCACCGGGATCGAGGTCGATATTCTCACCGACGGTGCGCTGGACCAATCCGAAGAGTTACTGGCACGGCTAGACGTGGTGGTCGCCTCGGTGCACTCAAAGCTTCGGATGCCGGGCCCGGAGATGACTGCGCGGATGCTCCGGGCAGTCGCCAACCCGCATGTCGACGTGCTCGGGCACTGCACCGGCCGGTTGGTGGGTGGTTCTCGCCAGCGCGCCGAGTCACAGTTCGACGCCGATGCGGTCTTCGCAGCCTGCGCCGAGCACGGCGTCGCGGTGGAGGTCAACTGCCGACCCGAGAGGCTGGACCCGCCGAAACGGCTGCTGCGCCTCTCGGTGCAGGCGGGCTGCCTGGTGGCGATCGACTCTGACGCGCACGCTCCCGGACAGCTCGACTGGCTGCCCTACGGTTGCGAGCGCGCCGCTGCGTGCGCGGTGGTCGCCGAGCGGGTGGTGAACACGTGGTCCGCCGACCAGCTGTGTGCCTGGGCGGACGGGTGAACGCGGATCAGCCGCGCAAGGCGTTCGCTGCGGCGATGAGCAGCGCCGCCCGGTCCGCGATTTTGATCCGGGTACGTCCTGCCGCGACCCCCAGCGCCAGCTCGGCAGCGTCGATGGCCTCCCAGCCGGCCCAGTTGACCACCCCGACACCCCGCTCGTTGAGCCGCTCGATGATGGCGTCGGGGTCCCGGTAGGGCGCGCGAGGCAGCGCGTCGAGGTCGTGCAGCAGCTGCTCCACGGTTTCCTTGGCGTCGCCCCTGTTGGTGCCGATCACCCCGGTGGGTCCCCGCTTGATCCAGCCGACGACGTACTCGCCAGTGCCGGCCGAACCGTTGCGCTGCACCCGGCCCGCCACGTTCGGGATCACCCCGGATCGCTCGTCGAACGGGATACCGGGCAACGGCAGCCCGCGGTAGCCCACTGAACGCAGCAGCAACTGTGCGGGCAGGGTCTCCGCCTTGCCGGTGCCGATGACGCTGCCGGAGCCGTCCAGGTCGTTGCGCTCACACCGAACGGCCTCCACCCGCCCGGTGCCGAGCACCGCCACCGGGGAGAGCAGGAACCGCAGGTGGATCCGCCGAGCCCGGCCCTGCTGTGGCCGGGTCGACCATTCCTGCAGTGTCTCCACGTTGCGCCGGATGGCCTTGTTGTTTTCCACCAGCTCCTTGCCGGCCTGATCGAGTACCAGTTCAGCGGGGTCCACCACCACATCGGCGTGAGCCAGTTCACCCAGCTCGCGCAGCTCCTTGGTGGTGAACTTCGCCTGCGCCGGACCGCGCCGGCCGACCATATAGATATCGCGCACAGTGCTTTTATCGAGTACCTCAAGCACGTGGTCGGGCATGTCGGTGACGTCCAGCTCGCGCGCCGTCTTCGCCAGAATGCGTGTGACGTCCACCGCGACGTTGCCGACCCCGACCACAACCGCGCTGCGCGCAGTCAATGTGAACGCGTCCACCGCCGCATCAGGGTGGCCGCAGTACCAGGCCACGAATTCGGTCGCGGAGAAGCTGCCCGGCAGGTCTTCGCCAGGGATGGATAGGCGGCGGTCCACCGACGACCCGGTTGCGTAGACCACCGCGTCGTAATATTCCCGCAACTCCGCCGCACTGATACCGGAACCGAGCTCAATCCCGCCAAGGAACCGCACGCCGGGCCGCTGGAGGATCTTGCGCAGCGTGATCTCCAGCGACTTCATCTTCAGATGGTCCGGCGCCACCCCATAACGCAACAGCCCATACGGGCAAGGCAGCCGATCTATGACATCGACTGACACCGCGTCGTGCTTGGTCAGCTCATCGGCCGCGTACAGTCCGGCAGGACCGGACCCGATCACTGCCACCCGAACCGATCCGGACACCGCTGATGCACCTCCCGCGCACAGAAAACCTGGTTCCCAACGATCGCTAGCCCGTTCGACGTTACGCCACGACCCTGACGAGGCGCCGCAATGCCGCGACGGTCAGCCCGTTAGCCAATCGCGGATCGCCTCGGAGTACTGAGACCCCACCCGAGCGGGCCAGGTCGTCGAGCACCGCTACCGCACCAGACATGTCTTGATCACGGGTGTATCCGTTGATCACCGCCACACACCGCAGCCCCGCTGAAACGGCGGCTTGCACGCCGTTGGCCGAGTCTTCGATGGCCACTGCCTCGGCGGCAGTCAGGTCCAGGCGAACCAGAGTCTCCAGATAGACGGCCGGGTCGGGCTTGAGGTCAGTAACGTCTGACCCGGTAACGACGACGTCAAATGCGTCGATACCGAACAGCAGGTCGAGCAGCGGCAACACCCAGTCGCCGGTGCCGGTGGTCGCGACCGCGACGGCCACCCCCTCGCCGCGCAGTGCATCGATCAACTCGGCCGCGCCCGGCCGCGCCTGCATCGCGCCGGTGCGAACCAGCGCGACGAATCGATGCGTCTTGTCTGCGTGCAGCGTCGCGGCCAGTGCGGCCGCCTCGGGCGCGGAGTGCCCTCTGGTTTGGAGGTAGCCTTCGATTCGCCGGCGTCCACCGGTTGTGGCGAGTAGCTCGCCGTATTCCTCGACGCTCCACCGGTAGTTCAGACCGGCCGCCTCGAAGGCCGCGTTGAACGCCACCCGATGACCGTCTCGCTCGGTGTCGGCGAGTGTCCCGTCCACGTCGAAGATGACCGCTCGCAGCGGGTGCACTCGCTCGATCGACATGACCGTCAGGCCGCGACCGCGCTCGGCGCACCAGCGTCGGCGGGGCGGGGCGAGACCCCCGCGTTTAGCCGGCGCCGGCTAAACAGGATGAGTGCGCGTCGAGCCGCGCTAGTCGACTGGTCTGTGGGTCGGTACGGTCCGCCGGCCTCTGGCCCCGTGGAACTCCGCCCGCACCGATTTCGTGTCTCGGGGCCGGCCGGCAGACTGATCTGGGTCCGGTTGCGCACCATTTTCCCCCAAACGTGAAGATCTCCTGTGTGGGTCATCCCGTGTGTCGGAAGTCACTTGACGGTCGGAGCCCGTCCTGACGCTGTCGGTTGCGTTCGCGCCGGGACCGGTCGGTCCAGCTGTCTCTTGATGGTCCTGCCGGCCGTTGGCAAGAGAGCCGATGGCGTTGATAAGGTTGCGCACTGCGGCAGAGTTGAGGTAGGGCCCACTGAGGTCGCGGGCCTGGGTTTGGTGGGTGAGGTCGGCGGCGAGGGTGAACGTCTCGACGTGCTCCGGCTGGATGCCCCACTTCCGCCAGATCCGGGCGACCGTGGCGAACGAGATGCCGAGCTGTTGACCCAGCAGCCGCGACGACCAATGGCTGGCCCCCAAATGGGCTGGTGGGCGCCCGCCGTCAGCGAGCGTGGTGGCTACCACCTCGAGCTCATCGACAACCGGTGGTCGGCCCGAGCGGGGAAGGTCGCCCAGCGCTCGGATTCCGGCGGCGGCATAGCGGTTGCGCCAGCTTATCACTGTCGGGCGGGTGGCTCCGGTCCTGCGAGCGATGTCGGTGTTCGTCAGACCCTCCGCGGACATCAGCACTATCCGCGCTCGCTGCACCAGACTGGGCCGCGCCGACGGCGACCGGACCAACGCCAGCAGGCGAGCGTGGTCGCCCGCTTGGAGGATCAACGGAGGCGCGGTAGCCATGCCTCATCCTCTCCCAACTCGAACTGTAAAACAACTATCAACACACGGGCGCTGCCTGGGGCATCGGCGCCAGATCTGGCCCCAGCCGGGGGTGGGAAGATCCTCTTGACACCGTCTAGCTAATCCCTGTGGACTAGTGCTCTGCGTCACAGGAGCATCGACGCGGGGAGCGGGCGACCCCACGAGACGCCGGCACGGGAGCGAAGGGCCACAGACGATGGCGATCTATCTTTGCCTGACCAACGGCGTCATCCTGACGGGAGATCTCGACAATGTCCCGGCCCTAATTGGCTGAGACGGACAGCACGGTGAAGGAGGTCTCCATCGGCGCGACCCGCTACGTGAAACGCGTCGGTCATCTGCTGGGCGCATTGGGCGTCTAGCGGACCCGAGGTTTCGAACGAGGACAGGAGGTAGCCATGCCCGCAGCTGCGTGGGTCACACTGCTGGCCGTCGCGCTGGTCGTGGCCGTTGTGGGAATCTCGCTGTTGACGGTTATTTCCCAACTGAAGCACGTTGCCTGGACACTTGGGGCAATCATCGTAGGAGTCAATGCTATCGCGTACCAGACGAGGACGGTTCCGGAGGTTTTGCCTTCGCTCAACGCCACCCTCGGGCCGGTTCGATCCATGGCAGAACAAGTTTAAGACCCGGCAACGATCGATAAGGTCGGAGTCGGAATCAGATAAAGGGGCACGATATGTACGAGTTCAACTGCGGTCACCAGGAATGCGCTTCGCAGTTCGTCGCGTCCGACAAGGACGCTCTGATGCGGCAGGCCGCGGACCACCTGAAGGAGGCCCACAACGTCCAGAAGGCGACCCAGACGCTGTTGGGCTACCTGGAGACTACTTGCGTGACGAGGACAAATGACCGATAGTTCTTGTGATCCAGGACCAACAACAAGAAAACTGCTACCGAAAGGAGGGCAGCGGGATGATATTTCTTGCGGCACCGGCGCCCGGGCCCGCTGAAGCGCATCTGTTCGGCTGGTATCTGGGTTTCGCGATCGCTGTCGTGTTGATCACGGTGGTGGTCGCGCTGGTGGCCCCGATCCTCGTTCTTGCCGCTCGGATCGCCCGTCAAGCGCCCCAGATCAATGCTGCGCTGCAGCAGTCATATCGAAACACGCTACCGTTGGCGGACCTGCGACAGACGATCGACCACGCTGAGGTGATACTCGGCGGTCTGGAACGCGGGCGTGGGCGGCTGGGGGGTTAGCGATGCCGCCATTTATGTTGGGGTATGCGGGCGCGCTTGATGGCTATGCGCCAGAAGAGGTAACCTTCTGGTGGATCGCGATCGCCATGGGACTCGTCGTCTTGATCGTGGTGACCCTGTTGTTGAGTTCCCTCGTGTCGATGGTGAGGTCAATCGACCGCGGCGTAGGGGGAGTGCGGGACACCCTAAGGGCCATCTCGGAGAATACCGCCAATTGCGCCCTTATTCCTGTTACGGCTGACAGGGTCGACGCGGTACTGGCAGAGGGTCTGCAGCATCACCTGTTCCTGACCAGGGTTCTGACTGGTTCTGGTGCGCCGGGTGGAAAGGGCTAGAATGTGACTCTTATCCTCCTGACCGTAGTCATCATCGGGGCATTGATCGGTGTTTTGGCGTTCTTCCTCTTCATCGCCGCCAAGCTGGCACCTCCAGTTCCAGCTCCGGTTAACGGGCACACGAACGTGCCCGCTTCGGGTCGGCGTCGCTCCCGTATGATGGACACAGTAGGTATTCGCGGCCGTCACCATTAAATGTGCTTCTCGGTCCTCCGTTGGTAGCCGAGGATTGGGGGCGAATAGTGGGCGGTGACCACACGTGGTCACCGCCCACTAGCACGTCTGACGGCGGGTTGGTGGCGGGACTCCTCGGACGCGGAACGTACCCATGCCGGCGGCGATCGTTCGGTCGGTGGTCGGTAGGCGCCGACGAGCGGCGTTCCTGAGGACGGTGCACAGCAAACGGCGGTAACGCTGCGAGCATTTGGACTAAGGCGCAGCTCTTCGTCGCGGACACCGTACCCGTGGGCGCTGTCGGGTGCCGGGAGCTCTCAGGTCTGCGCCTGCTCGCTACGGCGCGTCGTATGGTCCGCCGCGGCGACAGTGGTCACCGCGGTTTCACCCGGCGCCAACCATCCCTACCCGTGATGACCCTGCCGTACAGCCCGGCTGCGCGGGTCGCGCCGCCGTGCGCTGGCGGGCGCCCACTGCCGGAAGTCAGTGATCACCAGTGCGGTCCACTGGTGATCACTGCCCTGCTCCCTATCTCGAGAGAGGTGGCGTTGGTGACTCCCCGCACACCACGCATGGTCCGCTGGAGTCTATCCGCCGTCGCGGTCGTGCTGCCGATGGCGATGATCGCGCCGTGGCCGGCTCAGGCGGGTGCTGATCTGGTTGCACCGGCGAAGGATGGGCTTACGAAGGCGGTGTCGTTGAAGGACGGCGCGACCAACGCCGCGGCACCGGTGAGCGTCACAGTGCCGGCGGGCCATGCCGCGGCCCCTCAGACCGTGACCCCGATGGACGATGCGACCGCTGCGCGGGCCGAGGACGCGGACCCGGACCCGGCAGATCCGAATCCGGACCCGGGTGGGGGCCGTCGAGGACGAGACAATGAGAGCCACAGCAGGCAGCAAGCCGCCCAGAACGGTGGGAACGGCAAGGCGGCCAACCCGAACTGCACGCTGATCGTTCCGTCAGCGCCACTGACCGCGCAGGGCCTCGCCACACCCTACGAGCTGGTATCGACAAATCGCCGCAACGGCCCGTGCCACGAGGCCAACGACAACCAGTCCGCGTTCGTCGAGGCCGCGATCATCGATCCACCGACGGGAAAGTTGGCCATCTACCGGCCGCTGGTTGTGGACCGGGGAACCCAACCCGCGGCGGCGCCGATCGTGCCGAGGCTACCCACGGGTTCCGTAGTCGCAGTGTGGTTCGGTTTCCAGGGCACCACCTTGACCCTGGATGGCGCCACGGCCGGTTGCGTCAATGGGTTGCGCGGATCGCCGTTCGGGCAGTTCGCCTACTGTGGCGCGCCCGAGTTCTTCCGCGCGGCCAACGCCGCGATCGGCGCTGGCAAGCTGAAGGTGCCACCCGTCGGCATGGCTCGCGACGGCCAGCCCTGCCCGACTGCCCGTGACTTCTCGGTAATCGACCAGGACCAGAGCGACAACCTCACCACGCGCTACCTGGCGCTGCCCAATGGGCGCACCGCCCAGGACACTGCGGCGAACGTTGCGGCGCTGCCCGTACGCACCGTCCTCCAGAACGCCAGCGACAACCGGCTGTTGACCGACTTCATCAACCCGGCACTGGGCTGCACCCCCTTCACCGCACCCGACCTCACCGCACGCGGGGCGCCAGCACCAGCGCTGGCGCTGAACGAGCTACAGGCCGCGGCCTCCCAGCGAAAGCCAGTGGCCCTCGTCCCGCCCAATGATCCGATGGCGCAGGTCAACGGGAAGCCGAGCGTGGCCAAGACCAACCTGTACCGGGCCGGCGTCAACCAGCCGCCGCTGGACCCTGCGGTCGATACCGCGAAGAACTACTGCACGGACCTGGCCAGCGTCGGCCTAGCGCGGCTACGTCTCGATCGGGCGCTCACCCTCGCCGCACCGTCGCCGGACCTGGCCGCCGCGAAGAACCTGTTCGCCTTCCTGCAGCAGCGACTGAAGGCCTCATTCACCGCCTTGGCCTGCACCCCGGTCCGTCGAAGGGGCTGACCGAACACCGGCCAGCGCAGCCACAACATCAATGAGAATGACTGTAGTAACTATGGGGGACAAGCCCCTGAAGTCCACTCCAAATTCCACTGAGCGCCTGGCCGGCCTTGTCGATGGCTTGCGGGGCCGAGTTCGCGATGAACGGTCCCACCAAGTTCAAGAGAATGATGATCAAAATCACCACCACGAAGAAATTCACCACCCTGATGACCGAATGACCCACGTTTGGTGCTGCCATCAGATTCCCTTCCTACGCGTGTGGCGCGATCGGATAGTACGCATGTTCGAAACCGGGCAGAGCGCACGACGGCACCCGTGGACGTAGGCCTGGCCGACGGCGCCGAGCGCCGCCGCGAGGCCCCGAGCGGGGTCGCCGTGCGTAATCACAGGCACTAGGGTACGGGCTTCGTCTAGATCCCCACGCACCGCAACGGATTACTCGCCCAGAAGGACTACAGAGCGGTGGCGATGCGCCCTCCCACCAGGCAGTCCTTCTGGGCTCTGTGGTAGGGACCACCGGCCCGAGACGGCGTGGCGACGTTCGCGCCAGGCGCCCCGTCCCTCGAGGCAACAGTGCTAGTCGTGCCGTTCGGGTATCCTGACCGCCCGTCGTGGGCCTGCGCGGACCTGCCCTATATGGTGAGAAGGGTGGACAACGACTTCCCCGTGGACATCATCGGACTGCAGGTTGCCGAGCATGGAGCTGACGCTCGCGTGGTCACGGTGACCGGGGAGATCGATACGCTGACAGCGCCGAAACTGGCCAGCTTCCTCAACGAGCAGCTATTCGCCGCCCAGGTCGTCGTGGTCGACCTCGATGGCGTGGAGTTCCTGGGATCCGCCGGTCTGTCCGCGCTGTTCGAGGCCAACGAGCTCGCCACCCGCGAGCGCCGCGCCCTGCGGATGGTGTGCCACTCCCGCATCGCCAACCGGGCCCTGGAGGCGACCGAACTGCGCAGCCAGTTCACCTTCGCCGACACTGTGCCGGAGGCCTTGAAGCACTCAACCTGACGAGCGGGCGGGCTCCGCAACCGAGAAGTAAAGGAGACGACGATGGCTGCTGCAGCCGGGCGCGTCGCGCTATCCGGTGCCGCCACGGACGCGGCCCGATCGCGGTGACCTACCTGGACAGAGGTCGGATGCCCAACCGCGGAGCGGATGCCTCGCCCGATGAGTCGGTGTTGTCCCTTGAGCTGCACACCGCGGCCAGCACCGTCGCGATTCCTACGATCCGGACCGTCGCGGCCGATCTCGCCGCTCGGGCCGACTTCGACCTCGATTCGATAGACGATCTCCGGATGGCGGTCGATGATCTGTGCGCCATGCTGGTCCGGGTCGCCGCCGCCGGCGCGTCGCTGCACTGCACGTTCACCGTCCGCGCCGAGCGGATCGAGGTGGCTGCCGAAACCGACGTCGACGATCTGGCGGATCCGCTTCCCACCGGCTCGTTCGCGTGGCGGGTGCTGCAGTGCCTTGCCGACGAGGTCGGCGCCACGTCCGTGCCCGCTGAGCCTGGCCGCCGTGGTCGGGTACGCATCACCCTGGCCAAAGACGCCCTGACGGCGCCTCAGCCGTGACCCGGTCCGTGTCGTCGGTGGGGACCGAGCACGGCGAGTACTCGCATCTGGTCCCGCTGCAGCGCCGGTACGCCGCGCTTGCTCCTGACGACCCCGAAAAGCACCGGCTGCGCGAGCAGTTGATCAGTGGCTACCTGCCGGTGGCCGAGCACATCGCGCGCCGCTTCGCCGGCCGCGGTGAGCCGCTGGATGATCTGGTCCAGGTCGCGACCGTGGGACTGATCAACGCGGTGGACCGCTTCGAACCTGACCGAGGCTCGGACTTCTTCTCCTTCGCGGTGCCGACGATCACCGGGGAGGTGCGCCGGTACTTCCGCGACCATGGCTGGTCGACCCGGGTGCCCCGGCGGTTGAAGGATCTGCACATCCTGATCAGGAGCACGCTGGCGGAGCTGTCCCAGCAGTTGGGCCGTGCGCCGAGACCCAGCGAGATCGCTGACCGGTTGGGCCTACCGATCTCCGAGGTGATCGAGGGGCTGCAAGCCGGGGAGGCGTACCGAAGCTCGTCGCTGGATGAGATGCTCGGCTCCGGAGAGGGCAAGGCGACGCTGGGCGAGTTCATCGGCGGCCTGGATGGGGAGCTGGCCCTGATTGACGATCGCGAGGCACTGCGCCCGCTGCTGGCCGAGCTTGCCCCCCGGGAACGGACGATTCTCGCGTTGCGGTTTTTCCGCCAACTGACTCAGACTCAGATCGCCGAGGAGGTGGGTATCTCGCAGATGCACGTGTCGCGAGTGCTCCGCCAGACATTGCAGTACTTGCAGGAGCGCATCGCCACCCTGGAGTGATGGCCGGCCTGCGAGAGCCTCCAGCTCAGCGGCCGATGGCCAACCGGACGGTGGCTGCGGCCAGCCGCTGGCTGCGTGCCCGATGCCCACGCAGCGCCGATCGAGCGGCGTTCGCCCCGCATGCTCCGTGCACGGCGCCTCCGGGGTGGGCTGAGGACGAGGCCAGGTAGAGCCCGGTGATGGGCGTCTCCGGGCGGCCGAGGCCGGGGGTGGGTCGCAACACCAGCTGCTGGTGTAACGCGGTGGTCCCGCCGTTGATAGCGCCGCCGACGAGGTTGGCATTGTGCTCGGCGATCTGTGGCGGCGCGGCCACCGTGCGGGCGATGATCCGGTCCCGGAAGCCAGGGGCGAACCGCTCGATCTGCGCTTCGATGCGCCTGGCGACGGCCTCCCGGTCCCGCTCGTCCCAGGCGCCGGTGATGCCGTCGCCGCCGGCGTCGCCGCGGACCTTGCGGGGCACGTGGGTGTACGCCCACAGCGACTCGGTTCCGGCCGGTGAGCGGCACGGGTCGGCTGTGGTCATCTGACCCGCGAGCAGGAAGGGATGGGCCGGCACGAGCCCCATGGCGATGTGCGCGGTGTACTCGGTCATCTCGTCCAGGCCGGCCGAGACGTGGACGGTGCCGGCGCCCGCGGCCTCGCCCGCCGCCCACGGCACCGGCGAACGCAACGCCCAGTCGACCTTGACGGTGGCGTAATCCCACTGGAACCGGCGCATGTCATCGCGCAACCGGGGGGGTAGCTGCGTCCAGCTGACCAGACCGCCGTATAGGTAGGTGGCGGGGATCGCGGCGAGCACCGCGCGGCTGGCCTGGATCTCGTCGCCGTCGGCGGTGCGGACCCCGACCGCGCGGCCCCCGCGCACCACCACCTGACGAACCGGGGCGCCGCAACGCACCCGCCCACCCCGGCTCCCCAGCCGCCGGACCAGCGCGGCGGTGAGCTCTCCGGCGCCACCTTCCGGGACCGGGAAGCCGTACTGCTGGCCCAGCATCGACAGCAACCAGCCGATCAGGGCGCCTCCGTTGGACTCGGGCATCAGATCGGCGTGCAGCGCACACCCGGCCAGCAGCAGCGATCCGGGTCCGGTGAACTCCTCCTCGGCCAGCCGGCGCACCGGCAGCAGCCCGAAGCGGGTGAATCTCAGCAGCCCAGCCAGGCCCAGTGCCGCCACCAACCGGGCACCGGCGCGCACCGGCGGGAACGGCACGAACAGCGCGTCGAGCAGCAGGGGGCCGACTCGCTGCCAGTTGCCGTAGAGCCGTTTCCACGCGGCACCGTCGCCCGCGCCGAGAGCGTCGAGCCCCGCCGCCGTCTGCTCCAGGTCCCGCGACAGCACCGCGGCACGCCCGTCGAGCAGCGGGTGCGCAAGGACTGTGGGCGAGTGCACCCAGCGCAGCCCGTGGCGCTCGAGCTCCAACGCGCCGATGACGGGGGAGGCTGCCGCGAGCGGGTAGAACGCGCTGCAGAGATCGGTGACGAAGCCCGGTGCAGGGCCTGCGGCGCTGCGCACCGCCCCGCCCGGCTCGGGTTGCTCCTCCAGGACGAGGACGTCCCACCCGGCGTCGGCAAGCATGTTCGCTGCGACGAGACCGTTGGGCCCGGCACCGACCACCACGGCATCGACCACGCGACTTGACATACCACCCAGCGAGCATGGCTGGCAAACGGAGTAGCTGTTTCATCGTTTTCATGGTCGGCGTGCTGGGTACCTTCAAGAGATATCCGAGCGCCGGTGCTCTGCCGCCGCAGCGTCTTGCCCGCTAGCCGAGCCGCAGGAGGATCCGTGCGCGACGAGGAGTTCATCAACGAGGTCCAGGCCCGTGCCGGCTTGGATAGCCGAGACGACGCCGAGCGGGCTATTCGGGCGACGCTGACCATTCTGGGTGAGCAACTGCCGGACGATGTGGCCGGCTCGGTTGCGGCCGCCCTACCGGAGCGGCTCGGGGAGCAGCTGTGGGGGCCGCGATCTCGGTCTCGCGTAGCCGCGGCGCGGGCCGGCCGGCTGAGCCGGGGACTGGCCGAAGGGGAGGGTAGCTGGCCCGGCGACGACACCGTCGCCGATGGCGATATCGATGACCGCCGCCGGGTGGATACAACCTGAGTGGTTAGTGGCTGGTGGGTCGGCCCAGGGTGTCAGTGTCTCGGCGATCCCTGCTCGGGGGATGATCCCTGGCCGGAGGTCGACCCCAGCTGTGCGGTCCGCCCGTCAGCGGCGACCGACCCGTGGATCGGGGTCGACTCCCGGCTTGAGGTTGACATTCGGGGCGAGGATGGCTGATTAGCGCCCGGCATGGCGACAGCGCCCGGCATGGCGACGCCGCCGGGCGTGGTCTCGTCGCCGCCGGCAGCGCCGGACCCGATCGGTTTGCTTTTGTCACCCGGTTTGCCGGAATCGCCACGACTCGCGATGCTGGGCAGGTTGCCCCAGCTGGCCGGGTTGCTCGGGTCCGTCGAATTCCCAGTGCCGGCAGGGTTGCCGGTGCCCCCTGGACTGGTGGCGCCCTCTGGGTTGCCGGAGCTAACTGGGCCACCGGAGCCGATGCTGGCTGCGCGATCCGAGCTCGCCGGCTTGTCCCGGCCGGTTGAGCTGGCGGAATTCCCTGCGTTCGCAGAGCGTGCCAGCGTGACCGTGGGGCCTGGCTTGCCGGCATCGGCTGGTGTGATCGGTACCCTCGGCCCGTCAGGATGCCGCGGCGTGTCCCCGCGTTGTGGTGAGACGGGCTGGGCGGGCGCCGGGATGGTCTGCTGCCCTTGGTTCAGCGTCATGGGCTGGGTGGTGCTCGGGGCCGGAAAGACCATCGGACTCGTTGGACCCCCCGCCCCGGGGCCGCCAGCAGCTCCCGGACCGGGTGCCGCGGCGGCCTCCTGGCCCAGGACGGATGAGGGGATGCTCGCCGGCGGCGCGACGAGCCCGTCGTTGACGATTGCTGTGATACCCAGGATCGCGCCACCGGCCAGCACAACGCAGGCGGCGACGGCCGCCTTGGCGCCGAGGGTGTTGGGCGGCAGTGGTGCAGCGGTCGCGAGTCGGTGGCTCGCGACGCTGCGTAGGTGGGGATCCGCGCCGATCCATGCGATCAAGGCGTTGGCGGGAGGTCCGGAACCGGCCTTACGACGATGACGAGAATTCAATCCGTGCATTGTGGGTCTCCGCGTGCGTCAACCCCGCCTCACCTACGTTGATACGCTGCGTTGACTTCGAGACGGCAGCCTTGTCCTGTCAGCCAGGTGAACTCTGCGTGCCGGCCGAGCGCGGGCGGCAATGGGGCCCAGGCAATGAGTCTAGAGACGTAACATTGGGGTACACCCCGGCTACGCAACACGCCGCATCCTCTCGAAGGAGTGCTTTGACGATGAGTTTTCAAGACAAGGTCGCCAACAGCGCCGAGGTGCTGAAGGGCAAGGCCAAGGAAGCCGCCGGCAAGATCACCGGTAACCCGCGCCTGGAGGTTGAGGGCAAATTGGACCAGGGCAAGGGCAACCTCAAGCAGGCCGGCGAGAAGGTCAAGGACGCCGGCAAGGGTGTCTTGGGCGGGTAACAGCGCCGGCGGTACCGAATGTGTCCCGGCATGGTCGAGAGATCCCAGGCCGGGACAGTCGGCCGAGGTCGGCGTCCGGCTGCCCGCTGCCCGCCGGTCGCGGGGTGCTGGAGCCTGCGGCCGGTCCCGCTGAGGCGACGTAGCGACCCGATTGGAGTTACTGACATCGGGGCCTACGCAAATTCGTATGCCCAGCGCCAGGCTCAAGAATGCGGCCCTCCGGCCGCCAGCCCCGCCGCTCACTCGGCAACCAGAGCTGAACAGCAACCCGGTGGGTCCAGCCGGCGATCGACGGTCCATGCCATCCAGTCAGCGCCATCCAGTCAGCGCGACTTCTGCGCAAGCGTCGGACGCAAACAGCCATATATAACCCGGGATGGTCAGGGATGTCTGCAAGAAAGCGTATCCAGCTGACTCCGCCCGCTCGCTAATGCGTGTTGTCCCATCTGGTGGTTTCGGTGTCCCGGTGCTTATCTGGACACTCGACGCAACTCCCGAATGCCCCTCCGTGACCAGAGCGGTTTGAGGACGATCGCCGGGACCACACCGGGGTAGGTCCGCAGGATGCGGGTGTCCATCCGGTGACTGACCGTGAAAAAGGGTCCGATCGCCCCTCATGCTCTGGGTAAGGCAATACTCTGCGTAAGACAAAGCTGTCCTCCGAGCCCTGCCACTTAGAGCCACTGGGTCGCCACTTTGACCGCGCTGCCCAGAATAATCTATCGCGGGGCAGCAGTGGCGGATGTGCTTTGTGCGATAGTTGGGGCGGAGAAGGTGAGGCTCATGCGTGCCGCATTCCACGTCCAGCTGGATGAGCTGATCATCGACCTCGTGCGGATGACCCGCCTGGCCGGTCAGATGATGACCAACGCGGCGATCGCGCTGCACCAGCGTGATCTGGCGCTCGCCGCTGTGGTCATCGCCAAGCGCGACCAGATGTACGCCATGCATGACGATACTGAGCAGCGCTGCATCATCCTGCTCGCCCGGCGAGCCCCGGTCGCGGGCGACTTGCGGGCGGTGGTGGCCGCCCTGCGTGCGGTGGCTCACCTGAAGCGGATGGGCAACCTCGCTCGGCACGTCGCCCTCATCGCCCAGATCAAGAACCCGAACCCGATGACCGCGGACGAGGTCCGTCCAGTGCTTGCCCGGATGAGCCTGCTCGCCAGCCAGTTCGCCGAGGACGCGGCGATCGTGATCGAGCGCCAGGATTTCGGGTCGGGGAGCCAGCTAGTCGAGGCGGATCACGAGGTGGACGCGCTGCGCCGCCATCTGTTCGACATCCTGTTCGCCGAGGACTGGTCACATGGCGTGGAACAGGCCGTAGACGCCGCTCTGATCGGTCGATATTACGAGCGTTTCGCCGATCACGCGGTGGCCGTCGCAACGGAGGCGCGCTACCTCGCCACCCGCCGGATGCCCGAGCCCTACGGCTTGAAGACGGGCGGCCGGCTGCGCTGAGTGGGCCCGGGCTTGTGGACCCGGTCGCGAACAGTCGTGCCGCCCAACCGACTGCGGAACACGCCGGGTGACGGTTCTGGGGTTGATTGCAGACTAGCTGTAGTAGATAACGCTCGATTGGGACTATCTATCACTCGTTCGAGTGATGACAAAAAGGATCTGTAACGATAGGTAGCTGTCCCTTGTGGGGTTGGTAGCAATCCACTGGTCCACTTCTGGACCGCCTCCGTTCACTTCAACGAGAGAGCGTCACCCCCGTCAATCGTTGTTGAGGGAGGCCTGATGGCTGCTGCTCGGTTTCAAGTGGTCTCGGTGGCGCGCTCTGTGCACGTGCCAGCGCCGCGTGAGCCTGACAACGGGGCAGCCTCGTGGGCCGAGGTTCCACCACCGCGGGAGCGCGGTTTCACCTGGCGGTTCATGTCTGCCAACAACCGCAGCCTCGCAAAGTCGGCACGCACCTCGCCCGACCTGGAGTCCTGCATGGCGACGATCCGTGCCTTGCAGGATGGCCTGGGGGAGACCATCGGAGAGATTTCCCGAAACGGGTGCGGGCAGTGGATCTGGCGGATCCGGTTGGGCGATGAGGTCATCGCCACCGCGACTCGTAGCTATCCTCGCGAGATCCGCGCCCGGATGACCTGTGACGCGTTCGTGAAGCTGGTCGCTGAGACTGTGGGCTCGGCCCCCGTGCAGGTGATGTATCGGTGACCACCGTCGTGGCCGCACCGACATCCGGGCAGCCGAACCCACCGGAGACGGCCCGGAAGGTCCGGTCTGCCGCCGCTGGTGCGGACCGGGTCTTTCAGCTCACGCTGCGGGGTGCCGGCCTGACGGTGCTAGTGATCATGACCACGATCGGCCTGTTCCTCTTCTACCGGGGGTCGCAGGCGCTCGGCGACGCCGGCATCTGGAAGTTCATCACCACCCAGGCCTGGCAACCCAGCTCGCACAACTTCGGGATCGCGACGGTGATCACCGGCACGCTGCTCATCGCCGCGGTGGCCGTCACCTTCGCCGTGCCGCTGGCCACGGGGGTGGCGCTCTACATCTCCGAATACGCACCACGGAAACTGCGCCAAGCGCTGATCAATCTGGTCGACCTGATGGCCGCGGTGCCCAGCGTGGTGTACGGGCTGTGGGGCTTCTACTTCCTTCAGGAGAAGATCATCCCGCTGGCCAAGTGGATCTCGACGACCTTCGGCTGGTTTCCGTTCCTGGGCATCAGCGGGGTCGACCCTAATGACCCGCTGGCGGACAAGACCGTCTACGAGTCCTCGACGTTCATCGCGGGGATCGTGGTGGCGTTGATGATCATGCCCATCATCTCCTCGGTGATGCGGGAGTCGTTCTCGCAGTCTCCGGTCGGGGAACGCGAGGGCGCCTTCGCGCTGGGCGCCACCCGTTGGGGCATGATCCGCAGCGTTGTGCTGCCCTTCGGCCGGGGTGGGATGATCGGCGGCACGATGCTCGGGCTGGGCCGGGCGATGGGCGAGACGATCGCCGTCTACATGCTCATCAGTCCGGTCTTCCAGATCCAGCCCCATATCCTGCGCAGCGGGGCGAACTCGGTGTCAGCGCTGATCGCGCTGAAGTTCGGCGCCGCGAGCCCGTTCGAGCTCTCCGCATTATTCGCCGCCGGCCTGGCGCTGTTCATGCTCACCCTGGTGGTCAACTTCGGTGCCTCGGCGGTCATCGCGCGTACCCGCTCCGGCGCGCTGAGTGATGCCTGAGATGACGACGACGACCCCCCTGTACACCGGCGGTCGCCACGCCGCCGGTCGCCCGGCGCTCGACGCGCCGGCAGCCGCGCAAGCCCCGCAGGCCCCGCCCGCGGTGGAGGTGCGCCGTTCGACGGCGACCCGTGGCCGCGCCGATATCATCATCATCATCGGTGCGGCGGTGGCCGCGCTGAGCCTGGCGGCCCTGCTGACCGCGCGGATGATTCCCACCTCCAGCCTGGTCGTCTTCGTGGTGATCGCCTACCTGGCGTTCCTGGTGCTCTACGGCCTGTTGGTATCACTCGAGGACGACGGCCGCACCGTCCTGGACCGCCTGGCCTCCGTGGTCGTGCACAGCCTGGCCGGGTTCGCGATGCTCGCGCTGGTGTTCATCGTCGTGTTCACGTTCTTCCGCGGAAGCCAGGCGTTGGGGCATTTCAACTTCTTCACCAGCGACATGCAGCAGGCCGGTCCGCTGGACCCGCTCACGGTCGGCGGCATCCTGCACGCCGCGGCCGGCACCTTGATCGAGATCACGATCGCGCTGTTGATCGTCGTGCCGCTCGGGCTGACCTGCGCGGTGTTCCTCAACGAGACCAGGGGAGCGTTCGCTCGGGTCGTGCGCACCGTCGCCGAGGCGATGACCGCGTTGCCCTCCATCGTGGCCGGTCTGTTCATCCTGGCGTCAGTGGTCCTGGCCCTAGGGCTGGCCCGGTCTGGTCTGGCCGCCGCACTGGCGATCGGCGTGATGATGCTTCCGATCGTGATCCGGGCGTCGGACGTGGTGCTCCGGCTGGTGCCGGGCTCGCTGAAAGAGGCGTCCTACGCAATGGGCGCCCCGCAGTGGCGGACGGTGTGGCATGTGATCCTGCCGACCGCCCGGTCCGGCCTGACCACTTCGGTGCTGCTGGCCACGGCGCGCGGGATCGGCGAGACCTCCCCGGTACTTATCACCGCCGGCTTCGGTTCAGGGCTCAACTTCAACCCACTGTCCGGGCCGATGGTGTCCCTGCCGTTGATCACCTTCGTGTTCTCCGGCTCGCCGGCGAACACGATGATCGCGCGTGGGTTCGGCGCCGCCGCCGTGCTGCTGGCGCTGGTGCTGGTGCTGTTCGCGCTGGCCCGGGTGTTCGGGGGTCGCCAAGCCGGCGAGCTGACCGCCCGGGTGCAGCGCCGCCGCGCACAGGAGTCATTGCGCGATCTCGAACGGTTCAACTCCAGAAACCGCGCACCCGTGCAGATGGGTTCCCCAGATGGGTGATAGTCACGGAACGTGGCCTACCGACTCGGCCAAGCTTCTGTGTGGCAAGACGTCAGTGACCGTGGTTTGTACGCCGCTGACGAAGGTGACTGGACAACAGGCCGTGTATCCCTGCGCTGCAAAGGATAGCGGCCCATGCGAATGAGGAACCTTCTCATGGTTGCTGGCGTCTGCCTGGCAACTTTCTCACTTGCTGTGGGCTCGGCGATGGCCGATCCCCCCGCCCCGTTACCTTGATCTCGCCGGGACTGGCGACAACACCACCCAGGGCGTGATGAATTCCCTGTCCAACCCTCATCACAATCGGTGGCACCAAGGAAATTGGGTCTTACGACTCAGCCTCTCCCACCAACTCCGCCCAGATCAACACTAAGGACCCGGCAGTCAACCCCAACTGCATCTCACCCGGCCCTATGGCTTGGGCGGCGTCGACGATTTGGTCTACGAATGCCGGGGCGAGCCAGTCGCTGGGATTGGCTACTCGTTCCGACTGTGGCAGCACTGCAATCAAGACTGACACGAGCAATGGCGCCGACACCGTAGGTCCTGGAGAATAGTCCGTGGCTGCAACCGACCACGAGATGAAACGCTAGCGCCACGATCTGTCCGGCCGCTCAGTCCTGAATAACAAAATTGTGAGGTAGATGTCCCTGGTGGGGGTAGCGGCAATCCTCTGTTCCACCGCAGAACCGCTTCCGTTCACCTCCAGGAGGAATCGTCATCCCAGTCAAGCCGATGTGTAAGGGAGAAGTGATGGCGGTTGCTCGGTTCCCCGTGGTTTCGGTGGCACGCTCCGCGCGCTTGCCGTCGCCACATGAGCCGGACACCGGCGCTGGATCGTGGGCGGATGTCCGAACGATACGTCTCCAGCACCGCGCACCAGCCAGACGGGTTCCCAGATGGTTGTGCAGATGGGTGATGGTCATAGTGGCTAGCGGCAGGCGCAACAGGTTGGTTTCGGTGGCGCGGCGCGGCGCGGCGTTGCTGGCGGTGTTGGCCGTTGTGGCCGGGACGCAGGCGCTGGTCGCACCGGGCGCGGGCGCCGCTGGAGGCTACGTCCCGATCAGCGGCTCCGGCTCGACCTTCAGCCAGAACGCGGTGGACCAGTGGCGGCGCAACGTCTCCAGCAACTATGGCATCACGGTGAACTTCTCGGGCGTCGGTTCCACCCAAGGCCGCACCGACTTCAGGAATGGCCAGGTCGACTTCGCGGTTTCGGAGATCCCCTACGGCCTGACCGACGGTGGGGTCCTCGATCCGCTGCCGTCCCGGAAGTTCGGGTACATGCCGATCGTGGCCGGTGGCACCTCGTTCATGTACAACCTCAAGATCGGCGGTAAGCGGGTCACGAACCTGCGCCTGTCCGGCGACACCATCACCAAGATCTTCACCCAGAAGATCACCACCTGGGACGACGCGGCGATCAAGGCCGATAATCCCGGGCTGACCCTACCGGCCAGAAAGATCACGCCGGTGGTGCGCTCCGACGGGTCAGGTACCACCGCGCAGTTCACCGCCTGGATGGCCAGCCAGTACGGCCCGCAGTGGGACGACTTCTGCCACCGGGCCGGCGTGACCGTCACACCCTGCGGGTTCACCTCCTTTTACCCGACACAAGGCACCAGCTTGATCGCCAAGGCGCAGTCGCAGGGCGTATCAGGGTTCGTCGCCCAGAGCTCCAGCGAGGGCGCGATCACCTACGTCGAGTACGCCTACGCCCGCAGCACCGGCTTCCCGGTGGCGAAGGTCCTCAACAAGGCGAACTACTACGTCGAGCCCACGGCACCCAGTGTCGCCGTCGCGCTGCTCAACGCAAAGCTGCACCCGGACCTCACCCAGGACCTGAGCCAGGTCTACGTCAACACCGACCCGAGAACATACCCGCTGTCCAGCTACAGCTACATGATCCTGCCGAAGGACATCTCCTCGAACTTCAACACCGAGAAGGGCAAGACGCTCTCCACGTTCGCCAACTATTTCCTGTGCGAGGGCCAGCAACAGGCCGACACGTTGGGCTACTCGCCACTACCGATCAACCTCGTGCAGGCAGCGGTCAACCAGGTTAACCAGATTCCCGGCGCGACCAACGATCTCGACCCCAACAACCTCAGCAAGTGCCACAACCCGACGGTCTCCCCCAACGGCGGCAACTTGGTGGCGCAGAACGCCCCGCAGCCCAGCCCTTGCGACAAGCTGGGCGCGTCGACACAGTGCAGCACCGGCACCGGCGGGGCGCACGAAACGACGAAGACCAACGGTGCGGGCAACCAGAGCGCGGGCGGTGGGGGATCAGCTGGTGGGGGCGGTGGGACATCTGGGGGCGCCAACGGGACGAACTCCACCGGTGGAGGCACCGGGACGTCGGACCCAACGGTGCCGGGCGGCGGTGCAGCGGGAACCATCGACCCCGCCACCGGTCAGGTGATCGACGGTGCGACCTCGGGGAGTGGTTCGAGCGCTGATGGCGCATCGGCCATACCGGTGTCGGTCGATGTCGCCGACAACCGGCGCCAGATGGTGCTGGCCTCGCTCGCTGCCGTCCTGCTGTTCGCGCTGATCCTCGGGCCACCGCTGGTGGCACGCACGATGCGCAACCGGGCTGGATCCCAAGACGGACCCCTGTCATGAGCGGGCGCCGGGTGGTGGCAGCGGTGCTGGCGTTGATGCTGAGCGCCGCCGTGATCAGTGTCCTGCCAGGCCCGGGACGGGCCTCGGCCGCTCCGGGGGACGGGACGCCATCCGACTCCACGATGACCAAGTCCGGTGATCCGGCCGGCCCGTTTGCGAACCTCGCGGTGACCGTCAGCCAGACGACGAACCTGATCAACCAAGTGGTCACCGTCAGCTGGAAGGGCGGTGCGCCGACGGTCCCGACCAGTGGCGGATTTAACATCAACTACTTGCAGATCATGCAGTGCTGGGGCGACAACCCAGCGGGCCCCGACCGCGAGCAGTGCCAGTACGGCGGCGGGGCCGCTCCCAATACCGCAGCTGGCGCCTGGGTGCGCTCCCGGCAGATCAAGTACGAAGGCGTCCTGGTCGATCCCAAGGAGACTCTCACAACCACGAGCGCCTTCGTCCCATTCTGGCCGGCCGGAAAGCCCGAACCGACTGGAGCGGCCGACGGAGACCAGAACGACTTCTTCGACTCTCAGGTCACCAACGAGGACCCACTGGTGCGCACCCGCGCCGATGGCACCGGCGTGGAGTTCTTCGAGATCGAGACCGTGCGCCAAGCGGCCGGTCTTGGTTGTGGTGACCCGGTCACCGTTGGCGGTGGCACCAAGGGCCGGTCCTGCTGGCTGGTAGTCGTGCCGCGGGGGGCTACCGAGGTGGACGGCTCGATTCGAGCCGGTACAAACAACGACGAGCAGGTCTCGTCGCCGCTGAGCCAGTCCAACTGGGACCACCGGATCGTGTTCCCGCTGGAGTTCCAGCCGGTGGGTCAAACATGCCCGGTCGGCGGCACCGAACGCCGATTGATCGGTAACGAACTCGTGACCGATGCGGTCGCCAGCTGGCAACCGGTGCTGTGCACGAGCGGAGGCGCGGTATACAACTACACCCAGCTGGGCGACGACGTGGTCCGCAACCAACTGCTCGGCGGCAGCTCGCCCGGTCTGGCGTTGGCGACCAACCCGATCCCGCCGGACCAAGCGCCCGCCGGCAGTCCGCTGGTCTATGCCCCGGTGGGGCTGTCGGGGCTAACCATCGCCTTCAATATCGAGCGCCAGCCGCCAGGGAATGCGACCGAAGAGAACCTCAAGCTCGACGGCCAGCGGTTCACGTCGATGAAGCTGACCCCGCGGCTAGTGGCCAAGCTGCTCACCCAATCGTATCAAGGTTCGCTGATCGTCAGGCCAGCGTACCTTAAGAACAACCCGGTCGGGCTGACGGTTGACCCCGAGTTCCTCAAGCTCAACCCCGATTATACCGGCTTCGCGGCAGGGACTAAACCGCCGGACGCACTGGTGCAGCTCGGCAGTGCGGACGTCACGTCGCTGCTGTGGACCTGGGTGAAAGCCGACCCTGAGGCAAGTGCGTTCCTCGCCGGCAAACCAGACGACTTCAGCGGCATGGTGGTCAATCCCAACAACATCAACCTCCCGCTGCCGGTGTCGACGTTTCCCCGCAATGACGAAAGCTGCGGTTCATTCTACCTTTCCTTTGCTCTGCCATCCGCGCAGCTCTGCACGCAGGATGCTCATCCATTCACTGCGGACATGCACGACGCCGGGCGATCGGCCAGTCGCGGCGACACCCAGGCGCGAGAGCTTGTGGCCGCAAGCGACAACAAGACAGCTATTCCGAAGAAGGTCGATCGGCAGAACCCTGGGCAGCGGGCGCTTCTGGCGGTGGTGGATACGGCGACAGCCGCGCGGTATGGCTTGCCGACTGCGGCGCTGCGTAACGCCGCCGGGAATTTCGTCACTCCGACTATCGCGAGCCTGCAGGCCAGCGAGGCTGCCATGAAGCCCAGCGCTGTGGGGGGGGTGTTGGCCTCTGACCCCGGCGCCACCGACCCGGCGGCCTACCCGTTGACTGCGCTGACCTACGCGATGGCCTCGCCGTCCACTCTGGACACCGCGGCGGGTAAGGACTATGCGGCGTTCCTGCGTTATGCGGCCGGCCCGGGCCAGCGGCCGGGTCTCGAACCCGGGCAGCTCCCGCTGGGTATGGTGCCGCTTCCCGATGCGCTGAAGGCGCAGACGATCGCCGTTGCGGCGACCATCGAGGCACAGGCGGGCAAGCCTGTCCCCGGCCCGCCGGGACAGCTGCCGGCCAGCGCTGGAGGCGTTGCTCATGGTTCCGCCAGTTCGCCCGACAGCGTGGCCGCGGGCGCGGGTGCTACCGCGACCTCGCCGGCTGGCGGGCCCGGCGCTTCGAGTCCGGTAGCACTCGCACCAGGTGCTGGTGTTCCGGGGGCCAGCGTGCCGAATGTGGTCCAGAAGCCGGTCGCCGGGGTGCGCCGCACGCCGGCGTTGCCCGCGCCTGCGGTGGGCGCCTTGCTCCTCACGATCCTGATCTGCGGCGCGCTGGCGGCGACCTCGTCGCCGGTCCTGCAGTCGCCGGTCATCCACCGGCTTGGCGCCGCAGTACGGCGCGTCCTGCGAAGGGGGGTGACGCCAACCGATCAGTGACCGGGAGTGTCCGCTCCCGGTCACTGAGTCGGCCGACTAACTGTGCAGCAAAACGTCAGCGACCACGTGGTGTGTACGCCGCTGACGAACGTGCCCGGACGCCAGTCCGTGCATCCCTGCGTTGCAAAGGATAGCAGCATATGCGAAAGAGGAATCTCCTCATGGTTGCCGGCGCCTGCCTGGCAACTCTCTCGCTTGCCATGGGTACGGCGATGGCCGACCCCTCCGGCGCGCCGACGTTCCGTGATCTGGCCGGGACTGGCTCCGACACCACCCAGGGCGTGATGAATTCCCTGTCCAACCTGATCACGATCGGTGGCACCAAGGAAATCGGGTCTTACGACGCCGCCTCTCCCACCAACTCCGCCCAGATCACCACTAAGGACCCGGCGGTCAACCCCAACTGCACCATCAACCGGCCTTCTGGTTCGGGTGCCGGTCTCGACGCGCTGGTCGCGGCCCGGAATGCAACGACTCCGCCGGCGCCGAAATGCTTGCAGTTCGCTCGCTCGTCGAAGGACGATCACGCCACCCGTGCCGGACAGCACCTGACCTACATCCCGTTCGCTACCGACGCGGTTGCTTACGCGGTCTTGCAGACCAGCAGCATCAACAAGCGACTGTCTGTGGCTACCCTGAAGTCGATCTACACCTGCGATCCCAACTTTACTGGTTTCACCCCGTTGCTCCCGCAGTTCGGCTCGGGAACCCGGCAGTTCTTCTTGCAGAACATCCTTGGCTTGACCGACTCGCCGACCTACACCACGAGCAATTCGTGTGTCAGCGACAATGACCCGATTGACCCGACCAGGAAGCTGCTGGAGAACACCGGTAACAGGCTCTTGTCGGACTCATCCACGAGCCCCACTGCCAAGCAGCAGATCGAGCCGTACGCGATCTCGTCGTACATTGCGCAGACCGCTAACACCGTCAGCGATGTCCACGGCAGAACTGTCCTTGGAAATATCGGCGGTATCAACTCGCTCACGATCAACGGCAATGCGGTGGGCACCCGGCCCGTCTTCAATGTCGTTCCCAACGTGCTTGTCCAGAGCGGCCCGCACACTCAGAACGTGTTCGTCGGAGGGACCTCCCAGGTCTGCACGAATGCCGGGGCGATCCAGTCGCTGGGATTCGCCACTCGTTCCGACTGTGGCAGCACAGCCATCCAGACTGACACGAGCAATGGCGCCGACACCGTGGGTCCCGGCGAATAGTCCGGTGCTCTATCTGACACGCTTCAATCCTCGACAGGAAGAGCAATTCTGTGGATAAGAAGAGATTCTTGACCCGGTTTACGACGGCGGTCGCGACGGTCGCTGTCGCTGGGGGGTCTTTGCTCATCAGCAACGCGGTGGCCAGCGCCACCGGACCGGCAGGCACCCTCACGTTCATGCCAACGACCGGCAGCGATCAGACCATTGTCACGGCGACAACGTCTGGCGGCTGCCCGACGGGCACCACCCAGGACCTGATGACGGTTGTAGGACCGATTGGTGGAACGAACCAGCCCTTCCCACCGTCAAACCCCTACGTTATCCATCAGCCGGAAGCAACCACCCTGTCGCTGACCGATCCCTTCGAGGTCGGCGAAGACAACAGCCTCCTGCAGGCCGTCGTTGACCGGGGTCAGCAGCAGGTGACACCTGGTGAGTACCAGTTCACTGTGCACTGCCAGAACGACGGAAATCAGGAGTTCGCCACCTTCATCGGTTCCCAATTCTTCACCGAC
>QHBZ01000194.1 GCA_003244055.1 Pseudonocardiales bacterium | reverse complement strand
TAGTCGTAATTCGGCCCCCAGATGACCGGTAAGGTTTCTGAACCGTACCGGGCGTAGGCCTGCAAAGCCTCTGGCGAGTCGCTGTGCTGGGTTACGGCGATGAGTTGATCCAGCTTCGGGTCGGAGAAGCTACCCACGTTGGATCCGGCGCCGGTGCCGAAGATCTGCTCACCGGTAGGATAGAAGTCTGGGGCGAACACCCAGCCCGCACCCCAGTTGCCCATTTCCCAGTTGCAGTCGGGTTTGCCGGCATCGCAGGGGATGGCGGTGCCGATCACGGTGTTGAAGGGCGCTCCCCGCAGGTCGATCTTGATGCCGACCTTGGTGGCCGAGGATTGCAGTTGCTGCATCGCCAGAGTGACCTGTGGCGTACCGGTGGCATACATCATCTGGAAGTCCAGTCGCGCGCCGGCGTTCACCCCCGGACCGCATTGGTTCGGACCGGTGCCTGGTCGCTCGCAGGTACCGACACCGTCGCGCGGGGTGCTCCAACCGTGATCAGCTAGCAGTTTCCTGGCGCGATCAGGATCGTAGGTGAACGGATTGGGCTCGGTCTTGTCGCTGGCGTACGGGTTTGTCGGCGTCGTCGGCACCGGGCCGTTGGTCGTCGCGCCGTACCCGTGCACGGCCGCCTTGATGATCGACTTCTGGTCGACGAGGGATGCTAGAGCTTGCCGGAAGTACTGCTGCTGAAAGATCGGGCCGACCTTCGGATTGTGATTGTTGAGGGGGAAATAGTTGACCGCGAAGCTGTACCACCGGTCGAGCGTGTAGTTGTTCTCCAGCGGGTTGTGTCCCACCTCCTGATCATCAGGCTTTACCGGGGCGTTCTCCGGCGGTAGGTAGCCGACCTGAACGGAGTTGTCGCCGGAGCGCAGCACGTTGTACTCGGCGGCATTGTCGGAGAATGGTGCTTCGTTGAACTGAGCGAGATGCGGCTTGTTCGGCCCCGAGTAGGACTTGTTGGGGATGAAACTGATGTTGCCGTCGGCGTTGAATGACTTCAGCCGCCAGGGACCGTCCACCACCTGCCACAGCGGGTTCGTCGCGTAGCTGTTGATGCTCTTCGCCTGGTCGGTGAGGTAGTCGTAGACGGCGGTGCAGTCGCCGACGCGGTGTTCGCAGTCGCCGGCGCCGGTCGCCGTGCGGTCCCAGGCGTGCGGAAGCGGAGTGATCTGGGCGAGCTCGTTGTACACGAACCATTTCGCGCTGTAGCTCTTGTTCAGGTGGAAGGTCACCTGGTTCGGTGAGTCCGCGGTAAGCGAGTCTATGTCGTCCGGGATCCCTCCCGGCACGTATACGGCCCAGTTCTTCTTCTCCGCCTTCATCATGTTGATCCAGAAGACGATACCGTCCGCTGTCACCTTCGTGTTGTCCGACCACGCGTAGTCGCGCAGCTTCACGGTCACGGTGCGGTTGTCGTCAGCGAAAGTTGGATAGTCGGCGAGGCTGAGTCTGTCGTTCAGTACGGGTTGGCCGTTGTCGCCGAACCAGTACAACGGCCGGTACAGGAGGTATTGCAGGTCTGAAATCGTGGTAACGCTGAAGTATACGACCGGCATGAAGGGGAAGATGTAGTTCGGAGTTGTGTTCGCCGGCTCGGCGAAGGTGGCGACCCCGCCTTCCACCGGCCGGCCTGAGCTGGGGGTTGTTTTACCGGCACAGCTGGTTCCGGTCAGCGCGATGATCGTGAGTATCACCGCCCAGATCGACCTTTGTGCGCGGGAGAAGCCGGACCTGGCTCCCGAGCCGCTGATCACACTCGGTGACACAGTCCACCACCCTGATCGATGAAAACGCGACGGTTGATCACACCGGCCTACCGGTCAGCTCCGCCGAGGACGGCGCCAACTGGCTGCGATTCAACCTGGGCGACACCGCCCGGGCGTCGGCGGGTGTCAGGCGCTGCGCTCGTCGAGGTCGAGCAGGTGCCTGATCACCCAGTGCACGACCTCGCGCTGGTAGGCCGCCCGGCTGGTGGCGCCGAGGATCTCGTGCCCTTCGTCGGG
>QHBZ01000193.1 GCA_003244055.1 Pseudonocardiales bacterium | reverse complement strand
GTTTCGCTGAACTCACGGGAGCCCTTGGGGCCGACCGAGATACGGTCGAAACGTCTAATGATCGGTGTTGAACAGCGCCTGGTGCGCTCCGCCGATGTCGTTTGGGGCTCTGGTCGAGGGTTGTCGGCGTAGGTCAGGTCCCCCACTCGGCAGGTACGCGTTACTGCCAGTGCTCGGCCGGATCCCTCGGATCACCCCTCACTCGCATCCATCCACAGTCTGTCCACCCAATCTCGCATTCATCCACCGTCTGTCCACACCAGGTCGGTGCTGCCCCGCAGACCCCGCCCCTAGGGCGCCCCTAGGGTGTTCGTCCCATGGGCCACACGCCGATTTATGACCAGCTGCGTGGCGAGCGAATCAACGCCGAGGTCCCGGCCACCGGGGCTGACCCGCAACCGCTCAATCACCCCGGCACACACCACCGGCTCGCCGACCCGCCGATTCCGCCCGCGGTGTTCGAACCACTAGATCCAGGAACTGGCCTCTCCGCACACCAGCACCACCCCCTGCGGGCATTTCCCGACGAATCTGCCAGCGGGTTAGCGACACCGGGCTGCCGCGACGAGGGGACCGCGAGCAGCCCTGCCCCCGACCGCCCCGGCGCGACACGCCCACGCCGCCAGCGGCGCCCCAGCATCCCCCGTAGCTAGCCACAAGCACGCAACCAGGGGCGCAGCGGCGGATGATCACAGTCGGATCGGCGAGGCGCTGAGCCGCGATGTCGAGCACCTGGCGCACGACCGTGGGCTACCGCATCCTGCGACTCGAACGCACAGATCTGGGGTTCTCCGACGGGGCGCGGCGGTAGCCCGGGAGCAATAGGACAAAGCGAGCAATGTCGTTACCGGCAGGGACCAGGGCCGTTAGCGAAGGTGGTTGCGCCGACCTCGACTCCGAACAGTGTGGTCGTCGATTCCCTCCTCACCTGGGTAGATCCTGACTGCCTGACGGACACAGAAGTCGCAAGCAGGACCGCAACATCTCCTACCCGCGGCCCGTATGCACGTGCATTCGGGCGTTCACACGGCGCGGTGTTTGCACATCGACAATCGCGCTTGCAGGAGCACTGTCGGCGTATTGCTCAGTGAGGGGTGCGCCATGACCGGGGTTGTCGAATGTGTAGGGTTTACTTGTCATTCGCTTCTTCGGGGGAGGAGCCGGCCGGTGATCAATGAACAAGGGCCTGGGGCGCTGGGTGTGGTAGTGGCCCTGACCCAGACTCAGCCCGACACGACGGTGTGCACCGTAACCGGCGCGATGAACGAGGACGCGATACCGGCCCTCAGGGATGCACTCACCGAGGCGCGACGCGACAACAACGCCCACCTCGTCATCGACATGTCCGCTGTCACATTCATGAACTGGGCTGGTTTCCACACCCTGCTCGAAGCCCGTCACTGGCACAACGTTGACGGCGGTGGTCACCTGACGGTCGTCGTCCCTTCGAACTTCCACTCCATCTCTGACGTTTACATCGTTGTTGGGTTGGAGGCGTCGTGCGACATGTACGACGACCTAGCAGAAGCCCTCTATGCCTGCGCTGGTCCAGATAGCGGACCCCGAGGGCTCCCGCGAACTCACTGGGGCGGGAATTCCGCTGAGACTGACGCGATGCTGTCGAATACGGCACCGGATGACGGGCCGCGCCACGGGGTCGCCTCGGTGATCACAACCAGGGAGTCGGATCGGCGCACCGCGTAATGCTGACCGGAGTGCAAGCCGCCGGCCAGGTCACACCCGGGTCACGGTTGGTCTTCCAGGTGCTTTCCACGGTGGGGCCCTTGGGGTGTGGGGTTAACCGTGCCGGCCGTCCCTCCAGCGCCACCCTTGCGGACTGTTCGTTGTTGGTGTGGTGCTGCACACTCAGGTCGTGGTCGAAGGCGTTTTTGGGACCGTCGATTTACTTGGGGGGTTATTCGTAGATCTGGGGGGCTCCAAGTGAGCCTGGTTAGCCGCGAGGCAACATTGACAGCGGCATCCCTTTCGGTAACCGGTTAGCGTTCCGTGTGGCGCGTCAGAAATCTGAGGACGACCTGGTTCGCTCATTGCTGACACCTCCGGGCAGTGGCGGTGGTTTCTTATTCACAGTTGCAGAGTCCGCACGCTCATGCAAGAAAAGATGCACGTAGGGGTGACGCACGATGCAAGTGCAGATGTACGCTACGTTCGGAATGCAATCTCGCGCGACACTAGCCGCGAGGTGACCACGGTGGCGCGGGCGAGGGGGACCTCGATCAAGCGCTTGTCGCCGAACAAGTCGCCGATGGGCCGTGCTTCGGCCACCCAGCCAGGTCTGATCGGCGTCATGACGTGGCTGGGTGAGCGCGGGGTGGGTTCGGTGTGCGCCCGGTGTCCGGGCGGCACGGTCACAGGCCGCGGCGTTGCATCTCCTCATACGCCTCACGCCGGCGTTGGTCGGTGATTTTGGTGTAACCACTGACCGACCCCAGGCCACGGTGCCCCAGGGTCTCGGCAGTGAGCCGCGCGTCGCCCATCGACTCTTAACTGGTAGAGAGCAATGTTCCAACCGGGCGAATGCCCCCGGGTGGCCGATGGCAAGTCGACCCGCACCGCAGGCGCGCTCAGCGCGCTGAGGAGCGGAAGCGACGCGGCAGCCGATCTTGTCGGTTGCATCTGATGCAACTATCCGGCGCAGGATGCCACCGGATCGGGTGCAACATCGTGGCATTCAATGCAACAGCAGGATCTATTGCCTGGTCAGGACGCGCGTGACGAGGCCTCCGCCAACCGACCCTGATCCAGTCCGAACGGCGACGTCGCAGGCAGGAGCGGTTCACGGATCTTGCCGAATGATGCAGCCGATGCAACTCCGCTCACTTGCAGCAGTGTCCCCAGCGTGTGCCGAAGTTGGTGTGGGTGAAACGCCGGGATACCGAGCCGCTGGGCGAGGTGGCGACACACGTGCTGGGCGCCGGCGGTAGTGAGGCGGTTGGAGCTGGCGGCCTTGCTGGCCGGTTGGAAGCCGATGAACAGGGCGGGGGAGTGGTCCTCGCGGGCGGTGAGGTAGTCCTCGACCGCACACCGTGCCTTGTCGGTGACCTGGACGACGCGCTCGCGGTCACCCTTACCGACCACCCATAGACGCTCCGGTTTCCAGTCGCTGCGGTCCAGGCGCAGGATCTCGGAGATGCGAGCGCCGGTGGACAGCAGCAGCAGGATCAACGCCCGGTCACGTTTCTGCGCCGGCGTGTCGTGGGGAAGAGCGTCCAGGAGCTGATCCCGGTCGGCGGCTTCCAGCGGCTTGGGTAGCCGTTCGGGCAGCTTGGGCACATCGATGGTGGCTCCGAGGTCGCCGGGGAGCCATCGTTCGCGGGCGGCGAAGCGCAGGAAGCTGCGCAGCGCCACCAGCCGGCGGGAGCGAGTGGAGATGGCCAGCGGCCGGCGCGCGCCCTTGGTGCCGGTCCGCAGCCGGGCCAGGTGCTGTTGGTAGCCGCGCAGGAGCTCCCGATCCAGCTCCGCGACGTCAGGGATGCCGGCATCACCGCCGACGAACTCGCTGAAGCGCCGCAGGTCGCCGCGGTACCCCTCGACGGTGCCGGCCGAGGCGTGCCGGTCGAGCTCCAACCAGCCCAGGTACTCGCCGATCGCCTGGGACAGCGGCAGACCAGCCATCCCGGGACCCTAGCAGCTAACTTTCATAAATTAGAGTTTTACTGAGCCTGGATCCACCGGCTAA
>QHBZ01000192.1 GCA_003244055.1 Pseudonocardiales bacterium | reverse complement strand
GTACTGATCGAGGCCTGCACGTACCGGATGGACGCGCACACCACGTCCGACGACCCCACCCGTTACCAGGTCGCCGGCGCGCTGGAGGAATGGAAGCTCAAGGATCCCCTTGAGCGGGTCCGGGTGCACCTGGTACGGGAGGGGCTCGCGGAGTCGGAGTTCTTCGACGGACTCGCCGCCGAGGCCGACGAGCTGGCCGTCCGGCTGCGCAACTACTGTATTTCGATGCCCGCCCCCGGCCCGGAGCGGATCTTCTCGAACGTCTACGCCGAATCGACCCCTGCGTTGGAGTCGGCCCGGGACGACTCCCTGGCTTACCACGCGTCGTTCACCGACGTCGGGAGTACCCCAGGGAGCAGGCACTGATGGCGGCCACCGGCGCGCCGCAGACGATCACCCTCGCCAAGGGCCTCAACCAGGGGCTGCGGGCCGCGATGGAGGCCGACCGCAAGGTCCTCGTGATGGGCGAGGACGTCGGTCGGCTCGGCGGTGTGTTCCGGATCACCGATGGCCTGCAGAAGGACTTCGGCGAGCAGCGGGTCTTCGATACGCCGCTGGGCGAGTCCGGGATCATCGGCACGGCGGTTGGGCTCGCGGTCCGTGGGTACCGTCCGGTCTGCGAGATCCAATTCGACGGATTCGTCTTTCCTGGCTTCGACCAGATCGTCTCCCAGCTGGCCAAGATGCACTACCGCTCGCAGGGCAAGCTGCGGATGCCGGTGGTCGTGCGCATCCCGCACGGTGGCGGTATCGGGGCCGTCGAGCACCATTCTGAGTCCCCGGAGTCCTATTTCGCCCACACCCCGGGGCTGAAGGTCGTCGCGTGCTCCAACCCGGTCGATGCCTACTGGATGATCCAGCAGGCGATCGCCTGCGACGACCCGGTGATCTTCTTTGAGCCCAAGCGGCGGTACTGGGAGAAGGCTCCGCTGGACCTCGCGACGCCGCCGGTATCGCTGTTTCGCTCCCGGGTACTGCGGGCCGGTACGACCGCGACGGTGGTGGCCTACGGGCCGATGGTGCGCACCGTGCTGGATGCCGCGACCGTCGCCGAGCAGGACGGCCACGCTCTGGAGGTGATCGACCTTCGCACGTTGTCACCGCTGGACCTGGCGCCGGTGTTCGACTCGGTACGCCGCACCGGGAGGCTGATCTGCGTGTCCGAGGCGCCCGGAGAGGTCTCGCTGACCTCTGAGGTGGCCGCCCGGGTATCCCAGGAATGCTTCTACTCGCTGGCGGCGCCGGTACTGCGGGTGACCGGGTTCGACACGCCGTACCCACCCGCGAAGTGCGAGGAGGACTACTTGCCGGACCTGGACCGGGTGCTCGACGCCGTCGACCGCGTGCTGGCGTACTGACGATGACCAGCATCTTCGCGCTGCCCGATGTCGGGGAAGGTCTCACCGAGGCGGAGATCCTCAGCTGGCACGTCGCGCCCGGAGACACCGTCACCGTCAATCAGATCATCGTCGACATCGAGACCGCCAAGGCCGCCGTCGAGCTGCCCAGCCCCTACGCCGGAGTGGTCAGCGAGCTGTTCGCCGAACCTGGCGCCACCGTGGCCGTCGGCACCCCGATCATCGCCATCGAGACCGGCGCAGACACCGGCGCCGCGCCGGCAGGTTCGATCGGACCGGCCCCGGCGGGTGCGATCGGCGAGGAAGGAGCCAGCGGGCGGATTGCGAACCTGGTCGGTTACGGCCCACGGACCGCGACTGTGGCCCGCCGGCCGCGTAAGGCCGCGCCGTCTGCTGGTTCAGCCGCTCCATCTCCCGCTCCATCTCCCGCAGCGGCGCCGCTGGCCAAGCCGCCCGTGCGCAAGCTGGCCAAAGAGCTGGGGGTCGACCTGCGGACAGTGCTCGGATCCGCGGCCGGCGGGGTGATCACGAGGGAGGATGTCGAGCGCGCAGCCCACGTGGTCGACAATGGCCGGGCTGGCTCCGCCGCCCGCTCCAGCCCTGGATCCGGCCTTGAGCCCAGCCATGGATCCGGCCCTGAATCCGGCCCTGAATCCGGCGCTGGGCAGCGCCGCGAGCCCGTCCGCGGCGTGCGCAAGGCCACCGCGGCGGCGGTGGTGTCCTCGGCGTTCACCGCGCCGCACGTCACCATGTTCCTTACCGTCGACGTCACGCCGATGATGGAGCTGCGAGCCCGGCTCAAAGCACAACCGCAGTTCCGGGACGTCAAACTGACCCCGCTGGCCTTCGCCGCCCGGGCGGTGTGCCTCGCGGTACGCCGGACGCCTGATGTCAACGCCAGATGGGACGAGGCGACCGGCGAGATCGTCTACTTCGACTACGTAAACCTCGGCATCGCCGCCGCCACCCCGCGCGGACTGGTGGTACCCAAGATCCGCAACGCCGACCGGATGGCGCTGCGCGAGCTTGCCGTCGCGCTCGACGAGCTGGCGGTATCCGCTCGGGAGGGACGCACACCCCCCGCCGACATGCTCGGCGGGACGATCACCATCACCAACATCGGCGTCTTCGGGATCGACACCGGCACGCCGATCCTCAACCCGGGCGAGTCGGCGATCCTCGCCCTCGGCACGATCCGGGACATGCCGTGGGTGGTGGACGGCGTCGTGACGCCCCGCAAGGTCTGCCAACTGGCGCTGTCCGTAGACCACCGGGTAGTGGACGGCCAGCAAGGTTCCCAGTTCCTAGCCCACATCGGCGCCCTCCTCTCCGACCCCGCCCAAGCCCTCACCTACTAACCCTGTTCCCCTGTTTCCGCATTCAGCGGGGCTCAGCGGGGATATCCGTGCCTCCTTTACCCCGCTGAGCCCGCTGAATGCGCATGGAGCCCGGGGCGTAACGACCGGCGGGGTGTTGACGACAAGATAGCTGAGGGTGATCGGGTCCATCGGCGCGCGACGTGACGCGCTGGGGTCGAGCAACACAGCAGGGTTCGGCTCCTTCACTACTGGGGGTGAGTGATGTGAGAGCACTCGGGTCGTGGCCCGGAATCGACATGATGATGGAGACCAGGAACGCGACGGTACCCGCGAAACCGTGGGATCGAGCACCACGGGATCGAGCTGGCATGGGGAAGAACCACGACGTCAGTCCGGGCGGACTCGTCGACGTGGTAGCGCGCGAAGATCCTGGCCCCGACGCGCTGCGGGCCTGGGACCTGCTGGTGGATCGCACCCCGGGCACTGACGTTACGCAGCTCTCCGTCTGGGCCGGGTTGCGCGGCCGGGTGGGTTTCACTCCGCTTTATCTGTTGGCCTACCGCGGCGGCGAACTGGTCGGTGGGGCGCAGATCTTGACCCGGCGGGTACCCATGTTGGGCCTGGTCGGTTACCTCCCTTACGGCCCACTCGTCGCCCCCGGCGCCGCGGCCGCGGCTGATGTCCGGCGTGCGCTGGTCGACGCCATCGTCGCACTGGGCCAGCGGCGGCTGCGCATCCTGTTCGTCCAACCGCCTGAGGGCGCCCAGGACACCAGTAATGAGCTACTCCACCGCGGATTCCGGCCGTCCGAGGCCGGAATCGCCCCGCAGGGCTCGATCCGGATCGACTTGACAGCCGACCTGGCGGAGATCCGCGGCAGGTTCGGCAAACGCCTCAAGTCGTGGACCAACCGGTGGGAGTCCCGAGGTGTCACGATCCGGGCCGGAGACGAGCGGGACATCCCGCTACTCGCCGAGCTGATGGCCAGCTCAGCGCAGCACCAGGGTTACACCCCGTTGCCGCTGGACTACATGATGGCGTTGTACCGGGAGCTAGCCGCCACTGGCCATGCCGTGTTGTACGTCGGCGAGGTGGACGGTGTGCCGGTCGCCGCCGATCTGATGACCGGATGTGGCGCTATGGTTCGCGGCCGGCTGTCCGGCTTCGACCGCTCTGGCGAGGCGATGCGGCTCAGCGTGCCAGCGGCCATTCGCTGGGAAATGATCAAGTGGGCCAAAGAGCAGGGATACCGCTGGTTCGACTTCGGCGGCCTGCGTCAGGAGACGCTGGCAGCGCTGCTGGACGGTTCCGACTGCCGGACCGACACGCTACCGACGGCCGACCAGCCCAAGGTCACCTTTGGCGGCACCGCATTCCGCTACCCCACTCCGGTCGAGATGATCAGGCCGGCGGCGCTGCGGACCGTCTACGATGTTGCGTGGCGCTCCGAAACCGGGCGCCGGCTGTTCGCCGATGCAAAAAGTCTTCTACGGGGAACCCGATGGCGCGGCCCGGACCTCAGGGCTGCGGATCGCGCCAGCCCAGGAGCGTCCGCTAGCTGACCGCGTTACCCGTACCAAGTCCATTCGCTCGCCGTCAATCAAGGAGGCGGAAGAGGGTATGAAAATCGTGTGCGTCGGCGGCGGACCGGCCGGTCTGTACTTCGCTATCTCCGCGAAGTTGCGCGATCCGGATCACGACATCACGGTTATCGAACGCAACCCCGCCGGGGTGACGTACGGATGGGGAGTCACATTTTCCGATCCGCTGCTTGACAGCCTCTACCGCAACGATCCCCGGAGCGCACGGAAGATCTTCGACAGTCCGGCGTCCTGGGGCAATCAGGAAGTACACGTTCGGGGC
>QHBZ01000191.1 GCA_003244055.1 Pseudonocardiales bacterium | reverse complement strand
GGCGTCTCCTCAGCGACGACCCGATCCCGCCCGATCATCAACACCCGCGATGAGCCGCACGCCGACGCCGAGCGGTATCGCCGCCTGCACGTCATCGTCGGTGACTCGAACATGTCCGAGGTGACCACTTTGCTCAAGGTGGGCACCGCCAATCTGGTCCTGGAGATGATCGAGGAGGGGGTCGCGTTTCGCGACTTCACCCTGGACAACCCGATCAGGGCGATCCGCGAGATCAGCCACGACCTCACCGGCCGCCGCGGGGTGCGGCTGGCCGGCGGCCGCGAGGCCTCAGCATTGGACATCCAACGGGAGTACTACGCGCGCGCCGCGGATCACGTCGCGCAGCGTGGGACCGATCCACTGACCGATCGGGTGATGGAGTTGTGGGACCGCACGCTGAACGCGGTCGAGCAGCAGGATCTCGCCCTGATCGACCGTGAGATCGACTGGGCGATCAAGCACCGGCTGATTGAGCGCTACCGGGCCAAGCATCGGATGGACCTGTCCAACGCGCGGATCGCCCAACTGGACCTTGCCTACCACGACATCCGTCGTGGCCGCGGGCTGTTCGACCTGCTCCAGCGCAAAGCGCTGGTCGACCGGGTAACCGACGACGGCGAGATCGAGGCGGCCAAGGACACCCCGCCGGCCACCACCCGCGCCAAGCTCCGCGGCGATTTCATCGCCGCTGCACAGGCCGCCGGCCGCGACTTCACCGTCGACTGGGTGCACCTGAAGCTCAACGACCAGGCCCAGCGCACCGTGCTGTGCAAGGACCCGTTCCGCGCCGTGGATGAGCGGGTGGAGAGGCTCATAGCTTCGCTATGAGCCTTGTGAGTGGCGATGCGAGTTATGACTCGCATCGCCACTCACGGGTTGTCCACAGTTAGGCTGCGCCGGTGCCTGCTGCTGCTCGCGCCGAGCGTCTGGTGAACCTGGTGCTGTGCCTGCTGTCCAGCCGGCAGTACTTGCCCGCGGAGCGGATCCGGCGGACCGTGCCCGGCTACGCTGACGCTGCCTCCGATGAAGCGTTCTTCCGGATGTTCGAGCGGGACAAGGCTGAACTTCGTGAGCTGGGCGTCCCGCTGGAGACCGGGCGGATCCCGGGTTTCGAGGCCGGCGAGGGTTACCGCATCGCACGCCGGGATTACGAGCTGCCCGATATCGACCTCGAAGCCGACGAGGCCGCCGCTGTCGCGCTGGCCGCTCGGCTGTGGGACTCCTCGCAGCTGGCCGGTGCCGCGCACGGCGCGCTGGTCAAACTACGTGCGGCCGGAGTGGAGGTGGACACCGAGCTGTCAGCGGTTGTCCAACCACGGGTGCGGGCCACCGAACCGGCGCTGACCCCGTTGATCTCGGCGGTCCAGGCCGGGCAGGTCGTGACGTTCCCGCACCGCAGGCATCCGGCCGAGCAGCCCATCGGGCGCACCCTCGAGCCGTGGGGGGTGGTGTCCTGGCGGGGCCGCTGGTACGTGGTGGGGCACGACCGGGATCGGGATGCCACCCGCTGCTTCCGGGTCTCCCGGATCGCCGGGCCGGTGCGCGCCATCGGCGCTCCGGGAGCGGTGCAACGCCCACCGGGAGTGGACCTGCTGAAGATCGTGGCAGGTTCCGCTGAACCCCCGGCAGCGGCGCACACCGTCCGGCTGTGGCTGGCTGACGGGCGCGCCTACGGCCTGCGCCAGCGGGCGACGGTGCTGGCCAGGATGACTCTGGAGGACGTGGCGGGTGACGTCGTCACGGTGGAGCTGCCGGGTTATGACGTCGCTGCCCGGTGGATAGCCGGGCTGGGGCCGGACGCCGTGGTGCTGGAGCCTGCCGAACTGGCGACCGCGGTGCGGGCCCGGCTGTCGGCGGCCGCCGGGAGCGTCGGCTGATGGAGGGCGTCACGCAGCGGTTGCCCCGGCTGTTGGCCCTGGTGCCTTACCTGCTGGCCCGACCCGGTGTGCCGATCGAGGAGGTCGCAGCCGACTTCTCGATCACAGTCCCGGTGTTGCGCCGCGACCTGGAGCTGCTGTGGATGTGCGGACTACCCGGCTACGGACCGGGTGATCTCATCGACCTGTCCTTCGAAGGGGACACCGTCACCGTCACCTTCGACGCCGGGATGCGCCGCCCGCTACGCCTGTCCGGGGCGGAGGCGACCGCGCTGGTGGTGGCGCTGCGCGCGCTGGCCGAGACACCCGGCGTGCTCGACGCCGGGTCGGTGCGCCGCGCACTGGCCAAAATCGAGGCCGCGGCGGGGCAGGCTGACGGTGTGGTGGTCGGCCTGGCCACCAGAGAGGAGGCCGCGCTGACCGCGGTGCGCGACGCGCTGGATCACCGCCGGGCGCTGCGCATCCGCTACTACACCCCGGCTCGGGACACGGTCAGTGACCGCACCGTGGACCCGATGCGGCTGCTGCTGGTCGAAGGCCGCGGCTACCTGGAAGCCTGGTGCCGCTGGGCCGAGGAAGTGCGGCTGTTCCGGCTGGACCGCATCGAGCACGTCACGACCCTGGACGAGCCGGCGCTACCCCCACCGCAGGCCCGGCCCACCGACGTATCCGACGGGCTGTTCCGCGCCCAACCCGACCAGCAGATCGCCGTGCTCACCCTCGCCCCGGACTCTCGCTGGGTCGCCGAGTACTACCCGGTCGATGAGCTGATCGAGGGTAAGGGGGGAGCCGCAACCGTGCGAATGCGCTACTCCGAAACCGGCTGGATGGTGCGTCTGGTGCTCGGGCTAGGTGCCGACGTCGTGGTCCGGGAACCCCCCGAGCTGGCTGCGGCGGTGGCGCAGCGCGCCCGCGCGGCGCTGCGCAGATCCGATCACCTTGCGCCATCCGAGGCGGGCTAACGTCTCTGGCGTGGCTTACCTGATCAGCGTTGTGCTTGCCGCTGCGTGCGTCGTGGTGCTGTTCCTGATGCTCCTACGGCTTGCCGGCCCAGCGCGACGGCTGGCCGCGACGGTGCAGCGCAGCCGCGCTCACCTCGCCGACCGCACCGGCCTGCTCGCTGCCCGGATCGCGGCGCTGCGGGTGGCGCTGGACCGGCGACGCCGCCGTGGCAACGCCGGATAGCTCCTACCGCGTAGCATCGGTGCTGCACCCAGACCGAGAGAGGAGACCCGCCATGGGCATTCTGTCTGGCTGGCATCTGGTCATCCTGCTGGTGGTCGTGATTTTGCTGTTCGGTGCGACCAAGCTTCCGACAGCCGCCCGAGCCCTCGGGCAGTCCATCCGAATCTTCAAGGCGGAGATTGGGGGATCGCGTTCGGAGCGGGAGGCTGACGCGCCGGCGCCCGAGCACCAGTCGCTGCCGCAGTCAGGGCCAGCCGCATCTGGGGTCAGTGAAGCTGGTGTCAATGAGCACCGGCGCGACAACGACACTGTCCGCTGACGACGAGGATCGGTGAGCGGGATGCGTTTCCCGGCTGGGCCGGGGGGTCGGCGCAAGATCAATCCGGATGGCTCCATGACGCTGATGGAGCACCTGTATGAGCTGCGCAACCGGTTGTTCCTCGCGTTGTGCGCGATCGGGCTCGGCGGCATCCTCGGGTTCGTCTGGTGGGGAGTGTCGGCCTTCGGCCTGCCCAGCCTCGGCGATCTGATCACTCGCCCGTACTGCGCTCTGCCCACGACGGTGCGCCTGACCCCGAACCCGGGCCGGTGCCAATTACTGCAGACCGCCCCGTTCGAGGTGTTCACCCTGCGGATGCAGGTCGGCTTGGCGGCGGGTGCGGTGTTGACTGCCCCGATCTGGGTCTATCAGGTGTGGGCGTTCATCACCCCTGGCCTTTACGCGAAGGAGCGCAGGTTCGCGGTCACCTTCGTCGGTGCGGCCAGCGTGCTGTTCGCTGGGGGCGCCGTCCTCGCCTACTACGTGGTGCCCACCGGCCTTTCGTTCCTGGCGAACCTCGGCGGCGGCGAGTTCATCACCGCGCTGACCGGTGCCGCCTACATCGGTTTCCTGCTGACCATGCTCGCGGTCTTCGGCCTGACTTTCGAGCTGCCGCTACTGGTGGTGATGCTCAACCGGGTCGGGGTGTTGCCGTATGCGAAGCTTCAACGCTGGCAGCGCGGCATCCTGTTCGGACTATTCGTGCTGGCCGCAGTCGCCACCCCGGGCAACGACCCGGTCTCGATGCTAGCGCTGGCCGGCGCCCTGGTCGTGCTGTTCGAGGCCGCGGTGTTGATCGCCCGGCAGCACGACCGTGCCGTGGCCCGACGGCAAGCCGAGCAAGGCTGGGACAACCTGGACCCCGACGAGCCTTCGCCGCTGGATGACCGGGTGGAGCCGGTGTCCTCGGACGATTCGGCACCCCGCTACGACGACGCCACCTGAGGGTCGGCCGATGGCGGTAGGCGTAATGATCGACTCGTCGCTCAACCAAGTGATCGCACAATGTCCTTGACTGGGAGCAGCAGGTGCAACGGATCCGACGGCGAGTCGAGGAATTCAGCATGTGCAAGGTAGAACTGTCGGGCAACGTCGTCGCGAGCGTGCACGAGCAGAGCCCGGATACCGACGGCGTCAGCGAGACCCAGGGTGCGCCGCAGCACGTCAGCCAGCAGCCCCCGGCCGAGTCCCAAGCCTTGCATGCTCTCGTCGACGGCCAATCGCGCCAGCAGTAAGCACGGGATTTGCCTCGGCGCCCCCTTTGCCACTCTCGCGGGCGCAGCCTCACTGGTCACGTTCGCCACCGCGATGGCGTAGTACCCGACGACTCGCCCATCGAGCACGCTGACGTAGGTCACGGCATTGTGAGCTCGCTGGTTCTGCCACGAGTAGCGCGCCAGCCAGTCGTCGAGTTCCGGTGCGCCGCTGGTAAAGCCTTCCCGCACGTCCTCTTTCGCTAGCTTCCGTGGGGCGCAGGGCTTGCCTGCCATTGCCTAGTGCTCGTCCATAAACGGTGCCGGGGAGGCCAGCAAGGCACGCAGCTTTGGCAGATCGCGAGGCGGCTGCTCCAACAGGCGTTGGAACTCGTCCCAGCGCTCATCGTCGATGAGGAACCATCGACGGTCAGCTAGGACTCGTTCCGCCTCAACCACTGCGCTCTCCAGAACGAAGTCGGTCATGGTGCGATCGGTTGCCGCCGCGGCGTGCCGGAGTAACTGCTCCTGGCGAGCGCTGGCGCGAAGATTGATCCTGGCCTGACGGGCTGCGCGCTGCTCAACGATGTCTCTCGACACGGACGACCTCCTCGCTCGTACGCACACTGTACATACACCAAGAGCCGTCGTCCATTTCTCTCAGGCACCTCCCTTTGGTGCAAGGGAAGTGGCCGTGGCGCAGCTGACCTGGGCTGTCCTCACCTCGTCGTCGGCGGTGCGCTCAGCATGCTGCCGCGGAGCTCGCCAACCGTATTATTCCGCGCTGTGCGCGCCACGCTGATCGTCAACCCGCATTCCGGTCGTGGCGCGGCGACGCGGGTGGCCGGCACGGTGGCCGATACGTTGCGTGCCGCGGTGCCCTCGCTGGTCGTCACAGTGACCGCCGATGCGGACGCCACCAGCAGGGTCGCCGCACAAGCAGCGCAGCGCGGGGATGACGTGCTCGCGGTGCTCGGCGGGGACGGCACCGCGCACCTGGCCGCTCAGGCCGTCGCCGGTACCGCGACCGCGCTGGCGGTGCTGCCCAGCGGCAGCGGCAACGACCTGGCGGCGGCGCTGGGCATCCCGGCCGATCCGGTGCGGGCCGCCCAGCACATCGTGCAGGCGCTGCGGACCGGGCAGCGGCGGCGGATAGACCTGGGCCGCATCGAGGGCGCGGCAGGCTTCACCACAGTGTTGTGCACCGGCTTCGACGCCGCGGTGAACAAGCGGGCCAACGCGATGCGCTGGCCCGCCGGGCCGCGCCGGTACGACCTGGCCGTGCTGGCCGAGCTCGCCGCGTTGACGCCAAGGCCGGTGCGAGTGCAGGCCGCAGGCACCGAGGTGGAGCTGGAGGCGATCCTGGTCGCGGTCGGCAACGGATCCAGCTACGGCGGAGGGTTGCGGATCTGCCCGGACGCCACGCTGGCCGACGGGCTGCTCGACGTGATCGTCATCGCCGCGGTGAGCCGGCGCCGGCTGCTGCGGGTGTTCCCGGCGCTACGCACCGGCGGGCACGTGCACGAGCCGGAGGTGACCGTCCTGCGCGGCGAAACCGTGCGCATCGACGGCGATCCGGGCTGGCCGGTCTATGCCGACGGGGAACCACAGGGGACCCTGCCGGTGACGGTGCACTGCGAACCGGGGGTGCTCACCGTCGTCGCCTAGCCTGGGACGGTGGCCAACTCTCCTGCCGAGGCGTACGCCGCGGCCCGACGGCGGGTCGTCTCGCCGCGCCTCGACGAGTTCACCGGTGCCCTGCCGTTCCAACTCGACCCGTTCCAGCGCGCAGCCTGCGAAGCGCTCGAGGGAGGCCACGGGGTCCTGGTGTGTGCGCCCACCGGCGCAGGCAAGACCGTGGTCGGCGAGTTCGCGGTGCACCTGGCCCTGGCGCAAGGCCGCAAGTGCTTCTACACCACGCCGATCAAGGCGTTGTCCAACCAGAAGTACGCAGATCTGGCGGCCCGGCACGGCGCCGGCACCGTCGGTCTGCTCACTGGAGACACCTCGATCAACGGCGGCGCCGCTGTGGTCGTGATGACCACCGAGGTGCTGCGCAACATGATCTACGCCAGATCCTCCACGCTGGACGGGCTGGCCTACGTCGTGATGGACGAGATCCACTACCTCGCCGACCGGTTCCGCGGTGCGGTGTGGGAAGAGGTGATCCTCAACCTGCCGGACAGCGTGCGGCTGGTCGGGCTGTCCGCCACGGTGAGCAACGCCGAGGAGTTCGGCGAGTGGCTGGTCGACGTACGCGGCGACACCACGGTGGTGGTCGATGAGCACCGCCCGGTGCCGCTGTGGCAGCACATGATGGTCGGCTCGCGGATGTTCGACCTGTTCGCCGAGAACACCACCGACGACCGGCTCACCGTTGACCCGCACCTGGTGCGGCGCGCGCAGGAGGTGGAGCGCCGCAGCGGGTGGGATCGGCCGCGCCACGGCGGACCTCGGTTCCGGCCACCGGCCCGAGCCGACGTGGTGGCGCGGCTGGATCGCGACGGGTTGCTGCCCGCGATCACCTTCATCTTCAGCCGGGCCGGCTGCGAAGCAGCGGTGAACCAGTGCGTCCGCACTGGGCTGCGATTGACCACCCCTGAGGAGTCTGAGCAGATCCGTCGGGTGGTGGACACTCGCACCGCTGACCTGCCGGAGGGCGATCTCGGTGTGCTCGGCTTCTGGGAGTGGCGCGACGCGCTGGAGCGGGGCGTAGCCGCCCACCACGCCGGGATGCTGCCCGCGTTCAAAGAGACCGTGGAGGACCTGTTCGTCCGCGGGTTGGTCAGGGCGGTATTCGCCACCGAGACCCTCGCGTTGGGGATCAACATGCCGGCCCGCACGGTGGTGCTGGAAAGGTTGGTCAAGTACAACGGGGAAGCCCACGTCGATCTCACTCCCGGCGAGTACACCCAGCTCACCGGCCGGGCCGGACGCCGGGGCATCGACATCGAGGGCCATGCGGTGGTGCTGTGGCAACCCGGCGTGGACCCGGCGCAGGTGGCTGGGTTGGCGTCCACCCGCACCTATCCGTTGCGCAGCTCGTTTCGACCCGGCTACAACATGGCCGTCAACCTGGTCGATCGGGTCGGGGTGGCCGCCGGGCGAACGCTGCTCGAGCAGTCCTTCGCGCAGTTCCAGGCCGACCGGTCGGTGGTGGGGCTGGCCCGCCGGATCGACCGCAACGCCGAGGGCCTGGCGGGCCACGCCGAGGCGATGGTCTGCCAGGCGGGTGATTTCGCCGAATACGCCCAGTTGCGCAGGCAGATCTCAGAGCGGGAGCGGGCACTGGCCCGGCTCAGCGGCGCGGCGCGACGCACCGAAGTAGCTGCATCGCTCGCCCAGCTTAAGCGGGGCGACGTCATCGCGGTGCCCGGCGGGCGCCGATCGGGTCTGGCCGTAGTGATCGATCCCGGCGACGGCCCAGCCGAGGATCCGCGCCCGCTGCTGCTCACCGAGGACCGCTGGGCGGGCCGGCTGTCGATGGCCGACTTCCCGACCCCGGTTCAGGTGCTGGGCCGGATGCGACTACCCAAGCGGGTCGAGCACCGGGTTCCTCGGGTGCGCCGCGACCTCGCCTCGGCACTGCGCGAGACCGGCATCGCGGTACCGTCCCGGTCCCGGCGCCGCGGCGAGGCGGCTGACGACGCCGAGCTTGCCGCGCTGCGCCGGGCGCTGCGGGCGCATCCGTGCCACGGCTGCGACGACCGGGAGGCGCATGCCCGGTGGGCCGAACGTTACGACCGGCTGGACCGCGAGACCGAGACGCTTCGCCAGCAGGTCGCCGCCACCACGAACTCGCTGGCCCGCGAGTTCGACCGGATCCGCGCCCTGCTGGCCGATCGCGGTTACCTCGACGGTGAACAGCTCACCGAGCACGGCCGCCGGCTGGCCCGGTTGTGGTCGGAAACCGACCTACTCACCGCGGAGTGCCTGCGGCACCGAATCTGGGAAGGTCTGGAGCCCGCGGAGCTGGCCGCGGTGATCTCGGTGCTGGTCTACGAGGCCCGCGGAGACGCGGCCGCCCCCCGGGTACCTCCGGGCCCGGTGAGCGATGCGTTGGTAGCGACCGTGCGGTTGTGGGCGGAGCTGGAGGCAGACGAGCGGCGGTACCGGCTCGAGCGCACCCGCGAACCCGATCTGGGTTTCGCCTGGCCGGTGTACCGGTGGGCACGAGGGGAGTCCCTGTCTGCGGTGCTGATCGCCGCCGAGACCAACGGTGCCGAGCTGTCCGCCGGAGACTTCGTCCGGTGGTGCCGGCAGGTGATCGACCTGCTCGACCAGGTCCGCGTCGTCGCCGGCGAAGGCTCCCCGGTCGGTGCCGCGGCCGCCGCCGCGGTGCGCGCCCTACGCCGCGGCGTCGTCGCCCTAGGCACCCTGTAGCTGCGGCGTAGCTACGCCGCGTTCTGGATGCAGAACGCGGTAATCGGGACCCGATTTGCAGCAGTCTGCATCCAGAACGCGCCGAACAGTCGGCGGGGTTAGCGTGCAGGCGTGGGGGAATACGGTGTCGTGGACGCTGAACTGAGCCTGTGCGTCGACGGGGAGCGGCAGCACCTGGTGGTGGACACCCGGGTGACGCTGCTGGATCTGCGCCGCGAGCGGCTGGGCAACATGAGCCCGAAGAAGGGCTGCAACCACGGCCAATGCGGTGCCTGCACGGTGCTGATCGATGGACGCCGCGCGCTGGCCTGCCTGGCACTGGCGGTCGCGCACGACGGCTCCGAGGTCGTCACCGCCGATGGCTTGGCCCACGACGGCGCGTTGCACCCCGTTGCGCAGGCATTCTTGAACCACGACGCGTTCCAGTGCGGTTACTGCACCCCAGGGCAGATCTGCTCGGCGGTCGGGATGCTCGCGGAGTTCGCACGAGGTTGGCCGAGCGCGGCAACCATCTACCAGGCGACTGAGCCAAAGCTCGACCACGACGAAGTGGCCGAACGGATGAGCGGGACCCTGTGCGGCTGCGGGGCGTATGCGAACATCGTGCCCGCGGTGCGCAGCGTCGCCGCCGATCCGGCCGCGGTGTTCCTCGGCGGCGGGACGAATCTCGTGGATCACCTCAAGCTCGGGGTGCCACACCGGACCTCATCGTCGACGTCACCGCGGCCGCCTCCAACGAGATCACCGACGACGGCGCAGGCGGCTTGCGCATCGGCGCGGCGGTTCCCAACAGCGACCTGGCCGCCGACCGCCGCGTCCGAGATCGCTATCCGGTCCTGGCGCAGGCGCTGCTCTCCGGAGCCTCGGGGCAGCTACGCAACATGGCCACGACAGGCGGCAACCCGCTGCAACGCACCCGCTGCGCCTACTTCCAGGACGTCACGACGCCGTGTAACAAACGCAAATCCGGGTCCGGGTGCTCGGCGATCGGTGACTACACGCGGTACCACGCGATCCTCGGAGCGTCCGAGCAGTGCATCGCCACCCACCCATCGGATCTGGCGGTCGCGCTGGCCGCCCTGGACGCCGAAGTCAGGGTGCTCGGAGCCGCTGGGGAACGCGGGATCCCGTTCGTGGACCTGCACCGGCTACCGGGGGAGCACCCCGAACTCGACACGGTCCTCGAGCACGGCGAGCTCATCCTGTCGATCGACCTGCCACCGCTGCCGATGGCGGCCCGCTCGGCCTACCGCAAGGTCCGCGACCGCGCGTCCTATGCGTTCGCGTTGGTGTCGGTCGCCGCCGCGCTCGACGTCGCAGACGGGGTCGTGCGCGACGCCCGCATCGCGTTCGGCGGAGTGGCGCACAAGCCGTGGCGGGCGACCAAGGCCGAGGAGTCACTGCGCGGGGCACCGGCTTGCGATGAGAGATTACCGCGCGGCGGCGCAGACCGAGCTGGCAGGCGCTCAGGCGCAGGATGGCATCGACGGCGGCAACGCCTTCAAGATCCCGCTTCTCACCCGCACGCTGGTGGCGACGCTGCGCGGCCTCGCCCGCGAGGAGACCTGACATGCCTGCGCTGCACGCTCGGGCGATCGGCCGGGACCTGGTACGCCGTGACGGCCGGCTCAAGGTCACCGGCACCGCGCCCTACGCTTATGAAGGCCCGCTCGGCAAACCCGCCTACTGCCACCTGATCCAGGCCACCATCGCCCGCGGTCGGGTCACCGGGATGGAAACCACCTCGGCGCAGGCCATCGACGGGGTGATCACGGTGCTCACCGCGGACAATGCCGGACGACTCGCGTCCACCGACGACAACGAACTCGCCGTACTGCAGAGTGACGAGGTCGCCTTCCGCCGGCAGATCATCGGCGCGGTCATCGCGGAGACGTCCGAGATCGCGCGCCACGCTGCGGAGATCGTCGGCGTCACCTACGCGCAGGCGCCGCACGACGTGGAGCTGTCCGCCGACCGGGCCGATCTGTACAAGCCCTACAGGATCAACCCGTCGTATCCCACCGATACCGCTGACGGCGATGTGGCCTCGGCGATGGCGACCGCGCCCGTCACGCTCGAGCGCACCTACAGCACCGCGATGTACCACAACAACCCGATGGAGCCGCACACGACGACTGCTCTCTGGGACGGGTCGCTGACGATGTGGGACTCGTCCCAGGGCGTGCACTCCGCCCGAAGCGTGATCGCGAGGGTGTTCGGGTTCGACCATGAGCAGGTGCGGGTGGTGTGCCCGCACGTCGGAGGCGGGTTCGGATCGAAGGGGACGCCGCACGCCCCCGTCGTGGTGGCCGTGATGGCCGCCCGCGCTGTGCCCGGCCGGGCGGTGAAACTCGCGCTCACTCGTCAACAGATGTTCTTCCTCGTGGGTTACCGCACGCCGACCATCCAGAAGACGCAGCTCGCCGCCGACCGGGACGGGCACCTGGCCGCGATCGCGCTCGACGTGCCGACCCGCTCCATGTACGCTGCTCCGAACCGTCGCACCACCCACCGGCTCGCCGCACTCGACGTGCCGGTGCCGACGTGGATGCGGGCACCGGGGGAGTGCCCCGGCATGTTCGGGCCCGAGGTCGCCCTGGACGAGCTCGCCGAGCAGTTGGGCCTCGACCCCATCGAGCTGCGGATCCGCAACGAGCCGTCGGTCGATCCAGCGTCCGGCAGACCGTGGTCCAGCCGCAATCTGGTCGCCTGCCT
>QHBZ01000190.1 GCA_003244055.1 Pseudonocardiales bacterium | reverse complement strand
CGCCGGTCGGTCAGCATCGCCCTCCCGGCCCCCCGGATTGCGCCTGCCGTCATCGACCCGACCGCGAGCCGCGTGGTCGCCCACGAGCGTGGCCTCCTCAATCGGATTGCCTCCGCATTCAAGAGCAACCCAACCAGCGAGCAGGAACTCTACCAGCTCGCGCGCATTAAGCTCAACGAGGCCGCCAAGGCGAGCGAGCTGTCCCGACGTGGGGAGGAGAACACCCGCCAGATGCTCACCACGCTGGCCCGCTCACTTGGCTTCACCCATGTCACGGTGACCTTCGACGCCCCTTCGCCGTCGGACACCGCCAGGCAGGCGAGCGTAAGCAGCTGATTGACAACATTCTCACCGCGGAAAAGCGGCGGCTGTTGGGCGAGTTGCCCAGTTAGTTCGCGGACTACTCAGATAGGTAGTGTAGGGCTGCCGCATCGCCGCCACACCACCGTGAATCCTCCGGTGGCGACTGGGATGGCCGCGGTGCTGCGCCCCGTTCGTGGTTTTCACAATAACTTCCGTGTGTCCTGTCGGACTCCGAGCTCTGCCGGCCAGTCTGTTGTTTCGTTGTGCCGCTGCGTTAAGGACGAGCTGCCCTGTGGGAGCCGGGGTGTTGGGCATCACCTGACGATTCCCTGACGATCGGCTCGCAGCCCGGTCACCACGGCCCGTGGATATGGCGGCGGGGTAATCGAAGGCATGCGGCGGCGCGGCGCTGAGTCCGGATCCTCGACGACCGAGCTCAGACGTCTACGGTTGACGAGGAGGCACGAATATGGTTGTTCTGAGCAGCCGGACCGCGATCCAACCGTAAGGTGCTCGCCAGTGGCGGGATTTGGTTCACGATCGGGCCGGTGATCAGCCAATTGTGGCGTGCCGGCGACGCGGGCGTACCGATTGGTGAGCCACTCGGGTCGAACTGGATGCAGGTACTTGAGCAGCTCGGTTGCTTTTTCGGGCTGGGCTTGCTCATTACGGCGCTAGCCGCATTTGTGCTGGGCAGGTTCTCTATACGCTCGACGCAAGATCGGTCAGATCGCCAGGGCCGGCTTGCTGAAAGGCGGCCCCGGCGATGTCATTGGCCGCTTGGTGCTGAGCTCGTAATGCCCGCGGCGGGTGTTCTGGATGAACGCAGGCCCGGTGTTGACGGCTGGGCTCCGCGGTCGATTTTGAGCCCATGCATCGGCCGCGGGTGCCCAGCGAGGGCGAACACCGCCTGCCAGGACAGCACGATTCGGCATCCTGCCGTGACAATCGCTGCGGCCGCCGCGGTGATCAGCCATGCTTCGGTTGTTCCAGCGCATCCAGTTGAGCAAGGAGGTGTTCGGGTACGATGACCCGGGACAGCCTGAGCCCAGACGAGCGCTGCGCGGGTGGCGATGCGCAGCTCGCCGTAGGCCTGCGGTGAGACCAGCTCTGAGGCCTGCGGGCGCGTGCACAACGCGGTGAAGGTCAATGCCTCGACGCACACGGTCGCGGCCAGCTCGGCCAGCAGCCGCAACAGTGGGGTTCCGCTTCCGCCGTTCAGAACAGCCACGATGGTGACAGGCAGGCCCGCGTGGCTGATCGCTGAATCCCTCGATGTAGCAGTCATGTAGCCACGGCTTCTCACTCGGCATCCCAATCGATCTTGTCGAGAGCCTCGCGCATCGTGGCAGTGGGATTGGAAAGGACAACTGGGTTCTGGTAGGCCAGTCCAGCGGGGTATGACGATGCTAGCCTTCGGGTATGACCGCTGAGCGGATCACCGTGAGCTTGCCACCCGACGTGCTAGCCGGTGCCCGGGTCGCTGTCCATGCTGGTGCCGCAGACAACCTGTCAGCGTTCGTCGCTGACGCCCTGCGGGACCGTCTCAGTCGCACGCACGCGCTCGCCGACCTGGCCCGCGTACTCGGTGGCCCACCGCCAGTGGAGGTCCGCGCAGCTGTCCGCCGAGCCTGGGGGTTGCCCGCCCCACTCGACAACGCGTGATTGGCGGACGTGTCCTCGACGCCTCGGCGCTGGTCGCATTCGCACGCGGCACATCCATCTACGCCGCGGCTGCGGTCTGGACCGCGGTTGAAGAGTCGATCATCCTGATCGTGCCGTCGACCGCGGTGGCGACAGCGTGGGCCGAGCTCGCTGAGGAACACCATCCCGTGCTCGATGTCCTGCTCCACCTACCGGTCACGGTCATTGACAACCTTGATGAGGTGCGCGCCCGAACGGTCGGCCAGCTCAGCGGCCACCAAGCCGACGCACACGCAATCGCCTGCGCCCAAGAACGCGGCTGGCCGTTGCTTACCGCAGACCCGGACCGCTACGCCCCATACGGACAGACTGGCGTCGATCTCGAACCGGTCGGCTAGCCTGCGACGTGATCTTGCGGGGTCTCAGTTCGGTCCGGTTCGGAGGCGCATCGGCTGTTGCTGTCGCTGCCGAGATTACAGCAGGAAACTGAACAGCGGTGATCCCGGCGGGATGCGGGCAATGGTCAGCGGGCTGCGGCTCATGCGCTCCAAGAGACTGTCCAGATCCTCGGAACGCTCCAGCTCGATGCCGACTAGCGCAGGGCCGGTCTCTCGGTTGTTCTTCTTGATGTACTCGAAGGCGATGATGTCCTCGCCCTTACGCAGCACGTCGTCGTGGAAGTGTCGCAGCGCGCCGGGGCGTTGCGGGAAGGTCACCAGGAAGTAGTGGCGCAGACCCTTGTGCAGCAGTGACCGCTCGAGCACCTGGGGATAGCGGCTGATGTCGTTGTTGAGGCTTACCCTCGCCGGCTTCCGGCAAGGATCGAGGACGAAAGCGTCTGATCGTTCTCCTACCGCGCTCGCGCGTTATCCACTGCCGTCCGCGTCCATCCGCGGCGCACGATTCTCGTACACCGGCGACGCATAAGGGTCGGCGAGGGCTTGACCCGTGTCGAGCAACTTGGTGCCGGGGACGCCGAGGGCGATACGGCCGGAGTGGCCGCGCGGGCGACCGAAGGTTCCGCAGTGAACGCAGCAGAGCTGCTCGCGGCGGTGGCTACCAGATTGCCGATCGAGACCGCTCTCGGTAGGTAGCCGACGCCCGCCGCGGCGGGTCGAACGTGGCGTGACCGGCAGCAGGGCTGGACGCCGCTTCTGGCCGCCCATGACTTCATCGGTAAGCCGGGGCTAGTTGGTAGATGGCTGAGACTCTCCGACGCCGTGCGGTGCGGCCATCTCATATTGCCACTTCCCCCAGCCGGTGATCGAGTGTAAAGTTCTCATTACCGAACCAACCCATGAAACGGTCGCGTTCCGCGCCTGATCGAGTGCCAGAACATTCCTCGCAGCGGTTGGAGGTTGCATTGAATGAATATGGGTCGCACCTCGGAGGCTGGTGGGCGGGCCTGATCATCGGCGCACTGGTCGTGGTGGTCGTAGTGATCCTGGTTGGCACGCTGCTGGCGCTTGCTTCCCGGATCAACTCGCAGCTGCGCGCCGCGGCTGGTGAGCTCGAGGCGACACGGACGACCACGCAACCGCTTGTGGAGCTAGACCGCACGAACGGCACGCTCCAAAGCATCCTCCGCGGCGCTCGGGCCGCTCGAAAAGCATTGGGGGGATAACGATGGTGTTCGCTGCCGATGAGATCGTGTTCTGGGAGGTCATGCTGGCTCTCGGGGCGGTCGTGTTACTTGTCGTGATCGCGCTGCTCAGCCTGCTCCTCTCGTTCGTTCGCAACATCGAAGCCAGCGTGGTGCGGGTGGGGGACGTGGCGCGGGGGGTGGCCGGCAACACGGCCAACATCAAGATCGCGCTCACTGTCGCAGACAGCCTGGATGAGGTCGTGGACGAGGCTGGCCGCCATGCTCAACTCCTGGGGGTGGGGGCGCCATGAGCCCGGTACTGCTCATAATCCTCACCGTCATCGAGATCGTGCTTCTGGTCGTCGCGCTGGCGCTGTTCGTTATTGTGATCACTCGCCGGCTGCGCTCCCTCGCCAACACCATCGGGCAGGTCAGCGACGGGGCCGTCAGGTCGATCCAAGGCGATGTGTTCCTGGTCGGCGCCGGCGCCGCGATCCTGAACCGGAAGCTCAACGCGATCGCCAAAGCGCTGCCGGCGATCGCGGAAAAGGCCGAGTCGCTGGCTGCGGCGCGGCAGACGCGGGGGCAGGTCCCGCAGCAGACGCAAGCCCAGGCCTCCGGAACCGGTTGGCGACCCGAGATAGGCCAGGATCCCGCAATCCGGCGAGGTTAAGACAAAGGAGTCGACCATGGTGCTGTGGTGGATCGGCAATGCGCTCTTCTTCTTCCTGGGCATACCTGTCGTGGTGATACTCCTGATCGGCCTGTCGAGGTCTGCCGTCGACGTCGGTAGGCGCGTCGACACCGTGCACGATCAGGCCGGGGGCATCGTCATTGCGTGCGACGATGTGAAGGCGCTGATACCCACCCGCGACGCCGTGAAGCGGGTGGGGGCTGGCCTAACCCGCTATGTCCAGGCGGTTGCCCGCATCCTGTGAGGAGCGAATCACCATGCCGATAGCTGCTATAGTCTCGATCATCCTCGCCGGGCTGACCATACTAGTGCTCGCTGCCTACCTGATCGGTATTGCGCGCGTTCTTGTGCGGGTGAATGGCCAGCTCCGCGAAGTCACCGCCGGCCTTCACATCGTCACCCAGCGGACCGAGCCAGTCGGATCGATCGTTTCGGAGATCAACAACGACCTTGCCGGAGTGGACAAGGCGTTGAAGGGCGTGCTCGCCAGATAGCACTGCAAGCAGTAAGAGAGCCCCAGCGCAGGGTCGGGGGTCCTACGCTGGGGCTCTCGCACGTTCTGTCGCCGTTGGACCTCAGAGCGTTACAGGGCTTTCGCCCGGGCTGGTTCGCTCGCGTCAGAGCAGTGCATACCCGCTGTTCAGCAACGCTCGTGGCCACCGTTGCGGCTAGGTGTTGTTTTCGGCGCCGGGTGCTGGGAGGTCGGCGCAGTGGCCCTTCTCGTCGGCGCGGTCGGCGTGGGTGATGGTGAATAGCTCGGGTGCTGGGTGGTCGAGTTGCAGGGTGACATGGGTGATCGCGTAGTCGTGGGCGAGCAGGGCCTGCAGGTCCGTGCGGACGGCGTGGCAGTCCCGGCCGGGTTGGACGAGCACATGCGCTGACAGGGCGGGCTGCCCGGAGGTGATCTGCCAGATGTGGAGGTCGTGGACCTCGACGACGTCTGGGTGGGCGGCCAGTCGGCTGCCCAGGGCGCGGGTGTCGATGCCTGCGGGGGCGGCCTCGAGGAAGATCCGGCCGGACTCGCGGACCAGTTGCACCCCGGCGCGGGTCATCAGGGCGACCACGATCAGGGTGGCGATCGCGTCCGCGCGGGCGAACCCGGTGCTCAGCACGACAGCACCGGCGATCGCCGTCGCGATGAATCCGTACAGGTCGGTCAGCAGGTGTTGGAATGCGCCTTCGATGTTGAGGCTGGACCGGTTGGCCTTGGATAGGCACCAGGTCGCCGCGATGTTCACTGCTACGCCGACCAGTGCGGTGACCAGAACCAGGGCGCCGGCAACCGGCGGCGGGTCGATGAGCCGGCGGATCGCCTCGTAGGCCAGCCAGGCGGCGAGCAGTAGCAGGGTCAGTCCGTTGGCCTGGGCGGAGAGGATCTCCACGCGCTTGAGCCCGTAGGTGTACCCCCCGGGGGGCGGGCGTGCCGCCAGTCGCATCGCCATGATCGCGAGGATGATCGAGCCGGCGTCGGTGAGCATGTGCGCGGCGTCGGACAGCAACGCCAGCGACTGCGCAACCAGGCCGACGAGCACCTCACCGGCCATGAATACGACGATCAACGCGAGCGTGATGCTCAACCATCGGCGGTCGGCATCCTGGCCGACCTCATGCCCATGGCCGTGCCCATGCGCGTGCCCAGCAGCGTCGCTCACGGCCGTGATCCTAACGACCCATTGCTAACTGCGCATACGACCGTGCGTGCTCAGTACGGAAAGCCCGTACGGCGCCGCGTCTGGGGGGGCGGCTGATCGGCACCGTACGGACTTCCCGGGGGACTCACCTGGCGCCCGTAGACATCGCCACTTGAGCCCGCGAGAGTCGCGCCCGGTCAGCGCGACCCACGATCTCCGGGTACGCGAGAGGCTACCGTTATAAAACCGTGATCGTGTGCGCGACCCACCGATCGCTCTCCTGAATCACCCATGTCTCGCATGAATAGCTACTCAACGTGACAAAGTGAACAGCTATCCCGGGTCCAAACGGTCTGGAACACACAAATCGACCTTGATGTGTTAACGTTCCGTCAGCACATCGCGTGAGGTGAGCGCGCAACCATGGCCGACGATCGCGGCGGCTCGCAGCCGCTGAGTCCGTGGCGGGCGTGGCGGGCGATGTTCGGCATTCGGGCGCCATTGTCCGGTGACGTGACCGAGAACATCGCACCCTCAATCGGTGGCCAACTCGGCTTGCTCAATATCAACAACACCCGCTCTGGTGATCCCGGGAAGGAACAGGCGGCCCTCGACCAGGTCGACCGCATTGTCGCCGAAGTGCAGGCGTTGAGCCGGGACCCGCAGGCCAACGCGGACGTGATCCGCCGAGTCCGCGAGGCTCTTCCGTGACCCTGACCGGGCCTGCATTAGGTTCCCGTTGGCGGCTCGCGAAGCTCGTGAACCGCCAACAGGTTCCACTGGGCGGTTGATCTGGGGCGGGTTCATCCGGGAGGAGGCTGCGTGCGCATGGTGACGGCGTCACTCAACCAGCGGATCGCTGACGAGCTGGGCGTGCCCGAGCGCCAGGTGAGCGCCGCTGTCGGGCTGCTCGACGGGGGCGCCACCGTGCCGTTCGTCGCCCGGTACCGCAAGGAAGCCACCGGTGGGCTGGACGACGCGCAACTGCGCACCCTGCAGGAGCGGCTGGACTACCTACGCGAGCTCGAGGAGCGCCGCAGCGCGATCCTCAACTCGATCCGCGAGCAGGGCAAGCTCGACGACGCGCTCGAAGCGAAGATCACGGCGGTGGACTCAAAGGCCCGACTGGAGGACCTCTACCTGCCGTTTAAGCCCAAGCGCCGGACCAAGGCGCAGATCGCGCGAGAGGCCGGGCTGGAACCGCTGGCTGATGGGCTGCTCACCGATCCGACCCAGGATCCGCAGACCGCCGCCGCGCGGTACGTCGATCCCGAGGCGGGCGTGCCCGACGCGTCCGGGGCGCTTGACGGTGCCCGCGCCATCCTGGTGGAGCGCTTCGCCGAGGATGCCGACCTCATCGGATCCCTGCGGGAACGGATGTGGTCGCGGGGCCGGATGGTGTCCCGGGTGCGCGACGGCCAGCAGGAGACCGGGGCGAAGTTCGCGGGCTACTTCGAGTTCTCCGAGCCGTTCACCAAGCTGCCGTCGCATCGCATCCTGGCGTTATTCCGGGGCGAGAAGGAGGGCGTGCTGGACATCTCCCCCGAGCCGGAGCCGGAAGCGGTGCAGGAACTGGGGGGCAGTGCGTCTGGAGCGAGCCGCTACGAGCAGGCCATCGCCGCGTGCTTCGGCGTCAACGACCGGGGTCGTCCAGCCGACCGTTGGCTCGCCGACACCGTGCGCTGGGCCTGGCGCACCCGGATCCTGCTGCACCTGGGCGTCGACCTGCGGATGCGGCTTCGCCAGGCGGCCGAGCAGGAAGCGGTGCGGGTGTTCGCCACCAACCTGCGGGACCTGCTGCTCGCCGCACCCGCGGGTGCTCGCCCGACCATGGGCCTGGACCCCGGCTACCGCACCGGCGTCAAGGTCGCGGTCATCGACGCCACCAGCAAGGTGGTGGCCGCCGAGACCATCTACCCGCACGTGCCCCAACGCCGCTGGGACGAGGCGCTGGCCGTGCTGGGTCGCCTCGCCACGAAGCACCGGGTCGAGCTGATCGCCATCGGTAACGGCACCGCCTCCCGGGAGACCGACAAGCTCGCCGCCGAGCTGGTCAAACAACTCGGTGTCACCAAGGCTGTGGTGTCGGAGGCGGGCGCTTCGGTGTACTCCGCTTCGGCCTACGCCTCCCAGGAACTGCCCGAGCTGGATGTGTCACTGCGCGGTGCGGTGTCGATCGCGCGCCGGCTGCAGGACCCGCTGGCCGAACTCGTCAAGATCGACCCCAAATCGATCGGCGTCGGCCAGTACCAGCACGATCTGCCCGAAGGCGCGCTGTCCCGCTCGCTGGACGCGGTGGTGGAGGACTGCGTGAACGCCGTCGGCGTCGACGTCAATACGGCGTCCGCGCCACTGCTGCGGCGGGTGTCGGGCATCACCGTGGGGCTCGCCGAGAACATCGTGACCCACCGCGACGCGCACGGCCCGTTCCGCACTCGGAAGGCGCTGGCCGGCGTCCCACGGCTAGGTCCCAAGGCGTTCGAGCAGTGCGCCGGCTTCCTGCGTATCCCCGCCGGCGACGACCCACTTGACCGCTCCAGCGTGCACCCCGAGTCCTACCCCGTGGTGCGCCGCATCCTCGCTGCGGCGGGCACCGACATCGCCACGTTGATCGGCAACACCGCGGTGCTGCGCGCACTGCGCCCGTCCGAATTCGTCGACGGCACGGTGGGTCTGCCCACCGTCACCGACATCCTCGCCGAGTTGGAGAAGCCGGGTCGGGACCCGCGACCGGCCTTTGCCACCGCAACCTTCGCCGAGGGCTTCGACAAGATCTCCGACCTCAAGCCCGGCATGATCCTCGAAGGCATGGTGACCAACGTCGCCGCCTTTGGTGCGTTCGTTGATGTGGGGGTGCATCAGGACGGCCTGGTGCACGTCTCGGCGATGTCCAAGACGTTCGTCAAGGATCCGCGTGAGGTGGTCAAGCCGGGCGACGTCGTGCGGGTGAAGGTCCTTGACGTGGACGTGCCACGCAACCGCATCGGCCTCACCCTGAGACTCGACGACCCGGGCCTCGACGACCCCGCGGAGCCCAAACCGCCAGCCGGCACTTCTCGCGGATCCACCGGCAAGCCGGCAGCCGGCGCAACCCGCAAAGCCGCGGTCAAGCGGCCGCCGGCTCCCGGCAAACCCGCCGCCGGCGGCGCGCTCGCCGACGCGCTGCGCCGCGCCGGCTATGACGCGGCCGGCGGATGACTGTCCCGGGATTTCGGGGTCAGCCACCCGCCGTCGTTGCGGCTTACGCTACTGGCCCCATCACGGCGAACACTGCACCGTTGGGATCCGTCAGGAAGGCGATCCGGCCGTACGGCGTGTCGTCGGGGCCACCGAGCACAGAGCCGCCCCCGGCGGTTGCCGCCGCGACCGCGGCGTCGGCGTCGGCCACCGAGAAGTACGCGACCCAGTGTGCCGGCGTGCCGGCTGGGGCGCCCATCATCCCGCCCATGCCGCCGACCGGGTCACCATCGAGGTGGATGGTGGTGTAGTCCGGCGGAGCGCCTCGCACAGGTTGGTAGCGATACCCGAAGACCTCGGCGTAGAACTGCCGGGCGGCGTCCGGATCCGGCTGGCGGGTGTCGTTCCACACCAGCCCGCCGGGCTCGTTGTAGATCTCGATGCCGATCGAGCCGCCGGCCTGCCACACTCCGAACGGCGCCCCCGCAGGGTCGAGCGCCACGCACATCCGCCCGGCGCCCGGCACGTCCATCGGCTCGGCGAACAGCGTGCCGCCGTTGGCCGCGATCGACTTGGCGGTGCCGTCCACATCATCGCTGGCCAGGTACGTCTGCCACGCGGATGGCTGGCCCTCGGCCATCAACGGACCGATGGCGGCGGCCGCACGGCCGTCGACCTGGCAGATCTGGTAATGGCCGAAGTCCGGGCCGAGGTCGAGGAACGACCAGCCGAATACGGCGCCATAAAATTCCTTCGCCGCACCGAGGTCGGCGCTGGGGACGGAGAGATCGACCCAGCATGGTGTGCCGGCGGGCCACGGCTGTGAGCGGTTGGGCATCGTCAGGTCCTTTCACGAGACGGTAAGTCGGTCGACTGCGTGTCTACATCCCCACCCTGACAACGACCGGCCGATGGACTACCAGGTCTGCCACACGTCCAAGTTGTAGAACGTCGGCGGCCCGTCACACAGCTTGGCCATCGCAGCGGAGAACTCGCTGGTCTCCGGGCGGTTGGAGTTCTCCATCGCTGACTCGTAGGAGTCGAACTCGATGATGGTGAGGTAGTAGCCGGGGCGGTCCCGGTCGGCGGTGGCGGTGCCTCGCCGCACCGTCGTACCGGCGGCCTCCATCTGGGGACGCATCTCGTCGACGAGGGCCTGGACCTCGTCGATGTGGGATGTCTTGAACTCGACGATCTGAACGAACCCGGCCATGACGGCCTCCTACCTGTCGTTTTGCGGCTTCCAGCTGTCGGGAAACCCTCAGCAGGGTCGCCCCGCCGCCAGCGCCGCGCAAGCGGCCAAACCGGGTGAACGCGCACTGTAGAGGGCATCCACACGGGCAGCCATCAGAGCCGTCACCGCAGTCGTCGACCGGCTCGCTGCGCGGTGCCGTTCTCAGGGTGCCGGCTTGAAAAGCTCCGTGGCGTAGCGGGCCATGACGGCCGCGACGGCGTGGGGGTCCAGCCCGGTCTGCCCGGTGGACAGTGCGTCGAGCTCGCGAAAGTAGTCGATATAGAGGTCCGGCGTGACCGTGCACAGCATGATCGCCGGGATGTCGCCGGGGTTGCCGAACGTGTGCCGGGCGCCGATCGGGGCAGTGACCAGCGTGCCCAGTTCGCCGGTGATCGTGTCGGTGCCGCAGGTGAACGTCGGGTTTCCCGAGACCACGTAGAAGGTCTCCTCGTGCTCGTGGTGGATGTGTTGGGGCGGCCCGTCGACGTGCGGCGGGATGGTTACCTCCACCACTCCGAGCCGGTGCTGGGTACGTCCACCGTCTTCGAGGATGCGGATCCGAATCGGACCGGCCGAAACGATCTCTCCCTTGCCGGCGCTGACGATCGCAATACTCATGATCCTTCTCTTCCTCCTCAGTGTGCTGGCATTACGGCTCTTCGGATCGAATCGCGTTAGGACCGCCAAGTGGTCGGCACCGAAAGGCCGTCGGGGTTGGCCCCGTCCGGATACCGCCAGCACCACCTGCCCAGCGATCGTGCACGTCGTGAACTCGACAGCACGAACATTTTGGCCGCTTGGAAACGTCCGTGCTGTCGAGTTCACGACACCAGATCCGCAGTCAGGGCACCCCCCATCTTGTGAAGCTACCGTGTGATCGTTGCACCAGCGGGGCAACCAGCACATGCTGGCTTTCTGTCGGGCAGTGACAGGTGCGACGGCGTCGGTAGTGACCACGATGGAGGCAGCCATGAGACTAGGGTTTCACCGCGACGAGTCGATAGCGTGGATCGAGGACTATCTCGCGGCGTGGAACGCCCATGATCCCGTCGCCGTCACTGACTTCATGACGAACGACGTGGTCTATACCGACCTCGGGCTCGGTGAGCAATTCGAGGGAATTGATGCGGTGCGAGCGTTCGTCGACGGCATGGAGATCGGCTTCTCGACCGACTACCGCTTCACGCTCGGGCAAGCCATCGTGACCAGCGAAGCGTACTCGTACGAATGGACCATGTCGGGAACGAACGACTGCGCGGACGACGAGCGTGACTTCCCCGCCACTGGAGAGCACTTCGACATTCCTGGTGTATCGATCGGCGAGCTACGCCACGGGAAGATCAAGGACCACCGCGACTACTGGAATATGACTACCTACCTCACGCAGGTGGGACTCATGCCGGAGCCCTGAGGTCACCCGGCAGACTGTCGCGGATGAGAGCCGTCACCGCAGTCGTCGTGCTCGCCACCGTGGCGGGTTGCTCGGCCCCCGGCGTTCCTCCGCTGGCACCGCCGCCACCGCCGATGAGCAGCGCCCGTCCCCCGGGGGCGGGGCCGCCGGCCGCGGTCGGTCCCGCCGACTGGCCCACCTACCACCACGACAACGCCCGCTCTGGCGTCGCCGATCAGCTCGCCCCGCTGGGGACGCTTCGCAAAGCGTGGCAGGCCCGTCTGGACGGTGCGGTGTACGGCCAACCGCTGGTGATCGGTGACCGGGTGATCGCGGCGACCGAGCACAACACGGTCTACGCGCTGGCCGCAGCGGACGGGCACGTGTTGTGGTCGGCGTCGCTGGGCAAGCCGATCAACGGCTCGGACCTGCCCTGCGGCAACATCGATCCGCTGGGGATCACCGGCACACCGGCCTACGATCAGGCCACCGGGCTGATCTTCGTCGTCGCCGAAACCGAAGGGGGCCGGCACACCCTGGCCGGCGTGGACCTGGCCAGCGGAGCGGTCACGCAGCGCCGCGCACTGCCCCCACCGAACGGCGACGAGATCGCCCACCAGCAACGCTCCGCGCTGACGGTGCTCGATGGCTGGGTGTACGTCGCCTACGGCGGCCTGTTCGGCGACTGCGGCAACTACTTCGGCTCGGTCGTCGCCGCGCCGACCACCGGCACCGGCCCGGTGCGCAGCTACGCCGTGCCGACCACCCGGGAAGCCGGGATCTGGGCGTCTGGCGGTGCCACCGTCGGTAACGGACGGTTGTTCTACGCGGTGGGCAACGGCGAGTCCACCCAGGACTACGACCACAGTGACTCGGTGCTCGCGCTGAGCCCGCAGCTGACCCTGGCGGACAGCTTCAGCCCCGCGCAGTGGATGGCCGACAATGCCGCCGACCTCGACCTAGGGTCGATGAGCCCGGCACTGGTCGGTGACCGGGTGCTCACCGTCGGCAAGCGCGGCGTCGGTTACCTGCTGGACGCCGCCCGGCTCGGCGGGATCGGCGGCCAGCTCACCAGGACCCCGATCTGCCAAGCGTTCGGCGGCCCTGCGGTGGCCGGATCTACGGTGTACATCCCCTGCACCGACCGCACCCGTGCGGTGGACCTGGACCTCACCGGAGGGTTGCGGGTGCGTTGGACGGCGTCGGTACCAGCCGACGGCTCCCCGGTCGTCGGTGGCGGCGCGGTCTGGGTGACCGACACCGACCACGGCATCCTCTACGCCCTGGACCCGGCCATCGGCGCGGTACGCCAGCAGATCGACGTAGGCGACCTCCCCCATTTCGCTTCCCCGACTCTCGCCGGTGAACGGGCCTACGTCGGTACCAGCAGCGGCGTCACAGCGATCAGCGTGCGGTAGCGCGGCGCGGCGGCGGCACGATCACCACCGATCCGCACACGACTGCCCGGCTACGCAACGTCACCCCCGACGTGCTGCAACGCCGCTTCCTCGAAACCGCACCCTGCGCTACGAGTTCACCTGACCCTTGCCCCGAACCGGCTGCGTGGAAATCCGCGTTAGGGTCAGCGCGTGAGTGCCTGGTGGGCCCACGTCGGCTGGGCGAAGGCGCGGACCGTTCGACACATGGTTTACCGTCCCGGTCCACGCCTTCGCGGGCCGTGACGACCGGTTCTTTCCGCTCGAACTGCGGCAACGCATCGCACGCGGAAGGCTGGGGTCGATCTCGACATCATGCCGGACGGTCACACCTCGCTGCGCTGAGCCACCACCCGGAGCTGACCGGCGTCCTCGCCGGACACCTCGGGCCGCGGCACCCCGAGGACGGAGCCAAACTCGCATTTGCCTAAGGTTTTGGCTAGACTTGTCACATGACGACCGTGCCGCTAGGCGAAGCACGCAACCGGCTGTCCGAGTACGTCGCCGATGTTGAGCACACTCACGAGCGTGTGACGATCACTCGGCACGGTCACCCAGCCGTCGTGTTGATCTCCGCTGAGGACTTGGCCTCGATCGAGGAGACTCTGGACATCCTCGGGACGCCGGGCGCGTTGGACGCCATCCGGGAGGGTCGAGCCGATGCTGTGGCTGGTCGGTTCGTGGACAACGAGGAGATCAGGGCCCGGTACGGTCGCGGGTGAGCGAGCCCTACCGGGTCGGCATCACCGCCCGAGCGGCCCGGGACCTTCAGCGGCTGCCGAACAAGATCGCTACCGCCTGCGTGGAGTTCCTCTTCGGACCCCTCGCGGATAATCCCCAACGCGTAGGCAAGCCGCTGCGAGGCGAACTCGAAGGCTCTCACTCCGCGCGCCGAGGGGACTACCGGGTCGTCTACGCCATCAGGGAAGGTGAGCACCTCGTCGAGATCGAACACATCGATCGCCGAAGCGACGTCTATCGCTGACCACCGCGGGTGGGCTCGCCCAATGACGGCGGGTCCGGTCCCCGCGGCGGTGTGTTGGCGTCGAGGAAGCGGAGGAGCTCCACGGGGAAGGGGAGGATCAGGGTGGAGTTCTTCTCTGAGGCGACTTGGACGACGGTTTCCAGGAGCCGTAGTTGTAGGGCCGCGGGGTGGTCGGCCATCGCCGCGGCTGCCTGGGCCAGCTTCTCCGACGCCTGCAGCTCACCCTCAGCGCTGATCACCCGGGCCCGCCGTTCCCGCTCGGCCTCAGCTTGGCGCGACATCGACCGCTTCATCGCCTCGGGCAGCGCGACGTCTTTGATCTCCACCCGGTCGATCTGCACGCCCCAGCCCAGCGCGGGGCTGTCGATCAGCAGTTCCAGCCCCTCGTTGAGCCGCTCGCGGTTGGACAGCAGATCGTCCAGCTCGCTCTTGCCGATGATCGAGCGCAATGACGTCTGCGCGACCTGCGAGACGGCTTGGAGGTAGTCCTGCACGTCGACGACGACCTTGACCGGGTCGACGACCCTGAAGTACACCACCGCGTCGACCCGCACCGACACGTTGTCGCGGGTGATGCCGTCCTGCGCGGGCACCGGCATGGTGATGATCTGCATGTTGACCTTGCGGAGTTTCTCCATCCCCGGGGTGATCCAGGTCAGCCCCGGCTGCCGGGGTGTGCTGGACACCCGACCGAACCGGAACACCACACCACGCTCGAACTGGCTGACCACCCGCGCGCCGGACAGCAACCACAACGCCCCGATGACCACGATCGCGATCAGTGCCGCGATGATGGTGACGGTCATAGCGCGCCTCGGCGTTCGGTCCCGGGAAAATGCTCAAACCACACCACGGTACGCCGGTACGTAACGGTTTGGGCTGGACAGGTGGCCCGGAGTGTCGCAGTGTTGTGGGATGCGGGCGATATGGAAGGGCGCATTGGCCTTCGGGATGGTCAGCATCCCGGTGCGGCTGTATTCGGCTACCGAGGACCGTGATGTGTCCTTCCATCAGGTGCACGATGAGGACGCCGGGCGGGTGCGCTACCGCCGGGTGTGCGAGGTGTGCGACAACGAGGTCGCCTACGCCGACCTCGCCAAGGGCTTCGAGCTGCCGTCGGGTGAGACAGCGATCCTCACCGACGAGGATTTCGCCAACCTGCCGCTGGCCACCACCAAGGTCGTCGAGCTGGTCGCGTTCGTGCCGGCGGACCAGATCGATCCGCTCGCGCTGGCCCGCGGGTACTATCTGGAGCCCGATCCGGCTGGCCGCAAGCCGTATGAGTTGCTCCGAGCCGCGCTGGACCGCACCAACCGGGTGGGCCTGGCCAAGATCGCGATACGGAGCAAGGAAGCACTGGCCGTGCTGCGGCCCCGGGGTGATGTGCTTGCGTTGCAGACGATGGTCTGGCCGGATGAGGTGCGCAAGGCGCAGTTCGACGTGCTGGAGCGCGAGGTGTCCGTCAGCAACGCAGAGCTGAAGATGGCGGACACCCTCATCGAGGCGATGTCCGGCGATTTCACCCCCGAGGCGTACCAGGACGGGTATCGCGAGGCGTTGCTGTCGGTCATCGAAGCCAAGACCGCGGGCAAGGAGTTGGTCGCCCCACCGACGTCTGCGCAGCCCGCGCCATCGGTGGACCTGATCACCGCCTTGCAGGCGTCGGTCGAGGCAGCCAAGGCCGCTCGCGGTGACCCACCGAACCTGCCGATCCAGCGCAAGTCCGGTGCCAAGGGCAGGTCCGGTGACAAGTCGGATAAGGCCAGCCAAGAAAAATCCAGCCGTCGACGCTGAGGCGACGATGTCAGACCTGGTGCGTCCAATGTTGCCGACGGCGGGCCCGCTGCCGGTCGGGCCGGGCTGGGCCTTCGAGTTCAGCTGGGACGGGATCCGCACGCTGGCCTGCGTCGAACCCGACCGGATGTGCCTGTTCAGCGGCAGCCACCGCAGCATCACCGCCGCGTACCCGGAACTCGCAGCGTTCGCGGGGCGGCGTCGGATGCTGCTCGACGGCAAGATCGTCGCGCTGGACTCCTGCGGGCGCCCCAGCTTCGCGCAGCTCCATCGGCGGATGAACGTGCAACGTCCGACCGCCACGGTGTTGCGCCGGGCGCCGGTGACCTACTACGTGTTCGATCTGCTGAGCCTGGACGGCCGGTCCACCGCTGAGCTGCCCTACCAGCGTCGCCGGGAGCTGCTGGCCGAACTCGGGCTCGCCGAGGGACCGGTCGTGGCGCCGCCCTGTTTCCTGGATACCGACGGCCAGACGGTGCTGGACACCGCTGCCGAACACGGCCTACGGGGCGTGGTCGCCAAGCGGGTGGACTCGCCGTACCAGCCGGGCCGTTCCCGTAGCTGGGTTCAGACCTCGTTGCGCCAGTCTCAAGAAGTGATCATCGGCGGGTGGGTGCCGGAACATCACCATGCCGCCGCGCTCGGCGCACTGCTCGTCGGGGTGCCCACCGCAGACGGTCTGCGCTACGTCGGCCAGGTAGGCACGGGTTTCACTGACGCGGGCCGCCGGGAGTTGCTCGACAAGTTGACCGATCTGGCGCAGCCGGCCAGTCCCTTCGCCGATGAGGTGCCCGACCGGCCCGACCGGCCAGTGCACTGGGTGGCACCTCGGCTGCAGGGCGAGGTCTACTACCGGCAGTGGACCGCCCAGGGCCATCTCGGGCATCCCACCTGGCGCGGTCTGCGCCCCGCCAAGCACGTCGCGGCGGTCCAGGCGCCGGTCGTGCTGCGGGCCCGCGAAGGCGGCCGCGAGGAAGACCAGGCGCTGCTCGCCGAGCTGGACCGCGCCGTCGCGCAGGTTCGCGCCGAACTGCGGACGCTCCGCGGCCAGATCTCCCCGCACTTCCTGTTCAACACGATCAGCACCATCGTGGGCCTGGTCAGCACGGACCCGCCGCGGGCCCGGGACCTGCTGGTCGTTTTCGCCGAGTTCGCGCGGTACTCGCTGCGCGGCGCCACCGACACCACGCTGGCCGAGGAACTGGAGAACATCGACCGTTACCTCACACTGCAGCGGTCCCGGTTTCGCGAACGTCTCCGGGTGCACCTCGATGTGGCGCCGGTGGTGCTGCCCGTGGTGCTGCCGTTTCTGGCGGTGCAGCAGCTGGTTGACAACGCGGTTCGCAACGGCATCGAGCGCAAGCAGCTCGGCGGCACCGTCACGATCTCGGCTCGCGCGCAGGGCCCGGACTGCCTGATCACCGTCGCCGATGACGGGCCCGGCCGGGAGGAAGCCGACTTCCGGGACGTCCTGTGCACGATCGACGATCAGCTGCGGGACTCCTTCGGCGAGCGCGCTGCCTTGATCGTCGATTTCGTCCCGGGCACCGGCACCACGATCTCCATCCGGGTACTCAACCGCGGCTGACTTCGCGGCGAAGTTAGACGTAGCGAAGTTAGACGTGACCGCTGAACAACGCGACGCCGTTGGGGGAGCTCGCGGTCAAGCTGAACTGGCCGGGGCCGCCGACGAAGACTTTGGTCAAGCGTTACCGAGGTGTGCGCGCACGATCGGGGATCGGTACATCCAATCGCCCTCGGCGGACTCGGGCACCGTTGCGCGGTTGAGTTTCCCGACGAAGGAAGTGGACACCGGATTCCAGTCCCGCTCGCCGTTATTGGTCAGGGTGACCGGTACCAGGATCACCGGCTCGCCGGTCTCCACCGAGGTGCCCACCGTAGGCGCTCCGGCGACGATCGTGTTCCCATCACCGGCGGTCCACAGCTGATCGAAGGCCATCGTCGTGCCGCTGGGAGTCGCCGCTAAGGCTGGTGGCGTGGCCACCGGGAGGGCGGTAGCAAGGTGCGTGGTGGCGCCGATCACCCCGACGTGCTGGGTGACACCCTCGACGCCGGTCAGCGCGGCGACGCCTAACCAAGTGGCGTACACCACAAGCCCGAACGCGACCAGCAGGCCGAGCGCGAAGCTCACGACGCCGAAGCGGTTCGTCGGCCGCAGGTGGCGCGGTTGCGGGGCGGAGAATCGGTATGGCGACGCAGGTGCGGACACGAAGCCTCCAGGAGTGTGCGGAACAGCGTGCCGCGACCGATCCCATGCCGGTGACCACTGGTAGCAGTCATCCTAGTTTTCGCTTCGAGACCCCGGTTCGTTAACAACCCGAACGAGTGATTCAGCTACATGGAGTAGCGTGAAATAACCGGGATCCGGATGCGTTGGGCTGTTGGTGAACCAGCGCAGGCGCACCGACGGAGGAGAACAAAGGGCGCACCGGAGTAATCTGATCGAGTGGATGGCATGGAGACTGTGAACGATCAGCTGGGCCGCGGCCTGCGGGATCTTCGAATCTCGGTTACCGATCGGTGTAACTTCCGCTGCTGTTACTGCATGCCTCGCGACGTTTTCGGTACCGACTTTCCGTTCATGGACTCCTCGGAACTGCTCTCCTTCGAAGAGATCGTTCGGGTGACCAAGGTCTTCGCCGGCCTCGGTGTTGAAAAACTGCGACTCACCGGCGGCGAGCCATTGCTCCGGCACGGCATCGAGGGACTAGTCGAGCAGCTGGTCAGCATCGACGGCATCGACGACGTGGCCATGACCACCAACGGCTCACTGCTGGCCAAGAAAGCGCGCTCGCTGCGCGATGCCGGGCTGTCCCGGGTGACGGTCAGCCTGGATTCCCTTGATGCGGAGACCTTCCGGACCATGAGCGACGTGAAGATCCCCGTCGCTCGGGTGCTGGAGGGCATCGCTGCCGCCGCTGAGGCCGGCCTGACCCCAGTCAAGGTCAACACTGTGGTCAAGCGCGGGTTCAACGCTGGCCAGGGCCTCCTCGACCTCGCCACCTTCGGGCGGGAACACGGATACATCGTGCGCTTCATCGAGTTCATGGACGTCGGCGCCACCAACGGCTGGCGGCTCGACGACGTCGTCCCGGCGGCGGAGATCGTCGGGGCCATCAACGCCAAGTGGCCGATCGAGCCGGTGGATCCGGCCTACGTCGGCGAGGTGGCCGCCCGATACCGATACCTCGACGGCGCTGGTGAGGTCGGTGTGATCACCTCGATCAGCCAGCCGTTCTGCGGCACCTGCACCCGGGCTCGCCTGTCCGCCAAGGGCGAGTTGTACACCTGCCTGTTCGCCGGCATCGGCCACGACCTGCGCACGCCGCTGCGTGACGGGGCCAGCGATGACGACATCGAAAAGCGGATCACCGGTATCTGGAAGGCCCGAACCGACCGCTACTCAGCCCAACGCACCACCGCAACGTTGGGCCTCCCCAAGGTCGAAATGAGCTATATAGGGGGCTGATGCCCCCACGTGAGTGACAATGTGAGCTATGACGTGAATCGCCACTCACGGGCTGCGGCCAGCAGCACCTCGTTCTCGCTGGCGTCGCCGATGGTGATGCGTGCGCCGTCGCCGGGAAACGGGCGGATCACGACCTTGTGCTCCAGACAATGCTCAGCGAAGCTCGCGGCGCGCTCGCCCAGGGGCAGCCAGACGAAGTTGGCCTGGGAGGGTGGTACGGGGTAGCCCATCGCGAGCAGCTCGGCCTGCACCCGGTCCCGCTCGACGGTCACGCCCCGGCAGCGGTCCAGCATTTCGTCCTCGACGTCGAGGCTGGCCAGGGCGGCTGCCTGGGCCAGTGAATTGACGCTGAACGGCACAGAGACCTTGCCCAGCGCGGTGGCGACCGGCTCCGGTGCCGCGCAGTACCCCACTCGCAGGCCGGCCAGCCCGTAAGCCTTGGAGAATGTCCGCAACACCGCGACGTTATCCCGATGCCGGTAGAGTTCCATGCCATCGGGCACCGCGGGGTCGGTGACGAACTCGTGGTACGCCTCGTCCAGGGCGACCAGCACACCGTCGGGTACCGCGTCGAGGAAGGCGACCAGTTCGTCGCGTCGCACGACCGTGCTGGTCGGGTTATTGGGATTGCACACGAAGACCAACCGGGTCGCTGGAGTGATCGCGTCGAGCATCCCAGCCAGGTCGTGAGTGTGGTCGGGTCGCAGCGGTACCGTGCGCTGCCGGGCGCCGACGACCTGGGTGATGATCGGGTAGGCCTCGAACGAGCGCCACCCGAAGAGCACCTCATCGGTCGGTCCGCAGGTGGCCTGCACCAGCTGCTGGCACAGCGCCACGGACCCGGCTCCGACAGCGAGGTGTGATGGTGGCACGTCCAACCGGACCGCCAGGCGATCCACCAGGGCGGCCACGCCGTTGTCCGGGTAACGGTTGACGCCCGCGGCGGCGTCCCGGATTGTCGCGACGACGCTGGGTAACGGGCCCGTGGACCCCTCGTTGCTGGCCAGCTTCACCGCTCCCGGAATGCTGCGACCGGGGACGTACCCGCGCAGCGACTCCAGATCAGCCCTCGTGCGGGCGGTCATCGGGCCTCCTGTCCACGGCGAGCGGGCCATCAGGTCGGGCGAACGCTTAACCTCACCGTAACGGGTGGCGGGGAGGCTGTCGTTGATCCTGCCGCCACAACCGGTCACCTGTGATCACCGATTATGTGCCTACAACGACGAGATCTGTCGCGCATGGCACACAAGACGTGATCAGCGTCGGTCACTCGAATAAGTGACCTTCGGGCGCGACGTGCTTGACCGAGTAAGATGCCCGGTCACCCGATGTTCGCCATCACGAGTGGGGCACGGTCATGACGCAACGCGGCCTCGAACAGATCCCGCTCTTCTACGATGGCACTGGGCGCTATGACGGCGATGGGCGCTATGACGGCGATGGGCTGCGACTGACCGTCGCGGCCCCGGAATCCGCGGTCCGTGGCGGCATCGTTGTGGCACCCGATGTCCGCGGCGTCACCGAGGACGTCTGGCAGTTCGCCGCAGGGCTGGCCGGCGAGGGCTGGCTGGCCGTGATCCCGCACCTGTTCCACCGCGACGGCGTCGACGAGCTGCCCGACGACGGCGATTCCGTCGCGCGCCACCTCGGGCGGCTGACGGCGGAGTCCATCCACGCCGACACCGACGCCGCCTTGGGCTGGTTGGCGCAGCGCGGCGTGGCCGCCGACCAGATGGGGGTAGCGGGTTTTGGCCTGGGCGGCGGCGTGGCGCTCATCGTCGCAACCCAACGCGATCTCGGTGCGGCGGTGACTATTGGCGGGATCGGGGTGATGGAGCCGGTGGTCGCGGGTTTGCCCGCGCTGGTCGAGGTTGCTGCCGAGCTGCGCTGCCCATGGCTGGGCATCTACGGCCAGGATGGTGACGTCCCCGAGGCGGATGTGAACAAGCTGCGCGATGCTGCCCACTCCGCCCATGTCGCCACCGACCTGGTGCACTGCTGCTTCGACACCGACCGGTCCGTCGCGCCGGAGGCCTGGGGTCGAACTTTGAACTGGTTCTGCTCTCACCTGCGCTGACGGCGTTGGTACAACCGTCGTGGTGCCAACGCCGACGTGGTACCAACGGGAGATGAGCGAGCCCCAGATCGTCTGGCTGCCCGACCCGGCTGCCGTCGCCCGGTCCCAGACGGCGGCCTTCCGTAGCTGGTTGGCGGCAGACCGGGGCGTCATCGTGGCTGACTACGACGCGCTGTGGCGCTGGTCGGTAGCCGACCTGGCGGGGTTCTGGGGGGCGCTCGCCGACTTCGCCGCCGTCCGGTTCCATACCGCGCCGCAGCGGGTGCTCACCGACGAGCCGATGCCGGGGACGCGGTGGTTTCCGGGCGCGACGCTGAACTACGCCGAGCACGCGCTGGCTCCCGGACCCGGCAAGAATGACAACGACCTGGCGGTGATCTTCCGCCGCGAAGACGGCGTTCGGGATCAGCTGAGCTTCGGGTTGGTGCGCCAGCGGGTGGCTGCGGCGCGCTCGGCGCTGGCGTCGCTGGGCGTCCGCCGGGGGGACCGGGTGGCCGCGCTGGTGCCCAACTCGCCGGACACCCTGGTGGCGTTCCTTGGCACCGCCAGCCTCGGCGCGATCTGGTCGTCTTGCTCGCCGGACTTCGGAACCCGGGCGGTCGCCGACCGGTTCACCCAACTCTCACCGACAGTGCTGATCGCCGTAGACGGGTACCTTTACGGCGGCAAGCGCTTCGACATCCGGTCCACGGTGGACGCGCTGCGCGAGCAGTTGCCGTCGCTGCGCGCCACGGTACTGGTGCCCTATCTGGACTCCGATGCGACCCTGGATGCCACCCTGCGCTGGGACGATCTGCTCTCCGCGCACCCCGATGCTGAGCTGGCGTTCGAGGCGGTGGACTTCGACCATCCGCTGTGGGTGCTCTATTCCTCGGGAACCACCGGGCTGCCCAAGGGCATCGTGCACGGCCACGGCGGGATCGTCCTGGAGCACCTCAAGGCGTTGGCGCTACAGGCCGATCTCGGGCCGGGTCAGCGGTTTTTCTGGTTCACCACCACCGGCTGGATGATGTGGAACTACCTGGTCAGCGGCCTGCTGGTGGGCGCAACCATCGTGCTCTACGACGGCAGCCCCGTGCACCCCGACGTCGACGCGCTGTGGCGGCTCGCCGCCGAGGAACGGGTGAGCTATTTCGGCACGTCTGCGCCGTTCATCCAGTCCTGCCGCAAGGCCGGCCTGCGGCCTGGTGCCGAGCTGGATCTCACCGCGCTGCGGGCGGTCGGCTCGACCGGTGCCCCGCTGCCACCGGAGGGCTTCCGCTGGATCAGCTCGGAGATCGGCTCGGGCGTGCAGATCTGCTCGGTGTCCGGGGGCACTGATCTGTGCGCTGCCTTCCTGTGTGCCGCACCGGATGTGCCGGTCTGGGAGGGCGAGATCTCCTGCCGTGCGTTGGGAGCCGCGGTGGTCGCCCTCGATGAGGCCGGTGGAGAGGTGATCGACGACGTGGGTGAACTAGTGATCACCAAACCGATGCCCTCGATGCCGGTGTCGTTCTGGAACGATCCGGACGGCACCCGCCTGCGCGAGGCGTACTTCTCCACATACCCCGATCTGTGGCGCCACGGCGACTGGATCAAGATCACCCCCCGTGGCTCGTGTGTGATCTACGGCCGGTCCGACGCCACGCTCAACCGCGGTGGTGTCCGGATGGGCACCGCAGAGTTCTACGCGGTGGTCGAGAGCTTGGACGAGGTACTCGACTCACTGGTCATCGACACCTCCGGCCCGGGCACCGGCGTTCGGGAGGGTGAGCTGCTGTGTTTCCTGGTTCTCGCTGCCGGGGTGTCGCTGGCTGACGTCGAGCCGCGGCTGCGCGCGGAGCTGCGCCGCGGCCTGTCACCCCGGCACGTGCCCAACCGGTTCATCGTGATCGACGACGTGCCCCGCACCCTCAACGGCAAGAAGTGCGAGGTGCCGGTGAAGAAGATCCTCGCCGGCATGGACCCGAGGCGCGCCCTGAGCTCCGGCGCCTTGCGCAACCCGGACTCGATACGCTCATTTGGTGATTGGGCCTCCCATGATTGATGACGGTGACGCGCTGCACCTGACTGGCGGGATCCCGCTCGGCGGAACGGTCAAGATCCGTGGCTCCAAGAATGCGGTTCCCAAGCTGATGGTCGCGGCGCTGCTGACCGAGGAGCCCGTGCTCATCCACAACGTCGCGCAGATCGTCGACACCCTGCTGGTGAGCGAGCTGCTGGAGATGTTGGGATGCAGCACCGCCCAACCGGCGGACGGCCAGCTGCGGATCGA
>QHBZ01000189.1 GCA_003244055.1 Pseudonocardiales bacterium | reverse complement strand
CGCCGGTATCGATGGGCGACCGGTATGGGAATACGGTGGTTTTTACCCGGGATGCGGGTACGGGCAACCTGCTGAGGCTACGTCACCGAATGGGCGGTGGATTTCGTTTACGTATGATTCGTCGAACCGGATTACGAAGGCTACGGATAATGGGGGGCGGCAGTATCAGTATGCATATGATGCTGGCGGGAGGGTGGCGACGGCAACGGATCCGATGAATGGGGTGACGCAATATACATATGACTACAACAACCAGATGTTGACGATAACCGACGCGCGCGGTGTTACATACATTAATAACCAATACGACCCCAATGGCCGCGTGATCCAGCAAACTCTGGCGGATGGAGGGATTTGGCGACTTGCCTACACGCAGGATATCAACGGCAATATCGTTCAGACAGATACGAGCAACCCGCGAGGCTTCGTGGAACGAGTTACATTCGATACAAACGGCTATTTTTCAGGTGACCAAGTCACCAGCGCCATCCGCGCGCTGGGCCGGCCTGAACAGCAGACCACCAGCTATCAATTTGATCCGGTGAGTGGGTTACTGCAAAGCACGACCGATCCACGCAATCGCGTTACCACGTACACGCGGGATACCCGGGGAAACGTTGCTAGGTAATTGATTAGCGGGTAGGAACTTCGGAGAACCTGAGGCGAGGGGCGGGCCGAAAGAGGTGAGAACAAAACACTAGCAGAATGTTTCCGATCGTGCGATACTCGCTATGAGATCAGAGGAACCGCTTGTCCCCCGAAGCATCGCTCGACCAACTCAGCCGCGAGGAACTGATTGCACTGGTGCGGGAGTTGTTTCGGCAGGTCGCGGAATTGCGGGCCGAGATCGAACGCCTGAAGCGTTCGCTGCACCGGCAAGCCGCCCCGTTTTCCAAAGGTCAACGCAAAGCCGATCCCCAGCGGCCCGGACGCAAGCCCGGACAGGGAACATTTTCGCGCCGTGGAGCACCCTCGCAACTGCCCACGGAAATTGTAATGGCGCAAGTTCCGGAGAGTTGCCCGGCTTGCGGAGGGCGGCTGGAACAAATCCGCGAGGAGGTGGCGACGACAACGGAGTTGCCGCGGAATCCGCAGCCGGTGGTGACTACCTACCGTGTGCCCGTATGCCAGTGCCGGAAATGCGGGAAGCGAGTGCGGGGAACGGCTCCCGGTTTGGCTCCGGATCAAGCGGGAGCCACGGCTAACCGCGTGGGGCCGGGCGTGCTGGCGGCCGCGCATGCATTGCACTACAGTGTCGGCGTGCCAGTGCGAAAAGTTCCGGCTGTCCTGGAAGAATTGACTGGTGTTCGCATCACGCAGGGCGCCTTAACCCAGGATGCGCTACGCCGGGCCCAGGGAAAGGTGGGCGAGACGTATCGGGACTTGCGCGACGAGGTACGAGAGGCGCCGGTGGTGCACACTGACGATACAGGTTGGCGTGTGGGCGGACAAAACGCCTTTCTGATGGGCTTTGACACCGACCAAGCGACGGTGTACCAGATTCGCTTTCAGCATCGCAACGAGGAAGTCCGTGAAATCGTTCCCGCCAACTATGGCGGGGTTCTGGTGAGCGACCGGGGCAAGAGTTACGATGCCAAAGAACTGGACCTGGTCTTGAAACAGAAATGCCTGGCCCATCTAATCCGCAACGTGACCGGCGTGCTGGAATCTAAACATGGCCGCGCTCGTCAGTTTGGCGTTAAGCTCAACTTGCTTTTGCGCGAGGGTCTCGCGCTTTGGCATGCGCGCCGCGATCTGAAAGTGGAAGAGTTCCAAACCGGCCACCGGGAACTTGATGAGAAATTGACCTATCATCTACGCCATCGCATTCTCCGCGATGAGGACAACCAGCGATTGCTCAACGGAATTGGAATCCAGCACGATCAGGGTCACCTGCTCCGATTCCTGAAAACCGAGGGGGTCGAACCCACCAACAACCGGGCGGAACGTATTCTCCGTCCGGCAGTCATAGCCCGTAAAGTCTCGCATTGCTCCAAGAATCAGTTGGGAGCTTACGCCTTTACCGCCTTCGCGAGCCTTGCGCAAACGGCCCTCAAGAACGGAACTGCTTCCGTGACTTGCGCCCTGCGGTCTTTGTTCCTGACCTCGAGCGGCGATGCGGCGCAGCTACCGCTCCAATAGGCGCTAATCAATTAC
>QHBZ01000188.1 GCA_003244055.1 Pseudonocardiales bacterium | reverse complement strand
CAGCTCCACCTCCTCAGCGGCCAGCGAGCCGGCCAGCTGGGTGGCGTTGCGGGCGCCCACGACCGGGGCGACCACGCCCGGCCGGTCTCGCACCCAGGCCACGGCGACTTCCAGCGGCGACACCCCCAGCCCGTCAGCAGCGGTGGCCACGGCCTGCACGATCCGGTTCGCCCGGTCGGTGCGGTGGTGCTCCACATATCGCGCGTAGTGCGGCGACGCGGCCCGGGAACCGGCCGGGGTGCTGGTGCGGTACTTGCCGGTGAGCACCCCGCGGGCCAGCGGCGCCCAGGGCAGCAGGCCCACCCCGTGGTGGGCCGCCGCGGGCACCACCTCGCGTTCCACCCCCCGCTCCAGCAGCGAGTACTCCACCTGGGTGGATACCAGCGGCACCTCGGAGACGGCTCTGGCGGTGGCGAGCTGCCAGCCGGTGTAGTTCGACACCCCGACATAGCGGACCTTGCCGCTACGCACCGCGTCAGCCACCGCGGACAGCGTCTCCTCCACCGGCACGGCCGGATCCCAGGCGTGCAGCTGCCACAGGTCGATGTGGTCGGTGCGCAACCGGCGCAGCGACCCGTCCAACGCCGCGAGCAGCGCCGCCCGGGACGCACCGCCGCCGAATGGCCCGTCGTCGCGGTGGGCCACCGCCTTGGTGGCGAGCACCACTTCGTCCCGGGGGATGACCTCAGCCAGCAGGGAGCCGAGGATCCGCTCCGACTCGCCCTCGCTGTAGACGTCCGCGGTGTCCACGAACGTCCCGCCGGCGTCGATGAAGGCGACGAGCTGGGTGGCGGCCTCCTCGGCGTCGGTGTCGCGGCCCCAGGTCATGGTGCCCAGCGCCAGCCGTGACACCCGCAGTCCGCTGCGGCCGAGATAACGCTGTTGCACGGGGGTGCACGCTAGCGGGTGCGTAGGGTGGCGGCGTGGGCACCGTGATCCTTCTCCGGCATGGCCGGTCCACGGCGAACTCCGCGGGCGTGCTGGCCGGGCGCACCCCAGGGGTGACCCTCGATGAGGACGGTCTGGCTCAGGCCCAGACGCTGGTCGAGCGCCTCGCGCAGCTGCCGCTGGCGGCCGTGGTCAGTTCCCCGCTACAGCGTTGCCGGGAGACGGTGGCCCCGCTGGCGCAGGCGCGCGCGCTCGAGGTGTCCGTCGATGACCGGTTCGTTGAGGTGGACTATGGCCAGTGGACCGGGCGGGAGCTGCGCAAGCTCGGCAAGGAACCACTGTGGAAGGTGGTGCAGGCGCACCCCTCGGCGGCGGTGTTCCCCGGCGGTGAGGGCCTTGCCGCGCTGCAGGCCCGGGCGGTGGCCGCGGTCCGCGAGTGGGACGCCAAGCTGGCCGCCGAGCATGGCCCAGAAGTGTTGTGGCTGGTCTGTTCGCACGGCGACGTCATCAAGGCGGTACTCGCCGACGCGCTGGGCGTGCACCTGGACGGCTTCCAGCGCATCGTCGCCAACCCGTGCTCGGTCAGCGTCGTCACATACACCGAGACCCGCCCGTTCGTGCAGCGGGTCAACGACTGCGGTGATGATCTGCGTTCGCTGGTCCCGCCCAAGCGCCGTCGCCGGCGGCGGCCCACGTCGGACGCCACGCCCGGAGGCTCGACCGGCACCAGCTGAGGCAGGGGATGGCCGCTGCCGGACGATGCCCGGTCGTCTGGTGTCACCGGGTGCTCTAGTGTCGACGGTGCCATGTCGCGTGTCATCCATGTCTTCCGTACCCCCGATCGGTTCATCGCGGGCACCGTCGGCGAGCCCGGCGACCGCACCTTCTACCTGCAGGCCGTTGACGAGGCCAAGGTGGTCAGCGTGCAGCTGGAGAAGGAGCAAGTCGTCGTTCTCGCGGAACGGCTGTCTGCGCTGCTCGATGAGGTCGTTCGACGATTGGGCGATGCCGCCGTCGAGCCCGGGGAGCCCGCGGTGGACACCGAGCCGTTGAGCACCCCCGTCGAGCAGGAGTTCCGGGTCGGCACCATGGGGTTGGGCTGGGACATCGAGTCACGGGCCATCGTCGTCGAGCTGCTCGCCGTGAGCGAGCAGGAGGTCGACGAGTCCATGGTGCTCGACGACACCGAGGAAGGCCCCGATGCGGTGCGGGTGTTCCTGTCGCTCGTGCAGGCCCGGGCGTTTGCCACCCGGGCTGAGCGGGTGCTCTCGGCGGGGCGCCTGCCCTGCCCGCTGTGCAAGGAGCCGTTGGGGCCCCAGGGGCACATCTGTCCACGGCAGAATGGTTACCGTCGCCAGGTCGAGGCCTGAGCGGGGCCGCGGTGCTGCCCAGCGATCCGGCGGCGCTGCCGTTACTGCATAACGGTCGCCTGGAGGTCACCGGCCGGATCATCGAGGCGTCCAACGCCACCTTGCTGGCCACGGTGGACTGCGACGGGGTCA
>QHBZ01000187.1 GCA_003244055.1 Pseudonocardiales bacterium | reverse complement strand
CGTTGGGAGTGCCGTTCAACACTGGGCTCGCCATGGCCTTCAAGCTCATCCAAGCCGCCCAAGTGCGCTGGCGCGCGGTGAACGCACCCCATCTCGTGGCCCTCGTCCGCGCCGGCGCGGTGTTCAAGGCCGGCAGACTCGTCGAACGACCCGAGGAACACTCTCACCACGTAGCCGCCTAAAGATCTTCATCCACAGGTCTTGACAATTGCTCCAACGCCAGGACCTAAGACCACAGCGGCGGGGGCTAGCCAGAAGATATGTCGTCGATCCAAATCCAGCTGTCACAATGCTGGATATGATCAGGCGGAGAGACCGGTTACTCATCAGCGTGGGCCTGGTCTTAGTCGTCGGCGCCGGCGTGGTGTTGGTGGGGGTCTTCCGTCTCCCCGCAGCTGATCGTAATGATGTGGCTGGGTTCTGGGGGTTCGCGCTGGGCGTGGCTGGTGCGGTCGTCTCTTTGTGGGGGTGGCTTCGGCGGGTGTGGCGCCCGATCGATCTCCGGCCTGTGAATACGCTGGCTGATCTGTTGGCCGAAGGAGTGCACGGGCAGTGGCGCAAGGCGGCTACCGAGCGGGTCTTGTTGACACCCCCGCCGATCCCGATCCGATGGTCATTATGTTCGCTGCCGGTGGCTGGGGATCTAACGGCTGCACTTGACGGGCCCTTCACACCGCTGCCGGGGCTGACCGCAGTCACTGAGAGGCAGCTGCGAGATGGTGGGGGGCGCCGTGAGTTGTTTGAGGTGTATGCCGGGCTTGCTTCCGGTCGGGTTGTCGTGGTCGGAGCACCTGGGTCGGGTAAGAGCGGGTCCGCGGTCTTGCTTCTGCTTGACGCCTTGGAGCACCGCGAGCGGGTCAACGATATCGAGCGGGCACGGGTGCCGGTGCCGGTGTTGTTCACCGTGCACGGCTGGGACCCCACTACTTGCTCGGTGCAGGACTGGCTGGCCGCCCATCTCGCCGCGACCTATCCGCTGTTCCAGCGCCGCGGTGGCCAGGCCGAGGCCGCTGCGTTGGTCGCGGCCGGGGCGATCGCGCTGATTTTCGATGGGTTCGACGAGATGGATCAGGCGGCGCGCCCGGCCGCGTTGCAAGCGCTGAGCGATGCCCCCTTCCGTGTGGTGGTGCTCACCCGTAGCCAGGAGATGGTCGACGCTGCCGGAGCTGCATGGCTAGCCGGCGCCGCTGCGCTCCGCCTGCACGACGTCACCGGACCCGAGGGAGCTGAGTACCTGCAACGAGCCCGCACGGGACCGTCGCCGTCTGGGTGGAGCCAGCTGCTCACGCATCTGCGAGAACACCCGGACAGCGTCCTCACTCGCGGGATGTCCACTCCGTTGGCGCTCACTCTGGTCCGTGATACCTATCGGGTTGGCGACGACGTCAGCGAGCTGCTCACCACCAGCAGATGCGGCAGCGCTGACGACCTTGAGCGGCATCTCATCGCCCGCGTCCTGCCCGACGCCTACACCCCCCGACCGGGCCGGCCAAAACCCCGATATAGCCTGCCTCAGGCGACACAGACGCTTTCCTTCATCGCCCGACAGATGAACCACGACGACACCCGGGACCTGGCCTGGTGGCACATCCCCCGATGGGCGCCTACCCTGCCCCGCATCCTTATCAGCATGTTCGCGGGAGGGCTCGCGGGCGGGTTCCTGACAGCGCTTGCGTTTGGAATTTGGGTGCTCTTGTACAATTTCTCGAAAGGATTATCGTGGGACAGCTCGGCGCCCGGGGCCGTGTTTTCGGACATGCAGCTCGGGCTAATCTTCGGATTTGGGATCGGACTCCCATTTGGGTTCAGGTACGGGCGCGGGGACCGTGCTCCTAAGCGGGTAAAGAACTGGCGTGCTATCAACATGCGTTTGGTCCTCGCTACCGGGCTCGTATATGGACTCGTTGGAGGATTCGCGGTCGAGCTCACGCTCACGGGCGTACTGGACCTAATAAATGAGTTCGTGCCCAGTTCCATTTCCACTTCCACGCTTGTGTTCGGGCTCGCGTTCGGGCTCGTTCTCGGGCTCGTGTTTGGGCCCATCGGGGGGATCATCGAAGGAGAGCGGCGTTCTCAGGGCTCGCGAAAGCACTGGCGAAATGGCGGAATTCTCGGGCTCGGGGTCGGGCTGATATGGGTCACGGCTGAGCTCATAAGAGGGGCAGGGCTCTTACCCGTCCTGATAGCAGGACTTCTATTCGGGCTCGGGGGCGGGCTTATGGGCGGTCTTACGGGTGGACTCGTGAGCGGGCTCGCGGGTGGGCTCACGGCAGGTGAGGAGCGCCCTTGGGACCCGCGCGAGAGCTGGCGCAACGATCGAGTGGTCGGGCTCGTGTTCGGACTCGTGGTCGGGCTCGCGGTCGGGCTTGGGGAGGGGATCTCGCATGGGCTCTTCGATTGGGCGCTCGACGGTGTCTCAACAGGGCGCTGGAGCGGAGTCTGGTCTTCGATCGGGAGCGGGTTCAGCGTCGAGCCTCAGACCGGGGTCGCCCTAGGGCTCGTGTGCGGGATCACGTCATCCGTGACCTGGCCGACCGCCCTGGCCTGGTTTCAACTACGGTTTTCCCGTGTTCCGGCCATTGGCTTGATGCCCTTCCTTGAAGACGCCCGAGCCCGCGGCGTCCTGCGCACCGTCGGAGCTGTCTACCAGTTTCGGCATGCGAGTCTGCAAGACCACCTGACCTGACCGGGGAGAGCAGTTCCGTCCAGCCAGTTGTCACTAATTGAACCGTGCTATCCGGAGCCGGGCACGCCCGCTTGACCGTCCTCCTCATCGTCGTCGGCATCCGTTTTCGCCCACATTAGGGCTCCGATCTCGGCAGCGATCGCCGTCACCAGTTCGCGGGGCACGTGCATGTACCGTTTAGCGATGGAGGCGTCTGACCAGCCCATAATGTCCATCACGGCAGGGAGCGGCACCTTGAGCACGAAACTGGTAACCGGCAGTGTT
>QHBZ01000186.1 GCA_003244055.1 Pseudonocardiales bacterium | reverse complement strand
CTGCGTGGAAATCCGCGCTAACAACCGACCGGCCGCCAGGCGCGTCGCGGACTCCGTCACTTTCGCCGCCCCCGCGGCCCGCTTTGCGCGGGTCGGCCGTCGGCCAGCCACGCGATCACCGCGCGGTCATCCCACACCACCACCCCCAGCGCCGGGTGGTATCCGATTGACCTCGGAATTCGGTTTTCATAACCGTAGGTCCGCCACGTCTGCGCACCAACCTTGCAGTGGCCGGCCGCCTGCTCCGCGGACCAGAGCTGCCCCGTCTGCGACCCGCACACCAGGCAGCTGTCACCGGAATCGGCCGGCACCGGGCTCTCACACTGAGCGCAGCCGCGCCAGTTGAGCTGAGTCATACGCACTCCCCCTTGCGACCAGCACCTTACGTCTACTCACAGACCGGACGACCCCGAGCACGCAAGATCGAACCACGGCGCCGGTCGACAACGGCACCCACCGTCGAGATAGACGTCGCCTAGCCCGCCCAGACGACACCCGCCGCGCTCAATGCCGTCGAGTGCGACGTGGGCTATGCGAATCGCATGGTCGGGGTCATGGCGGGCTTCGAGCGGAGCCGAGCCGCGCGACGAGCCACCACGGCTGATCGGTGGATTCCAGCGAGGCGACGAGCGCCGCACGTCAGCGGGATCGAGACCGAACATCGCGACCACGGTACGTACCAGACCACCCGGTATCGACTCCGGCCAGAAAGCTCACGGCTCTCGATCATCGGAGCGGCGTGACGGGTCCGGTCGAGCGCTCGGGCGGTGCGCTCGGTGAGAGTCAGGGTCGGGGATATCGCCGGTTTACACCTCCGGGGATACGGGCGACCGAACAAGGACCGATCACGACTGCGGCATCGCACTCGTGCACGACGGTTCGAAACGAGCGCCAGGTTCAGCCCTGGCTTGCTGGCTTGGGGCGAGTTATCAGGTAAGCGATGGCCGGGGCAGTGGGCGGTGATCAGCTTCGCGGTGGTCATTCGCTCCCGGTTCGGGTGATGACCGGTGCGCTCTTGGCGTGCTTGCGCAGCTCGTTCTGTGCCATCCTGAGCGTCTCGTCGATCAACTCCGGGGCCGGATGGGGACTGGCGCCCGCGGTCTCCAGGGGGTCGAGGTGCCTGCGCTCGATCCGGCCGTCTCCGTGCACGAGGGGAAAGAGACCACCCTCGATGCTCCAAAGGCTGCCCTGGCCCCATACCCGGCCGGCCGTGTCATGGACCTCGATGATGACGCCGTAGAACAACCAGTCGTTGTTGCGCCACGCTGTGACCGCGACCGGGTCGGCGAGCTCGTGCGGGCCGGGCAGTTCAGCGCAGTCACCGTCGCATCGGGTGCACGGATTACCGTCATGGTCTTCGCCGGTGTCGCAGTCCGGGCAGTCGACCAGTGCGGCGTTCGGGCAGTGCACCGACCCCTCCGAGTCTGCCCAGGCGTTCGCGTCCACGTCGCCCAGGTCCAGCTTGCGCGCACGCTCGGCGCCGATCTTGGTAATGATCTGGTCGCAGTGCTGGCAGAATCCCTTGTCGGGGTTGTTGTAGTCGGGCACGGCGAAGTCGGTCGCGTAGCAGTCGCCCGCGTCGCGCGGATCGTCGTAGTGGTCGTCGGGGTGCAACTCTGTGGTCACCACCCAGCCCTGCGGCAGGACCCAGCCCTACGCCCTCGCCCGACGTTGCGTTTGTCCAGTGCATCCACAGCTCAGCCCTCCTCCACTTGGGTAGCGATTGGTCGGTGCGTCTCAGCGCAGCGCGCGCAGGGTGCGGAGGGTGTGGGCGGTCTGGCCGTAGCCCAGCAGCTCGGCGCAGTGCTCCTCGAAGGTGAGCCGGCCGTGCTCGGTCCACCACTGCATCAGCTCGGGGCTGGCCCATTTGTGGGCGCGGGTCTGCGGGCCGGTGAACAGGCTGTTGGGGTCGATGCCGCGGGCCCGCGCGGCCGGGTTGAGGAGGTGGCCGTGGGTGGCGTTCTCGGCGTCGAGGTAGTCCGCGGTCGCGCGCTCGGTGTAGGACGCGCGGGCCAGGGCCTCGAATGACCGGCCTGTGAACGTCAGCCGCAGCCACTGGATCGCATCCTCGCGCCGCTGCTCGTCGGTCCGGTCGTCGTATCCGGTCGGTGGATCGTCGGGCTTGTCCTCGATGCGGGCCAGCGCCGCCGCCACGATCGCCTCGAGGTGGATCTCCAGTGCCGCGCGCAGCTCGTCGCGCAAGGCGTCGGCCAGCGCTGCGGTGTCGGCGTTCACGGCGACACCGTCGGATAAGTGCAGACGTAGGCGCCGCTGTCGTGGGTGTTGCCCTTGATGGCGCGGCGTCCCCTCGCGGTGTCGGTCGCCTCGGGTAGGCCCTTGTGGTAGCAGAAACGGTGCATGACGCCCCCTCCCTTCTCCTGTCGGTATCACTCGGTTCCTGTTCTGGCTGCTGGTGCTCGGTCATTTCCGGCGGGCGCTGCTCTGCTGTGTGGGTTGCTGGCCGGCGGTCGGTGACCGTGTCGTAGGGCGGCAAACATTCAGCCCTTGGGCTGACCTGGGCTGATGCGCTGTCGTCGGTGTCCTGATGCGGAGGTCGGCGACAGGTGCGTGTCGATCACGCTGTGATCGACTGGTGTACGGTTTGATCTTCGGGTGTCCGGGCCGGAGGAGATGTCGCGCGACGAGCTGATCGTTGTGGTGCGGCATCAGGCCGCGCAGATCACCGCGATGGCCGGGCAGCTCTCGGAGTTGATGGAGACCAACGAAATGCTGGCGGGCAAGCTGGCCCGGTTGGAGCATCTGCTGTCGCGTAACTCGGGGAACTCCTCGAGTCCTCCGTCGCGCGACGATGATCCGGGCAAGCCCGCACCGCCGGAGAAGAACACCCGCGACAAGGGTGGGCCCAATCGGGCGCGGGGCAAGCAGCCCGGCGCGCCGGGATCACATCTGCCGTGGACCGAGCACCCCGATGACCGCCGCGACCGGTTCCCCCAAGGCCGCTGCGAGTGCGGTGACGATCTGGGTGGTGCCCGGGATCTGGGGATCGTGGACCGCTACCAGCAACACGAGATCCCGCAGGTCGCTGTGAAGGTCATCCAGTATGACCAGCACCAGGTGCGCTGCGGCTGCGGGAAGCTCCACACTGCTGATCGGCCCGACGGGGCCCGGTCCGGGCCGGTCGGGTACGGCCCCAACCTGGCCGCGTTCGCGGTGTATCTGATGGTGGTGCACTTCATCCCCGCGCACCGCGTCGTCGCGCTGCTGGAGTCACTGACCGGGACCGCACCCTCGGTGGGGTTCGTCCACGGAATGATCAACCGCGCGGCCGGGCTACTCACCGAGACCCACCAGCGGATCCGCACCCTGATCACCCTGGCGCACGCGGTGAGCTGCGATGAGACCCCTCTGCGAGTCGGCCCCCAGCAGCCACCAGCGGGCAAGAAGAAGGCCGAACGCTACCTGCTGGTCGCGGCCACCGAGCTCTACACCCACTACCTGCTCGGTGATCGGTCCATCGACACCTTCACCGCGTTCGTGGTCACCGACCTGACCAACTCGGTGATCGTGCACGACCGCTACCAAAATTACGATTCCGCCAAGCTCGGGACGCTGGTCCACCAACTTTGCTGTGCTCATCTCCTACGTGATCTTGCTGGTGCCACCGAGGTCTACCCCGACGCGGTGTGGCCCGTCCAGATCGCCGACGCGCTGCGCGGGCTGATCCACCACGCCAACCACGCCCGCGAGCAGGGCCTACCCACCATCGACGCCGACATCCGCGACGAGCTACTTACCCGGCTCCGCGACGGGATGCTGGTCGGACTGTCCGACACCACCTCGGCCGGCACCCGCCCCGGACAACGCAAAGCCCGCCTGCTGCTGGAAGTCCTGCGCGACCGCCCCGACGACGTGCTGCGCTTCGCCCACGACCTCAAGGTGCCCCCCACCTCGAATCAGGCCGAACGCGACCTACGCCCCAGCAAGATCCAACAGAAGATCTCCGGGCGCCTGACCAGCGAAGCACGCACCCAAGACCGCTACACCATCCTCGGCTACCTCTCCACCGCCGCCAAACACGGCCTCGACAAGATCACCGTGCTACGCGACGCCCTAACCGGCAAACCCTGGATGCCCGCACTACCCGCACCCACCTAACACCACGTCCCGACCGACCACCACCGGACCGGAGGCCCACCGGCCGACCGGAAACAACGTCATGCGCTGATCATCAGGGCTGAATTTTTACGTAGGGCGCCGTGTGCGTCCCGTTCCCGCCCGTGACGCTGGGCACGGTCAGTGACGTGGGGTTGACTCGGAGCACCTGGTGCCAGCGTCCGGAGGCCTTCACGGAGTCGCCGACTTGGAAGTCATCGGACCCCCACTGGCGGTAGGTGCCGCTGGCGATCAGGTCTGCCAGGTGGGCCTTCCAGTAGGCGAGGTCGCTGGCGACCTGGCGGCCCGGGGTTCCAGACCGGCTCGCGCCTCGGTGTCGTTGCTGGCTTGGGCTCGGGAGATCTTGCGGGCCAGGTCGCGGGCGTGGGCTTCGAGGCGCTGGATTCGTCGTTCGGTGGTGGCGCCGTTGAGGTGGTGACGCTGGTTGGCGTGGGCCGCCTCGGCAGCCTGTCCGGCGCGCTCGCCGGCTGTCAGATTGCCGATCGCGCGGTCTTGCATGCGGTGGATGCGTTCGCGGAATCAACGGGTACGTGGGTAGCTGTGGTGATCGACCAGATCGGGCTGGCCGAGCGGGAGGTGGCTGGCCAGCTCGCGGGCCCGCGCCCACTCGTCGGTGCCTTGGTGGATCAGTCGCGCAGAGCGCTCGGTTAGTCGGTGCGCCCGCGTGGCTGACCGTTGCGCCCGGTCTGCTTCCACTGCGGCCGTCGCTCGGGGGGTGGTGTCGATCGCGATCTCGGCGGTGAAGCCCGCCTGGCGCAGCGCGCCCGCCACTCCGTTGATGCAGTCGGTGTGCGGGTCGCGGTCACGGGAGCGGGGCAGATACCACGCCCCGGCCGTCCCGATGGTGCGAGACCAGCGCAACCCCGTCGTGCCCTTCGATAGGGCGCACAGCAGATCCGCCACGCGCTTGATCTCATCCTCGGCGATCAGACTCCGCCCGTCTCTGACGGGGTTGCTTTTATGATCGCAAGCGCCACATTCTCGCGGAACTTGTCTGTCGCCACCCCTTGGTGGCTGTATGCGCGACTCAGCGCGTATTCATAGATTGACTCGCCCTCTCGCACACGCCACACATGTAGTCCGGGCCGCCCTCCTCCCGATCGGCACGCACGGCGCATCGCATCCGCTGCCGATGCTTCTGATTACGCCATCACGCGGTCAGCGGCCGCCTATCGACGGGCCGGCCCCTCCACGGAGTGGGTCGATTAGCGCGAATTCACCGTCAGTGCGAGTTCACGCTCCCGCACGTCCGCGCCAATTCTGCGCCACTTGTGGACGCCAACACGGGACACGGTGGCGTTTAGCACCTTGCGGAGCTGCCCTGCCGTGAGCGTGTCTATGTCGAGCCCGATACGGTCGGCACGGTGGTGCACCGCGCTGCGCGTCGGTGCCGTGCCTGCCGCTTTACACCGGGCGGCCGACGCGCTGGGACGCGGTGCCCCGGTTGGCCAGTAGTCGACTCCGCCTGACCATGACGTCGGCTGATCGGCTGCCAGCACCGTGATACGGGCGGTGTTCGTGTCACTCATGTTGCCCTTGGTGAAGGCACCCGTCCGGTCAAGGGTGACCCGGACCCGGCGTGCCTCCCGCAAGTAAGCGTCTGACGGGTAACCCCGTGGTCTGGACATAGCTCACCCTTCGCGCATTTCTCGAAATGGTATGTTCCCGCAGAAATTGGCAGTACGGCCGCCGTACTCTCGTAACGTCTGCCGCACTTTCTCCGCAACCCGGATAGCCATCCCCTCACGGGTTTCACCTTGCCGCTAGATATCGGTTGTCCGGGTCGAGCGCTTGGCAGCGCCGACCACGTGCAACCAATATCTAGCCGCGGATCGCGGCGCGCTTCCTGCGCTTTCCGCGACCACGTTCGGTCAGGCCATTCTCGGCGTGCAGCGGCACGGCTGGGTTGACCCTGGTCTCCACTAGCGCCCCGTTGGCGCATGGCGCTTACCGCATTGCTGCTTTCCGTTGTGCTGGTGCTCAACATACAGAACCATTATGTAATGTCAAGCTCAGGCTCTCGGAGGCTTGCTAGCTTCTCAAGTCTCCGCCTGCCGTTCTGTTGTGCTGCTTCCCAGCATACAGAATGATTCTGTAAGGTCAAGTGCGGGGACGTCTTGACTTTCGGCCGGAGGTGAGGATAATTATGTGTAGGTGACCGGGAGGATGTTGGGACGTCCCCGTTGTGCGGATGATGTGTTAGTCACGCGATATTAGGGCATCATCGCTAGGAGACTTCCACAGTGCGGCCGATGAGCCCGGCGACGTAGAAGTCGCGTCTGTCGCGGTCGACATCCCCGCCGCGATTAATCGCAGGCGTGACTAGAGTATGAACATGAACTTCACTGAATCACAACGGAAACAACAAATATCGGGGTAAGGCACACACGACCGCTCACCATATCCCTCACCGTCGTCAACAGGTTCCCGCCGGGTACCGAGGCTGGGTAAGCCTAGGTAGGGGCCGAGGCGATGCTGACCTGGGAGGATGCGGCCACGAGGGGCTTCTCGATTAACAGGTACCCGTGTGGGCAGGCCGATCTGAAGGTGAGCGGGATCCAGTCGTGGCGTTGATCATCTGTTGCGGTCGCACACCAGAATGACAGAGCGGAATTTCACCGGCCCCGTGAACAGATCGAGAGCCTGCATCGTCAACGTTCACAGCACGCGAAGGACACTGAAGCCGACCGTGAGCGTTATCGTAAGAGTATTCTACGCCGGGCTGATGACGTAATGGCGGGTTTGGAGCGTGCGGGCGAGGATAGTGGTGCTGGGGTCTGGTCGTGCGCCCATTGCTGCGAGAGTCGACGTCAGCAGTTGCGCTGTTCTGTTGATGGAGGCAGTGAGTCCCAACGCCGCTTGGGTGCGCATGATATCGCGATAGATGGCTTCGTTGTCGGGAGCGAGGAGCCGCGCGTGTTCGAGGAGTTGGAGTTGGCGGTTCGGGTCGCTTTCTCGGTAGTGCGCTGCGAGTTCGGCGAGAGCGTCCAGGGCGGCGCGGTGGGCTGCTTCCCGCGGGGCTTCGAGCCACAGCGGGGACTGGTGTTCGGCCAGTTCTCCGCGGTAGAGCGAGGCGATCAGCCAGCAGGCCTCAAGTCGGCTCTCCTGGTTAGGGGCGATGCGGCGGGCGTGGTCGGCATCGAGCAAATCCCAGTAGTCAACAGTGATCGTGTGACGGTCAAGAGAGATTCGCTCGCCCCGCTGGTCGAAGGGATCGGCGATTTGCCCGTGGGTGGCGTCTTGCAGGGCTTTGCGGATTTGGGAGATCGTGGCGTAGAGGGCGTTGTAGGGTCTCCGCGCGTTGGCATTGGGCCACAGCGCCTCCCGCAGAACCTCCCGGGTCGTGCCGTCGGGGTACAGGCCGAGCAGCACCAGCAGCGCCGTGTGCTTGGGCGCCAGCACGGTGCTTAGATCCTGCGGACCCTCAAGGGTATGCCAGTGCAGAGCCACAGGTCCGAGCAGCGACAGCGACAGTGCCATCGGGGCCTCGGGATCGGGGGCGAGCACGCTCACGGAGGCTCGCGGCGCTGACCCCGCAGTCGCGGTGGCGGGCCCGGCGCTGCCACCACGCTGAACGACCGTCGCATCCGACGACGGATCCACGCCAGCCACCACGCCACCGGCCACGAGGCTGACGGGCTCATCGACGCCCGCCGGGTCGCGGTAGGGCGCCGAGACCGGCGCCAACGAGTGATCGGTTGGCCCTGACTGTTCTTGGGTCACCGCGGAGGGTTCATCGTCGCTGACCGCTTCTCGGTCACCGGGTTCGGTGCGATCCGGTGTGGCGGGATGTGGTTGACCGATATCCGCGTCGATATCGGCCGGTGTCTGGGTGGGTGGGATGTCGGTGAGCAGTTCGATGAGGTCACGGGTGTCGCTGGCGCCGAGGTGAAACAGTTGCGTGCTGTGCAGGTCGGTCAGGGTGGGGCTGGTGGCGGTGACCAGGCCGGTGGAGTCGACCCGCACGGTGGCGCCGGCCGGCCAGTGCCCCAGCAGGATGCCCTGCACGCCACAGGTGGCGGCGTTGTCGAGGATCTGCTGCAGCCGTGGTTGCGGGCCATCGACGCTCGCAACCAGCACGACCTTCGGTCCCTCACCCTGGCGCTGGGCAGTGAGGTGGCGGGCCAGCGCGGTGGTGGCGGAGTCGAGATCGCGCACGATGCGCAGGCGCGGTGACGTGTAGACGTCGGTGCCGAGCAGGCGGGTGGCGTCCTGCTGGGGGATGAGCACGGTGGCCGCGGTGGTGGCGAGCAGATGGACCAGCAATGCGCGGGCGGTGGCTTCGGTCCCGGCGCCAGTGATCCCGAGGCCGTGCAACGCGGCGAGGTCGACCGCCCGGGCTCGCCCGTCCCGCACGCCCACCTCGACGCTGCCCGGGTGCGGCCCTGACCCGCCATCGAGCGCGACGGCGCGCCCGTCCTCGGGTCGGGGATCCTCGGGATCGTCGCCGTTCGGCTCGTCGTCGGGATCCAGGCCGAGCTGCTGCTGGTCATAGGCGATGCGCAGCGTGCGCACGACTGGCGGCATGGGCTCGGGCTGATGGCGCTGCCCGCTGCCGGGGACGTAGGAGTGGCGCCGACGACGGCGACGCAACGCCAGCGCGGCGGTGACCGCACCGGCCACCGATAGGGTCAGGAGCCCGCCGGTGCCCAGGGCCAGCCCCGAACCGGGCGTACTGCTCACGGATTCAGCTGGGGAGTGCGTCGAGCCCAATCCACTACCGGGAGCCGCGCCCGGCGCGGGGGGCGGCTCGGTGGCCGGAGCGGGTGCGGGGATCTGCGCGGGTGGTGGGGCCGGTGCAGTAGGCGGCGCCTGCTCGACCGCGCCCTGTGGTGCGGGCAGCGGTACCGGGTCGGAATGACCCGTGGCCGCCGAGGGCGGGGTGGCGGGCTGGTCGGGTAGTCGCAGGATCCAGCCGGGTTGGATGAGGCCGGGTTCTGTTAGCGCGGTGCCGTCGGCTTGGGGCATGCCGTGGTTGCGCTCGAACAGGGCAGGCCAGCGTGCTCCGTCGCCGAGTTCACGTTCAGCGATGCGCCAGAGGCTGTCGTAAACGCCGTGGTGCGGGCCGCGCACGATGACCGTGCCCGGCTCAGCGACCGACGACCGCAATTGCGCCGGGTGACGCGCCATGGTGGTCGTCGCGCCCTGGGCGTCTGCGGACGGGATCGCCACGGCGGCGGGCTGTAGGAGTTGGCCGGGGGTGGCGCCCAGGTCATAGGAGACGACCACCGGGGCTGGGGCGTCGGCGGCGATCGTGACCGGCGCGGGCAGCGCGGACGGTGAGCGGGGACCGAGGAGCCCGAGGACCGCGGCTGCGACGAGGAACGCGGCCAGGGCGTGCACCGGACCGGCTGCCGGCATCCGGATACCGCGCAGGGCATCGGGCACACACCGCGCGACGTCGACGCTGAAGACCAGCCACAACGGCCAGGCGATACACGCGAGCAAACCCAGCAGGGTCGAGGTCGACAACGGGGTCAGCACGAACGCCTCGAGCTCACCGACGGTGGGCAGCTGGGTGGGCAGGGGCCAGCCGATGTAGTGCGACAGCCCCCAGGGCACGCCCACCACGAGGACCCCCAACGCAGCGAGGGCGACCACGGCGCCGAGGAACCGCCCGGCCACCCGCAGGACGCTCATGACCCCATCCCCGGACCGGCTTGCGCGAACCCGCCCTGATCCGGTTCTGCCTGACCGCGCCCGGTCACGGTGATCCCACCGATCCCCACCAGGCCCAGCAGGTGGGTGGGTGTGGTGGTGGTGACGGTGACGCGCACGGTGTTCCCACTGGTGGTCACGGTCCCGGTCGCCGCGATCATGTCGAGGTAGTGCTGCGCGGCGACTTGCGCGTGGGCGGGTTCCAGGCGTAACACGCCGGTGGAGCGGTAGGAGGCCAAGTCGAGTTCCTGGGCGCCGGCGCGGGCGGCTTCCTGCGCGGCGCCGATCGCCCGGGTCTTCGCCGCTAGCGCCAGACCACCGTCGAAGACCAGACCGGCGAACATCAGGCACGCGCTGGTGAGCACGACAACGAATGCCGTGACGCGACCATGCTCGTCGCGTCCGAGGTTGCGGATTCTGCGGAGGATCATGGGATGTCCTGGTCTGCCGGTGGTCCACCGCGCCAGCGGTCCACCATCGAGTCTGCGGTGGCTGAGACGCTGACGGTGGCGGGTACGGCGAGCAGCGCGAGGTCAGACAGATCCACCTGGCAGGTGAGCGTCACGCTGACCACGCTGCCGGGCTGCAACCCGGCAAGTCGGGTATCGACGGTCAGCGCGCGGCAGCTCATCCCGGCCTGGTCAAGCGCGGCCTGCGCCGCGGCCTGGGAGTCTTTGCTGGCTTGACCTGCGCTGCGGGCGATCGTCGCGGCCCGCGCGGCTTGGTGGGCGGCGTCTTCCACCCGCAACCGGGCCTCGGCCAGCCGCCCGCAGAACACCACGAACAGCAGCAGCGCGACCACGGCAGGGACCAGCAGCGTCATCTCGGTGGCCACTGAGCCCCGGTCCTCACGGATGCTGCCCGGTCTCATCCCGCACCTGCCGGGGGCGCGACGAAATGCTCGGTGGGCCCCACCGCCCGCGCTCGGACCGGTAACACGAGGAACCCCAACACGCTGACCGCGTCCCCGCTGACCTCGGCGGTGGACTGTTCGGGGCCCCGGATGACCACGGCGTGGGCGTTGCGTAACGGACCCTGGCCGAGTTGGGCCAGCACCTCGCGGGCGGTCTCGTCGCCCTCGGTGGCGGTACCGCCGCGGACCCGGGTGGCCGACAGCGCTTGCGAGGCTGCGGCCTGGGCGATATGGCTGGCGTGAGCCCACAGCGCGAACTGGGCGATCAGCATCAGCAGCAACAGCAGGACGGGCACGGCGATCACCAACTCCGCCGACACCGAACCCCGTTGATCGGCCCACACCGACCGGCACCACCGCCAGCGCATCGAACTCGGCAACGGTGACCGTCGCCGAACCGGTCGCGACGGGTGAGCGTGGGGCATCGTCGTCTCACAGGGTGGTGGAGAGCTGCCGGGCCTTGTCGATGACCGCGACGGCGATCAGCGCGAGCACGGCGATGGCCAGAGCCACCAGCAGGGCGGTGACGACGACGGTCTCGGTCGTGTAGCCCCGCTCATCGGCACGCACGGTCTCGATGCGCGCCCGGATCACCGCGATGATCACATGCAGGTAGGTCAGCATCAGCGACCTGCTCCCTTCTTAG
>QHBZ01000185.1:5460-6671 GCA_003244055.1 Pseudonocardiales bacterium | reverse complement strand
CAGCACCAGGGATTGTTCGGCGAGTCGTTCGTCCGAGTGCTGGCGTCGGCGGCTGGGTTGATCGTATCCAGAGCCGAACTGGATGTGGACGGCTGCGACTTCACGATCAGCCACAAGGGTGTGTTCGGCGCGACCCGCCACCCCAAGATCGACGTACAGGTCAAGTCCTGGTCCCGGCCGATCTGCAGAGACGGGCACTGGAAGTACCGGATGCACGGCAGGCACTTCAACGAGTTGGCCGGAACGGACTTCGCGCTGCCCCGCTTCCTGGTGCTGGTCATCGTGCCTGACGACTGCGCTGACTACGCGACAACTCGCCACGACGTGGTGGAGCTGAAACACGGTGCTTACTGGCTGTCGCTGCAGGATCGCCAGCCCGTGAACGGTGCGCCGGACGCGAAGGTCGCCGTGGATGTCCCAGTCGACAACCTGCTGACCGTGGACGCCTTGCGCATGCTGATGGCGCCGACTGCCTCAGCACGGGTGGGGGCCTGATGTCGACGGGGATCACAACCGACGCGATGGCCGGGATCGACCCCGCCGGAATCGTCGCCTACTTGCAGGCATCCGGCTGGTACGAGGCGGGTAGCTACGGCCAGGCGGCGATCTGGACGCGGCTCGTGGACGGCGCCGAGGCCGAGGTACTCGTGCCGGTCAGCGGGGAGCTGCGCGACTATCCGGCCCGACTGGCGGAGCTGGTTGACACGCTTTCGACGGTCGAGTTGCGGCCGGTGTCTGAGGTCCTGCAAGATCTGCGTTCGTCACGGCTCGACGTGCAGTACATCCGGATGATCCCGGACGGCCCGAGCGGATCGACGCCGCTGCACGAGGGCTACCTCGCGGTCAAAGGGGTGCACGACCTGTTCCTGGCTGCTGCCACGTCCGCGGTGTCATCGGAACGGCCAACGGTGCTGCCCAGCCAGAAACCGCCACAGGCACGCGGTTTCGTCGATCAGGTGCGGCTGGGTCAGACCAGCAGGGGCAGTTACGTGCTGAGGGTGGAGACCCCGTTGCCGCTTGAATTCTTCGAGCAGCCGGTGTCGTCCCGCGCAGTGTTGCTGCACCTCTATCAGGCGACGAGCGCTGCCCACGACGCCGCCGCTCGCAGCAGCCAGAACGGCGACCCGACGCCGTTCATCGAGCGAGTGGGCGACGGTGTCTCAGCGAACCTGTGCGACGCGTTGGTGGATATCGGCGGTCAGCGCCAGAAC
>QHBZ01000185.1:4998-5337 GCA_003244055.1 Pseudonocardiales bacterium | reverse complement strand
CATGCGGCTGGCACCCCGGGACTACGACATTGCGGTCTCCGCGCACCGCGACCAACGTCCGCTGCGGGTGGTCGGCGAGCTACGGCACACCGGACGCCAGTTCGAGATCAGCCGAGTGTCCAGCGTCGAGATCGTCTCGCCACCTAGTTGAAGGACGGCGCGTTGATTCGCTGCTCAGGCGAAGAACCCGCAGCCGGTGGTCGCCAGCGTGTCGACGAGCAGCGTCCGATCCAGGTACTGATTGCCGCGCTCGCAGGACGTCTCCGCGGCGAACAAGCAGGCGTGACAGGCAGCGCCGTACAGCCGTCCGTGCACACCCGGATCGTGCTCGGCGCAGAG
>QHBZ01000185.1:0-4918 GCA_003244055.1 Pseudonocardiales bacterium | reverse complement strand
GCCATCGGCGCGTCGCCACCACGGGCATAGATCCGTTCGCCGATCCCGGAGGCGCTGTATCCGGAGTCCAACGCCAGTTCCCGGATGAGCATGTGGGCGAAAGTGTGCAGCAGGACATACCGAAGACCAGGCCAGCGGGTGGCGTCCAGGCGTCGCTGCTCGCACCAGGATCGATGAGCCGGGAGCAGCACGTCCCGCTCCCGGTGCAGGGCCGCGGCACTGCGCTCCCACCGGGCAACCGACTCTTCGGTGAAGCGCAGGAAGACCCCCTCGCCCCGCATCTCGGCACAGGGCACCCAGGTCGGCTCGGTGGCTGATAGTGGAGCTCGCCGGTTGTCCTGGGTGTCCTGCACCTCCCACTCGGGAGCGTCGATGCGGGTGAAGCCGTAAAGCGCGGCGACCTCGCGCAGCCGTGATACCAACACCACCCGGTCCAGCCAGGAGCGGGCACTGGCGGGAACCGGCTCGTGGTGGGTAGTGAAGTCGGGCAGGTTCACCGGATTGTCGCTGGCCAGAGCGGCCCACTCGGGTCCGAGCAGATCGAGCCCATCCGACTGCCTCTGGTGCTGTACCCCGTCCGTGGCACGCGACCGGATCGCGTGCCACACGCGATCCGGTCCGTACGCCTCCAGTTGTGGCCAGCACGTCTGGGTCGGCATGAGCTGCTTCGCGGTCGCTTCCGGCAGGGTCGCCAACGGTTCCAGCTGCCGCCAGAACTCGACGATCACGTGGTCGAGCGGGTTGCGGTCATGAGGCAGGGTGAAGGCCCGCAACTGCAAGGGAAACCAGCTGTTGGTCGAGCCGAGCACCAGAGTGCGAGTCGCCCGGTCGCACGGCTCGAAGGTGCCGAGGTGCGGATGCCGGCCACGGCAAGCGGGCAGGCTCCGCTGCGCGGCCTCGCCGAAAGCGTCCGACATCGGCCTGCTCTTGCGTATGCCGCATTCGTCGCAGGAGACGAACACGTTCGCGGCCTCCCCGGTGCTGCCCCGTTCGGTCATCTTGAGTGAGTGCCCGGATTCCGGTTCTTGACCGCGGTGGGCGTAGTACAGCCAGGGAAAGTCGTCCAGGTGCCCCTCGTCGCACGCCAGCACGAACCGGGCGGGTACCGCAACCGGTCGGGTGCCGCCGCGACCCGAGCACGGATGCACATAGCGGATCCTGTCCGGCTGGACCGAATCCTTCAGCAGCTCGAATAAACCGCCATCAGCTCGACCAAGGCGATTGCACTGCGAGCACCGCACCCAGCTGGGGAAAAGTCCGACCGGCACACCCACCCTCGTCCACTCGGCAAACGGGTCCGACGTCTCAGGTAGATAAGGCGGCAGGCGCAGCGAGTCGACCTGATGACCCAACTTCAGTCGCACCGCGGCGAGCAGCCGTTCCTCCGGCACGGTCCTGGACCGCTCGAGGTTCCAGAAGTCCAAACCCAGCATCACCACCGAGAGGTTCGGCAGGTCGGCCATCGCGCCGACGCCGTAGGTGTGCAGCAGTTGGTTCGGGCGCAGCGCGCCGACTCGCAGTGCATGTAGCTCTGCCGCCACGCTCATCACGCATCCCCTTCCGCACCGGCGTTATCCCCGACATCCGCCGGGCGGAACGGCGGTTCAGTGGACAGGTAGCCGCCGGCAGGTTGCAGCAGCAGCGGGATACCGGGCTCGACGTCGCGAAGTGAGGTCGGGCAGGTCGTCTGCCGCCATGGCCCTTCGGTAGGGCGGTGCAGCAAACCAGCGACGTCGTCGGCCCGCAACGGCTGGGAGTAGGCCAGCCGGCGGCCTGCCGTCGAGCGCTGCCGGTCCCAGTTGGCCAACCGTTCCTCCAGCTCGTCCTCGACCCGGCGGCTGGTCTCGCGATCGCTGACCTCCTCGGCGCGCCGCTTGAGGTACCGGACCACGTGATCAGCAAGCTGGGAGTTCTTGTTGAATTCCTGGGCCCGGTAATTGCCGTTGTACGCCGGCTCCAATTCGCGGACCAGGGAAACCAGCACACCGGTGAGGCCGCGGTCGACCGCCCGCTCGGCGAACGGAGTCACTGACAGCGCCTCGACGTGGCGGTAGACCGTGGCGTGGAAGTGCTCGAAGCTCTCGTAATGAGACAGGTCCCGGGGCCTGGCCCAGTTGTACACGGTGAACACCAGGCCCGGCGCCGCGCGCCCGACACGGCTGGTGGCTTGGATGTATTCCGCAGTGGACTTGGGTTGATTACACACCACCATGACACCCAGCCGGGACACGTCGACACCGACCGCGATCATGTTGGTGGCCAGCAGCACGTCGATCGGACGTGGGGAATCCCGGCCCGGGCTACGGGGGAACGGCACCGCCAGCAGGTCAAGCAGCGGCCGGATCTGATCGGAGGACAGCCGTGAAGTCAGTTCCTTGATCTCGGGGTCGAACCGCTTGGCCAGGCCGCGTTCATCGGCTCGAGTCAGCCGCGTGCTGACGTCGTCCTCGGCAAGGCGGCGCATCCCGCCGAGATCACGCAAGCTGTTGAAGTACCCGACCATTGTCATATAGGGATCAGTAACCCGATTACGGCCGTAGCGCTCGTGCAGTTGCTGGGCCGCGCCGAGCACCGAGACGTATACCCTGATCAAGGTCGACTTGATCCGGGTACCGTGCGCGCAAATGCCGACGTACCGCCGGCCCGGTGTGCTGGCGGTGTCTCGCTGCCGAGCGAAGAAATTGTCGTCCACGGACAGACCGGGCGGCGGGAATACTTCGGTGGTGCGATTGAACAGTGACCCGATCTGCTGATTGGCGCGCCGGACGGTGGCCGTCGAGGCGATGACCTTGGGACGCACGTTGCGAGCGGTCTCTGTCTCCCGCCAGGTGGCGAGCTTGTCGACGGCTGCCTCGTAGAGCCCGACCAGCGAGCCCAGCGGGCCGGCGATCAAGTGCAGCTCGTCCTGGATGATCAAGTCGGGCGGACGCAGCATCGGCACCCCGATGATCCGGGCGGCTGGTGCGTCGGGGGTGGGCTGGTGACGTTCGTGCTCCCAGTCCTTGGCCATCAGATCGTCGGTGACGAAGCCGTGGCGTTCACACCGTCTGGTGACGCGGCCGAACAGCGTGGCGGTCTCGCCCTGCCAGGGCAGCTGAGCGAACTTGTCCACGGTGCCGATCAGCAGCGACGGGGGGTGCCGGTAGATCTCCTCGTCCACGACGAGTACCGGCAGGCCCCGGCGTTCCTCGGCGTCCGGGCCGTTGTCCGCGAACAAGACCGTCCCGAAGGGGCACGAGACGTCCGGGCACAGCACCAGCGTGCGCCGGTACGCCTTGTGCACCACTATGTCCCGGCCGGCGTCGATCTTGCTGCCGCACCATGGGCAGCTGGACAGCTGATGCGGCGAACCCTGCCCCCGGACCACCGGGCCTCGGGCGCGCCTGCGCTGCTTGAGCCAGTCCTCGGCCTTGTCGGTTGTATTAGGGGTGACCCGCGCGCCGACCCACATCCCGATGCGGAAGGGCAGATCGCCCCAGGTGGACGCATCCGCGCGGCGTAGCAGCTCGGCGGCGCAGATCAGGGTGGTGGCGCGTTCGAACTGTTGGATGGTGAGCAACCGCAAGGTGTAGCGCATCACCACCGCGATCCCGGCGGCAGCGTCCAGGTCGCCGTAGCGGGGCTGTAGCCGGCGGACCGCGATGGTGAACGCGGTCAGTCCGAGATACGCCTCGGTCTTGCCGCCGCCGGTGGGGAACCACAACAGGTCGGCGATCGCCTGCTTGCTGTCCTCGGAGCGCTCGGGATGCCGGGGATCGGCCAGTGCCGCCAAGTTCAGCAGCACGAAGGCGAGCTGGAAGGGCCGCCAGCGCTGCCTTCCTGCTGCGTCGATGTCGGCCACGGTGTCGACCACGCCGCGTTGGGGATCCTCCCTGCGTTTCGCGGCGACCTGGGTGTGCACGCGCTGCAGGTACATCGCCCGGTTGGCGAAGCCGAAAGCTCGCCGTGCGATGTCGTCGCGGACCAGCAGGTCGATGCCGGCTTCGATGCGATCGGCGGCGCGGGTGGCGGCCGTCAGGTTGTCACGTGCGGCGGCGGCGTGGTCGGCAAGTTGCTCGCTGGGCTCGTCGATGTCCGCGGCCTTGCGTGTGATCCAGGCGCGGTAACCGAGCACCAGCGGGCGCAGTGCTGCGGCCAGCTCGTCGGCCGAGTTCTCGGCGAGCTCGGCCAGCCGCTTCATCTCCAGTTCAAGGTCCGCAAGCTCAGCCAGATCGGGATCGGTGTCCGCGCTCGGCACGTCGGTCGCCGGGATCTCGTAGTCGGGCACCGTGCGGATGTGGATCTGCTTGGCCCGCAGCGGGTTGTGCCCGTCGATGACGGCATGCACCGCGGCTCCGCTGCCGGAGGCGAACTCTGGATGGAACCGGTAGGCCATCGCCAGCCGCTGCTGCTCGGCGAGGTCATCGGAATCGCCGCCATTCGGACGATCCGGGCGCGGCAGGAACACCGCCACGTCGTCGGGGCCAGTTGCGGACAGCTGCACTTGAAAGATCCATGACGGTGGGTGCCGGGAGCGGTTGGGCTGGCTCTGGCCGTTCTCCAAGAACACCGACACCAGCCAGTTCCCGTTATGCCGGCGGGCGCGACCGCGCACGACGACGTCCGGCTGATCCGGATCCGGGGCCAGCGGCAGAAGCAGTCCTTCGGCGAGCTGCACTCGGACAGTTCCGCCCTGCTGCACGCGCCGCCACAGCAGCCGACCGAGCGTTTCCTCCCGTTCGGAACGGGCTCGTTCGTAGCGGGCCCACTTGGCGGTGAGGTGGAGCTCGGATACCCGGCCATCGATGTGAGCGGTGAAACCGACCGCCGACAAGTTGAGGCTGGGCACGTTTGGGGCGCTGGGCTCCGGGTCGGCCTCGCTCGGATCGCCCGCGTCGGCGGCGGCCAGCTCGTCGTGGGTATCGGGCTCCAGCACCAC
>QHBZ01000184.1 GCA_003244055.1 Pseudonocardiales bacterium | reverse complement strand
TGCCTGGCACGGGGCCGCTGCCCGGCGGAGATCGCTGACGACCTCGGGATGGCGGCGAACACCGTCCGTACCCACAGCAACAAGATATTCACGAAGCTGGGCGTGCACAGCCGGCTGGAGGCCGTTGCGGTGGCGCGCGGGGCGCTGAGCCGCGACCGGTCTCCCGCAACGGGCGTAGCGGTTGCCCTCTCCACGCAGGAGCCCGCCGCGACCGCGCGGCCGTAGCGTCGGTTCGCACCATGAGCGAAGCGATCGACGCGATCCGGCCGAACAACGGCCCGGACGACCGCCCGGAACACCGCGGGTATTGCCCCGGATATGACCCCCTGCCCCCGGTCTTGATGTACCACTCGGTGGCGCCGTACGACCACGACCCGTATCTCGTCACCGTGCGGCCGCACCGGTTCGAACAGCAAATGCGCTGGTTGCACCGGCGGGGGCTGCGGGCCACCTCGATGCGCGAACTGCTCGCGGCCCGGCGCAGCGGCGCCGACCGGGGGCTGGTCGGGCTCACCTTCGACGACGGCTACTCCGACTTCCGCGAGCACGCGCTGCCCGTGCTGGCGCGATTCGGCTTCACCGCCACCGTGTTCGTCATCGCCGACCTGCTCGGCGGCGCCAACTCATGGGACCAGCCGGGTCCCCGAAAGACCCTCATGACGGCCGGGGAGATCCGCCACATCGCCGCCAGCGGCATCGAGATCGGCTCGCACAGTCGCCGGCATGTGTCACTGACCTCGATCACCACCGCCGAGCTCACCGCTGAGGTCTCGGGGAGCCGGGCGATTCTGCAGGAGGTGGCCGGGCAGGACGTCTCGGGGTTCTGCTATCCCTACGGGCACCTCGATGCGCTGGCTGTCAACGCGGTGCGCGCCGCCGGCTACCACTACGGATGCGCGATCTGGCGATCACCGCTGACCGCTGTGCACGCTTTGCCGCGGAGCTACATCGGGGACCGCGACGGGTCACTGCGGCTGCTCGCCAAGTTGTACCGGCACCACCTGCGATACCGACCCCCCACCCTGGGGCAGCGACGCAGGTGAGGCCCCTGACCGTGCTGCATGCGGCGCAACCCACCGACGCCGGGGTGGCCAGATATGTCGCGGCGGCGACCATTGACCAGCTCACCCGCGGCTGGCGGGTGGTGGTCGCCTGCCCATCCGGAGGTCAGCTCGCCGCCGAGTTGACCGCGCACGGGGTGCCGCGGCGGCACTGGCCCGCGACCCGGTCCCCCGGCGTGGACACCGTGGGCGAGACCCAGCGCTTGCGCCGGTTGATCAGCCAGGTGGACCCCGACGTGGTGCACCTGCACTCGGCGAAAGCGGGATTGGCCGGACGGCTCGCGGTGCGTGGGGCCCGACCCACGCTGTTCCAGCCGCACGGCTGGTCCTGGCTGGCAGCTCGGGGCGCGACCGCCTACGGGGCGCTGGCCTGGGAACGCCTCGCGGCGCGCTGGACCGACGTGTGCGTGTGCGTGGGCGAGGGCGAGGCCACCCACGCCCGGCACCGGCGAGTCGGCACCCGCCACGTCGTGGTCCGCAACGGCGTCGATCTCGCGAACTTCGCGCCGGCCGGCGAGCAGGCTCGCGCCGCCGCCCGGGATCGATTGGGAATCGGGCACGACGTGCCGCTGGCGGTCTGTCTCGGTCGGATCACCCGGCAGAAGGGGCAGGACGTGCTGGTCACGGCGTGGCCCCAAGTGCGCGAGCACTGCCCGACAGCGCAGCTGTGGATCGTCGGCGACGGCGACCTGCTGCCGGCGTTGCGCGGCGACACCCAGCCTGGCGTGCGGTTCGTGCCACCGGTCACCGATCCCCGACCCTGGTACGCGGCGGCCGACGTAGTGGTGCTGCCGTCGCGCTGGGAGGGCCTGTCGCTGACCCTGCTCGAGGCGCTGTCCAGCGGTTGCTCCGTGGTGGTCTCCGACATTCCCGGCCTCGCGGAGGCGGTCACCCCAGGCTTGGGCGCCCGGGTGCCGGTCGGCGACTCCCGCGCGGTGGCCCAGTCGGTTGCACGTCGGCTCGGCGACGCCGACCTGCGCGCCGCCGAGGGCCGCGCCGCGGCATTGGCCGCAAGCGCCTTCGACGCTCGCCGCACCTACGAGCAGCTCGCCGCCGTCACAGTCCAGATCGTCACAGCTCACTTTCGACGATCACCGATGCACAACCGAAGCGACTAGGCCGCGGCCGCTTGAGCCGGTCCGCCTCCCGGTGCAACAACGCTGCCCACCGAATGACGTAGGTGGCCTAGTGCCGATGACGGAGGACCCGGCGCCCTGCTGATGCCACGGTCGGCAGGGTACATATCCACAGTCGGGGGGAATTGTGGCCGAGCACCGGCTTTCGCTCGCGATCAACGGGCGTGAGCGACTTCTGGAGAAGCGGCTCGTGCCGTTCTCGACGCCGAACGAGCCGAACGAACAACCGCCGCATGGGCTGCCCAACGGTAACGGGGCCGCCCGGTTGGGGCCGGTTGCGATTGTGGGCCTCGGATACGTCGGCCTGCCGACGGCTTTGGCGCTGCTCGGCGGCGCATCGCAGATCACCGGCTTCGACATCAGCGTGGACCGGCTGCGGGCCATCGAAGCCGGCGACGTCGACCTCGGCGACCTCGACCGGGCTCGGCTCGCAAACGCGCGCAGCGACGACGACTTCCGGCTCACCAGCGACAGCGCCACGCTGGCCGACGCCGACGCGGTGATCGTCTGCGTGCCCACCCCCGTGGATGAGCACCACATTCCAGACCTGTCCGCGTTGCGCAGCGCCTGCGAGACTGTCGTGGCGCATGCCCACCCGGGGCAGACGATCATCTTGACCTCGACCAGCTTCGTCGGCACCACCCGGCAACTGCTCGTCGAGCCCCTCCAAGCCCGTGGTCTGGTCGCCGGCACGGACGTCTACGTCGCCTTCAGCCCGGAGCGCATCGACCCCGGCAATGCCGACCACCTCCAGCGCGAGACGCCGCGGGTGGTCGGCGGCGCCACCACCCAGTGCAGCCTGCAAGCCGCCCGAGTGATCGGGCAGTTGACCGACTCGGTGTATCTGGTGAGCTCCCCGGAAGCCGCCGAGTTGACCAAGCTGTACGAGAACATCTTCCGCGCGGTCACTCTGGCGTTGGCCAACGAGTTCGGCGACGTGTGCGGCACGCTCGGGCTGGATCCGATCGAGGTCACTCTGGCGGCGGCGACCAAGCCTTACGGCTTCCTCGCCGCGTTCCCCGGACCCGGGGTGGGCGGGCACTGCATCCCGTGCGATCCGCACTACCTGCTGTGGCAGCTGCACGGGCACAACCGTCCGACACCGCTGATCGAGCAGGCCATGCAGTCCATCCACGCGCGCCCAGCCCGGGTCGTCGAGCGGGCCGCTGAGGTTCTCGCCGCCGACGGTCGGCCACTCGCCGGCGCCAAGGTGATCGTGGTCGGCGTCAGCTACAAGGCCGGAGTCAGCGACGTCCGGGAATCGCCGGCGCTGCTGATCATCGACGACCTCACGCGGCACGGTGCTCACGTGGGCTACCACGACTCGCTGGTACCGGTCATCGAGACTCCCGACGGCCCGATGCGGAGCGCCGCAGCCCCCGCGGGAGCCGACTGGGACCTGGCGGT
>QHBZ01000183.1:443-2236 GCA_003244055.1 Pseudonocardiales bacterium | reverse complement strand
CAACCCCAGGGACCGGGGATGCACGCAGCGCCCGGTACGCCGGTGCGCGTCGAAGACGACATCGTCAGCAAGAGTCACGTGACAGACCCGGCAATGCGCCCGCACCGTCGCACGCCACGACGCCGCACACCCCGGGCAGGTGGCCAGGTTGGTGGCGGGATCATCGCGCGGCATCAACTCAGTAAAGCAGCGGCCAGCGGTCGCATCCGGGATCGACATGACCTGACCGGTATCGCAGGGCCCAGAGGCGCGTGATGGTTGGCTGCCCGGCGGCGGCCGGTGGTGGGTGCGGCTCGGGGACGACTGGTCAGCTCGCGCCATCGACTGTCACGTATTCGCGCGGCTGCCCCGCCGAGGCTGTCCCCGGGCTGGTCAGTGACAACGGTCAGGGCCGTGCTGGTCGCCCGAACTGTTCCTCGTGCACGACCTGGGCCAGTGGGGTGCGGTGTCGCCAGCCGTGCCGCTGAAGGTCAGGCGTAGCGTGCAGCGTGGCGACCGGGCCCAGGCACAGCCAGGCCACCGGTCGGATCTGGGCGGGGATGGCGAGCAGTTCCCGGAGAAACGGCTCCCGGTAGAAGCTGACCCAGCCGACACCGAGCCCCTCGGCGGTCGCGGCCAACCAGAGATTCCCGATCGCCAGGCACACCGAGTACAGGCCGGCATCGTCGATGGCGTGGCGCCCGAGCACCGCGGGGCCGCCGCGCCGCGGGTCGTAGGTGACCACGACGCCCAGGCTGGACTCCAGCACCCCCTCGACCTTGATCCGGGCGAAGGTCCTCGCCTGCTCGTCGTCGAGCCGGCTTGCGAAGATCTCGCGTTCAGCCTTGACATGGTCGCGGAACGCGGTGCGGGTGGCCACGTCGCGAACCAGCACGAAGTCCCAGGGCTGAGACAGCCCAACGCTGGGCGCGGTGTGCGCGGCACCCAGGATCCGGTGCAGCACATCGGTAGGTACTACACCGCCGGTGAACTCCCCCCGGACATCACGTCGACGGTGCACGACATCGTAGAAGCCGCTGACATCCACCCGCGCAGTCTCCCAAGCGCATCATGGCGCCGCCGCGGGCAGCGGCCTGCTATCCAACGTCGGGTTTCGCCGTCGGTGTCACCGTGTGTGGTCGCCTGCTGCGTAGCGGGTCCAGGTTCCCCTACCTCGGTGACGAGCGGGCAGTGTGGTCATGGGTGTAGCTGAGCATCCGGGCGACGACGGGTGCTGTGGTGTGCGGGACCAGCTGCCGGCGTGCGGCCGTTGAGCGCGGGGAGGCCAGCGTGGCGGAAGCGAGTCTGCAGCTCGGCGAACGACAGGCGACGCGCGGCATGTTCACATGTCGGCTGAGTGCAAGCAGGCAATGCCGTGACCGAGCCAAGGCGTCGGGTAAGGATCAGGAGCCAGCCGGTCCGCTCGGCGGCGGCTTCGGCCGCTCTCGCACGGCCGACAGGTACGCCGCATAGCTCCACGTCAGGTTCTGGACGCTCTTCTCGTAGCCAGTGACGGCGTCGAACTGCTCGCTCAGGTGGAAGTGGTCGCTGTGGTAGGTCACGGCCTGGAGCATCTTGTCGCCGGCCGTTCGAAGCGCATCGACCACTGGCTGGCCGCCGCCCGTCACAGTCGCCGTGTCGAGCCCCAGGTCGTCGAAGAACGGCTTCGTGAGTTCGTTGAAGACGGGGCCCTGGCCCTTCCCGAACGCGTTGGCGAGGCGGTAGTAGAGCTGGGCCAGGTTCAAGGCGCAGACCGCCCAGGGGTGTCGCCCGTCGTTGATGCCGTCGGCGGTGTTGCCGTCGTAGCGGTCGCT
>QHBZ01000183.1:0-353 GCA_003244055.1 Pseudonocardiales bacterium | reverse complement strand
GGTCTGGCTCGGATCGCCGACCTGACGGTTGAGGACCGAGGTGTAAAGCTTCTTATCCGGCAGCCAGTGGTCGTCGAGCGCCTTGCGCAGATCGTTGAGGGCGGTGTCGAACCCGTCGGGCTCCTTAAGGCCAAGATCGGTGCCCTTCTGCACATCCTCGAGGAATCGCACCTGTGCTGCCCGGGCGAAGAACGACTTCCCCTTGGCGTCTTCCCAAGGGCCGAACTTCTCCACATCCTGGTCCCACTGAGCGACGATCTCATCGAGGTTCTTCTGAGTGACCTGCGTCGCGGTCGCCTTCGCCGTGGCGTCGAGATAGGGCCACGCCTCGATGAACGCGAGGCTCTGCAGAG
>QHBZ01000182.1 GCA_003244055.1 Pseudonocardiales bacterium | reverse complement strand
CCGGGTCTCCCCAACACCCAGCATGAGCGATCGAGGAGATCGGAATGATACAGGTACACACCTGTGTAAGTGTCCACTGTGGCCAGTGCCGCGATGCCCTGGGCAGCCCCGAGTGTGAGAGGCACTACCGCACCGAGAACGCCGCGCTGGACGCGGCCGCCGCGGACGGGTGGCGGATCGACCGGGGTGGGCGGTGGTGGTGCTCGGCGTGCGCGCCAGCGCTGATCTGCCAGGTCGAGGGACACCAGCTCAGTCCGTGGCGACGCCCGCTGATCCGCAATGAACATCCGGCGCTGAGTGAGTACCGGTACTGCCGGCGGTGCTGTGTGCTCGAGTCCCGCCCAGCTACCCCCGGTGAAGGTGATCCCCGATGAACCAGACGCCCGGTGCGGTGCTGGTTGTGGTGGTGGCGTTGGCCGGGCTGGGTGTGTTGGCCGCGTTCCGTAGCGGCGCGCGCAGCGCGTACAAGGTTGCCCGGCATACCCAGGAGGTGACCCGGATGGGGGGCAACCTGGCCCGGGCGCTGGGCACCGCTGTGGTGATCGTGGCCGTGCAGTGGGCGGTGATGTTGTTCACCACTAACCCGCGGGCGTGGGGGGTGGCGTTGGGGGTGCCGGCGATCTTCGCCGGTGCCGCGATCACCCGCCTGTTCTCGGTCACCGAACTCCTCCACAACCCGGCCCCGAGGAGGGGTCGGCGATGACCACCCACCCACCACAAGATCCGCGGGATCCCGGGGAGGGCAACGTGATCCCATTCCCGGTCCCGGCTGGCCCGCAGCGATCCGCGACGGGTGGGGAGTTGGCACCGGCACCGCCGGTGTTGGACGGGCAGCCGGTGTCGGAGCAGGACAACGCGGCGGCCGCTCGGCGTCTGTCGGGCCGGGGCACCGACCGGCCGCTGGCGCGGGTGGTGGCGCTGGCCCACCGGGTGGCCCGATCCCCCTGGGGTACGCAGCTGCGGGCGCTGGCCGCGTATCGGATGCGCAACGCACCCCGGGATGCCACGCGGCTGAGCTGGTTTGCCCTGCGCGGGCACGCTCGGTGGATCGCCAAGGGCTGGACCTGGGCCACCCACGGCGACCTCCGCGCCGACGCCCGCGCCGCGCGGCTGATCGGGGACCGAGAAACCCGCCGCGCCGCCCAAGAGCTGATCCGCGCCGACGCGGCCACCCGCTGGGCCAAACTCGGAATCGCGCTGCACCGCATCGCGGTCGCCGGCCTGCTGATCACCCTCCTCGCCGGGGTGCTGGTGATCGTCAACTCCTGGGTTGCCAGGGCGGACATGTGGCCCTGGCTCGCCGGCGTGTACACCGTGCTCGGTGTCCTGAGTGCCGCGCTGCCGTGGCTGCTGAAGGCAGTACCGGTCGGCTGGGTGGTCGCCGCGGTCTGGGAGGGCCGCGACCGCAGCCCGGGCGCGGGATTCCTGGTCCACCCCGACCGCGACGACACCGACCCGTGGATCGACGAACGGATGGTCACCACCGCACTGGCCACGCTGAACATCGCACCACTGAACCGGTTCTTCAAAGACGCAGGCCAACTGAGTTACACCATCCCGGCACGCCGCGATGGCAACGGCACCGCAGTGCAGGTCCGGATGCCCCTAGGCACCAAGGCCTCCGACGTCATCGCCCGCAAAGAACTGCTCGCCGCCAACCTCGGGCGACTGGAAGTGGAGACCTGGCCCGCGGTCGGCCCCCAAGCCAACATCCTCGATCTGTGGGTCGCCGACCACGGCGCCCTCGACGGCCCAGCGCCACCATGGCCGCTACTACACAAGGGAACCGTCGACGTCTATGCCGGTGTCCCCTGGGGAGTGACCATCCGCGGTGAACCGATCACCGCGCCGCTGATCGGCACCAACTGGCTCTTCGGCGCCCTAGCCGGGCAAGGCAAAACCGCCACCATGCGCCTCCTCGCCCTGGGCGTGGCGCTGGATCCGAGCAGCGAGATCCGGATCGTGAACTTCAAACCCTCCGGCGACTGGAACGCCTTCGCCCCCCGCGCCAGCGTGCTCCTAGTCGGCATGGGCACCGACATCATCACCGCCTGCGCCAACCAACTCGACTACCTGGTCACCGACATGCAACGACGAGCCCACACCCTCGAAACCCACGCCCCCGGCGCGAACAAAGTGCCCCCACACCTCGCCACCCGCAAAGACCTCGGGCTCCACCCGCTGTTTTTGTTCATCGACGAAGTCCACATCCTCTTCGGCGACGACGAAGTCGGCGGCAAAACCGGCCGCGCCACCACCGCAATGAAAGCCCTGCTCAACATGGCCCGCGCATTCAACATCCACCTCCTGATCGCCACCCAACGCCCTGATGACCGCACCCTGCCCGCCGAAATCCGCGACCGCTACGGCATCCGCGCCTGCCTGCACGTCGGCAACGAAGCCACCAACGACATGATCCTGGGCAAACCCGCCTACACCGACGGCGGCCGAGCCACCGACCTGCGCTACAACACCGACCGCGGCACCACCGTCGTCAACCATGGCTTTGGCACCAACACCAAATACACCGTCGTGCGCACCCACTACGTCTCCGCGCACGACCCCGAAACCCACACCCCCGACCAAATCACCCCCATCATCACCCGAGCCATGCACCTACTCGCCAAACAAGGCCGCACCCTCCACACCAACCCGGAGAACACCACCAACGAACCAGTGGACCACCTGACCAACATCCACCAGGTGCTCCGCGCAGAACGCCGGGTACGAACCCAAGTCGTGCTCACCCGGTTGGCCGAACTCAACCCCAGCGCCTACGAGGGCTGGAGCTTCTCCAACCTCAAAGCCGCGCTGGCCGACGAGGGCATCGAGATCGGCAAATCCCACGGCCACAGCGTCGTCCGCGCCGACGACATCACCCAAACTCTTACGGAACGTGACCACAACGAAGACAGCGAGGGTGACGACAATCGGGGGAACTAGACGGGGAAGCACCGGGCCGCCGGGGAAGTTTCCCCACCACTTCCCCCACTCACCTTCCCCCACCTGATCAGCAACAACAACACATCGGGGAAGCCCTGGACATGTGCCCCACCATCAGCCGAAACCCGAAAACACGGGTCAGCTCGCCACGCACCGACTCCCTCCCCACCACCCGGCACACCACACTCAACTACGGGCAGTGACGAATGCCAGATACGCGCCCGCTGACCGCCACCACTGCGACGGAAAGGACCACACCCACAGCCACCCACCACGCGACACGGGGAAGCCAGGGGTTTCCCGGCGGCTCGTCACCTCCCTGACCAGCCCACACGCCCCGCCAGCGAGGCAACCCGCCACCACAGCAGACCCGACAACCCCAATACCCGCCCGACCCGCGCAGCCCGCGGACGTTAGACACCCACCGAAGGAGACCACCAACCCTGGCCCCTACCAGCCGAAAAACCCGCCAACAAGAAACCCAACCCCAGCCGGCCCCGGCTACCCCAGCCCCGCGCACAGACCCCGACAGCCTGACCGTGCACATCGACCGCCTCGTTGCCCAAGCCCCACCACTGTCCGACAACCAACGGGCCGAACTGCGAGCCATCCTCGGCACCCGCAAACGACCCCACACCAACTAAGACCCACCTCAACCCGACCCGGAGGACTCAACGCAGTCACCACCCTGCGAATAATGGGTGTGCCCCGGCCCCACATGGCGCCGGGGCACACCCATCACAAAAGTCCCGAGGCTCACCCACGTCAGACCCGAATCCGCGAGTA
>QHBZ01000181.1 GCA_003244055.1 Pseudonocardiales bacterium | reverse complement strand
CGCTGCGTGGAAATCCGCGCTAAAGGTGAACAGGCCGGCGTGGGTGAGTCCCCAGCCGTCCATGATCTCCATGGTGCTGTCCATCAGACTCCGCGCTACACCCCGGTCCCAGAGCGGCGGATCGACGGTAAGCGGCCCAAAGAACCCTACGCTGCCCCACTGGGTGGCGAAGTTGGACCCGACGAGTTGGCCGTCGATCTCTGCGGTCAGCGTGGCCTCCGGCGCGGCAGTCCAGCGGCTGCGGACGTAGTCGCCGTCGCCGCCGAACGTCATGGGATCCGGGAGCCCGAGGAACGTCCCGAACGCCATCCGCATGACCCGATCTGCTTCGGCATGGTCGGTCTCGATCATCGGCCGTACCTTGACGTTGAGCACCTGTCGGGCCTCTGCGGTGGTGGTCATGGTGCATCCCTCCTGGACGCGACGGGCGCCACAGCTAGTCAGCAGCGTCCTGAGGCGCTAACAGCCGTCCACGTCGGAGGTCAAGGTAACCCCGGTCCGGAAATCGCCGCTACGGCTGATTGGTCGAGGCCTGCGGGCACCTCGACGAGTTGGAACCCGAGTTCGCGGTATATCTGTTCGTCGAGTTGCTCGAAGACGAGCGAGTCCTCGAAGCTGATCCGCCTGGCGGCGGTGGTCTGAATGAAGCCTTGGTGGCGGATGAAGAAGACGGTCGTCTCGTACACGCCCCCCGCCACAACTCGATCGACTTCACGGGCAAGCAGGTACGACGTTGTGAAGCCCAAATAGCGGCTCAGAACCAGAGTGCACACCGGTGAGCGGTCGAAGAAGACAGTGGCGGTCTTGGCTGCTCGAACAGAGTTTTGTCGCTGTCGCTGAAGGGTGATGACTTTGTCGATGAAGGCGTGGTCGTGCCACGGTTCCTCGCGGCCAAGGGCGTTGTCGCGGGCGATGGCGTCCGTCGCGGCCTCCTCGACGACGACATGTCCGTTGATGTCCAGCAGGCGTAGAACGGCTGTTTTCCCGGCTCCTGGGGCGCCGGTGAGGATGTATGCCGGCATGGCAATTCCTCTCGTACGGATCGTGCGACGATGAGCAGGCAGAACGGCTCGCCAGGGCAGCAGCGGGATGGTCGGCGAGGGCGAGTGATCATGGCTCGACCGCTGGAAGCCGAGAGCCGAGGGCGCTTCGCGCAGCACCGAGGGGCCACCCGCACGGGTGACCCCTCGGCTGTCCTTACTTTTTCGACCGCGCGCCGGCGCTAGCCGGTAAGCGTCACGCCCTCTGAAGCTGCCGGGCGTTCGTGCGGATCTGCCCCGCATCAGTCTGTGCCTGGTGGGCGTGGTTGTGCGCCTGCTGGGCCTGGTCCTCGGCCTGCTGAGACTGCTGGTTGGCCTGATCGGCCCGCTCCTGCGCACCCTGCGCCCGCTGGTTGGCCTGCTGGGCATCGTTCTGCGCCTGTTGCACCTGGCTTTGGACCTGCTGTACCTGGCCAAGCGCCTGCTGGGCGCGCTGGTTGGCCTGCTGGGCCTCGTTCTGAGCCTGCTGGGCCTGGCCCTGCGCCTGCTGCAGCTGGTTCTGGGCCTGCTGGGCCTGGCCCTGCGCCTGCTGAGCCTGGTTCTGGGCCTGCCGCGCCTGGATCTGCGCCTGCTGGGCGGCGCTCTTGGCCTGCTGCGCCCCCTGCCGTGCGTTGTTGGCATCCTGCTGTGCGATGCGAGTCTGGTCTTCCACCCGCTGCAGGTCCCACTGCAGCTCGCTGACCGTCAGGTCAACGAGAGCGCGCTCGTCCTGGGAGCGCTGGTTCTGGGCCCCTCCCTCATCGGTGTACTGCTGTCGTCCGGTCTGTGACGTCACATTGTCTCCCTGATGCATCGGTTAATTGATCACTGGTACATTGATGCGGACGCGCTGCGGCATTAGAAATTGACCCACAGTTCTGACCCAAATAGGGGAGATCATCCCTGCCTGCCAGTGCGTCTGTAACAATCCTTAACCCATCCGACACATTGGGTCAACCCTTACAGTGAGTTTATTTCTACTGTGAGTTTATTTCGATTAAAATTACGGCAAGATTATCGAGACCGCCCGGATCCCTGCCTGTCCAATTTGGGCCATATCATGGTATAGTCTCGCCCCGCGGGCCTGAATAACGTACCCGCGATATGCATGTGCAGCTGCACATGCCGGCGGCGCGCAATTTGCATGTGCAGCTGAGGTTTGTGGGTGCCGCCCCATAGACGTGCTTTTGTCAACGTGTATGGTTTCGTCTCCCTTCGCTTCTCGGGTTGAGGAGCTGTACCGTGCCTGATGAGATATGATAGATTTGCACGCGCGAGGGCCCGGAAACGGACAACGGTGGGGTATGGTGTAATCGGCAGCACGACTGATTCTGGTTCAGTTAGTCTAGGTTCGAGTCGTGGTACCCCAGCGAACGCAGTCATCAGCGTTCACGCGGCCGACGCAGTTGATGCGGCCGACGAATGCCAGAGACCCGATGCACGCTGTGATGCCGGCGCTGAACACGGTCAGCGACGCTGCTGAGAACCCGTCGCTGCCCGCGGTGGCCACGTTGCCCGCCATAGGGATCGACGTGGAACCGAGATTCTGGCGCCCACAGGGTGCAGAACCGACGACGGCAACCTTACAGCCGGGGGCCTGAACAAATGACCACCCTCAGATCATCGGCACTGGTCGCGGGACCCTCTCGATCGCTGCGCTGTTCGTGCTGCTCGGCATAATCCGGCGACCCGCCGGTGGGCGCGTCGAAGAGATGGAGATCACCATGCCTGAGGGCGGTCGTGGTGATTCCGCTGTGGCCCTGAGTTATCGGGGCGGTGAGCACCGGATGTCGACCGCGGGGGCCACCCTGGGCGCGTCCGGGATCGAGCTGGGCATCCTGCGGGCGGCCACCCGGATGGTCACCCTGGATCCGGGCTTCGTGAACACCGCCGGGTGCACGTCGGC
>QHBZ01000180.1:5164-68946 GCA_003244055.1 Pseudonocardiales bacterium | reverse complement strand
GAGGCCGTCGAGGCATTCCGCGGTGCGGCCGGGGCGGGGCCGTCCGATGGCGCCGCCGAGCCGGCGCCGGTGCGGGTGGAACTGCCCGTGGACGCGCACCTGCCGCACGACTACATCCCTGGTGAGCGGCTGCGGCTGGAGGCCTACCGAAAGATCGCCGAAGCGCTGGACGCTGAGGCGCTGACCGCGATCATCGACGAGTTGCGAGATCGCTACGGCGCCCTGCCACCTCCCGTGGTGACTCTGCTGGAAGTCGCGCGCTTCCGTCAGGTTTGCCGGGCGCACGGGGTGGCGGAGGTGACGGTGCAAGGCTCCAAGCTGCGGTTCACTCCGGTCACACTCCGGGACTCCCAGGTGGTGCGCCTCAACCGGCTCTATCCAGCGGCGGCGTATCGCTCCGCTGGGCAAGTCCTGACCGTGCCCCGGCCCAGCGAAGGCTCAGGAGGTATCGGTGCCGCGCCGCTGCGCGATCGGGAGCTGCTCGACTGGTGCACCAAGCTGGTCACCAGCGTTCTGGCGCAGTGACGCCGCTACGGAGCTCGCTGCAGGTACGCATCGACTGCGCGCGCGTAGTCTTCGAGATCGCCGAGCCGGCTCAGGTGCATCCAGATCCTGGCCGGGTCGACCTCGAGGTAGGCGTGCACGAGCACATTGCGCAGCCCGGCCGCTAGCCGCAGCCGATCGGCGAGGTCGCTCTCGAGCACCCCCAACGCGCCGAGCTCGCGAAATGCTGTGCCGTAGTCGTCGGGAGTCCGGTCGGTATCATCGGCCAGGATGTGCAGCGCGATGTCGATCGCGCACTGGAGGGCGAGCTGGAGATGCCGCTCCGCCTGTGCCTGCAGCGCCAGATCGGTGAGGAAGGTGCTTTCGCCGTTCGAGCGGACGTCGCGGAGCGCAGCCAGCCGGCGGCCGATCTCGCGTAACCGCCGGCCGACGACCTCAGCGTCGACCAAAACGGCCCTCACTCAGCCGGTTGCGGGTGCCGGACGCCAGCAGGCGCCGGGCTGGGGCCATGTCAAGGTAGCGGTCGATCGTCCGAACCCGGTGTTCGACGCGAGCCCGGTCGTCACAAGAGACGAGGACATTGCCGTCGCGGAGCACGCGATACGCCAGGGCCACCGGTGCATCGTTGAGGACAACGACGTCCGCGCGCGCCGGCGCGACCGCATGGGCAATCTCTGCCGTGAGTTCCAGCCGGCGTTGATCGTCGTCGCTGTCGAGGAGCAGGGCGACGTCAACATCGGACAACGGTCCGGGCTGCCCGCGGGCGTGCGAACCGTACAAGTAGGCGACGAGCACACCTGGCGCGCCGGACAGCAGGCGACGCAGTCTCTCGGTGAGATCGTGCGTCGACGACGACGCCGTGGTGCCGCTGGCCTCGATCACCGGGTCAGGGTATCCCTGCCTTCTTGGGCGACGCTATCCATCCAGCGCGCGGGAGAGCCGGGATTGGCCAGCCGGTCGGCCAATCCCACTGGCCTGAGACGACTTCCCGGATTGGACGTCCATGGCGTTCTTGAGCGCGCTGAAGACCTCATCGAGGTGGCGCAGCAGCGGCATCAGGTTCTTGACGGTGTGGAGCAACTTGACGATCAGTTCAGCGATCTTGGTGGCCCACCCGGCGATCAGGGATATGGCCTGCTCGGCCACCACAGGGGTCGCCAGCCCGCCGCTGGCGATCAGCTCAGCGACATATTCGATCAGATAACCGACGAGTTCGGTGATCATCTTGCGGATTTGCTCGCGGACCGCGGCAACGATCAGCCCGCTCATGGTGACGGCGACGCGGATGCCATCGGCTGCGATGGCCATCGCTTCGAGCAGGTGGTCGCTGCCCCGGGCGTGGGCCCGGTAGGCCTCGGCCGCCCCGCCCTGCCACGTCGTGAGATCGCCGGAGACGGCGTGCGCGTAGTCCTGTCGCGCGGCGGTTACCGCATCGGCGACGTTGCCCCAGGTCTGGGCGTGAGCGGTGATCGCATCGGGGCTGCCGGCCAGCCAGTCCAGCGGCTCGGACAGGATCTCGACGTGCTCCATCAGCCACCCGACGTCCCACGACAACAGCGCGCCGGCCGGATTTGATATGTAGTTGAGCGTGTCGACGCTTGCCGTGGCCGTGTCGATCCCGACCTCGACCCAATCCCCGCTGGAAATGGCATTGACGCATTGGACGGCTGGATCAACGATCCCTATTCCGGCGAAAGCAGTGGAATGCTCCTCGTCAGCGACTATCGGGTTCGTCGACATCTATTCAGTTCCCTTCGTCCGGTAGAGGGTCATCGCGTTGGCGTCATCGATGTCCGCATAGTCCACGGCGGTTTCCCTGACGTTAGCCGCGGCGCTGCTCAGGCGTTTGACGCTACTGTCCAGCGCGGTCGTTGCCAGGTGTTGCAGCGGGTTGAGCATCATCGGCAGGGTCTGGCAGTAGGTGCCGTAGGCATCCGTGGGCAGGTTCATCTCCCGCGCCGCGCCTACTGCCTGCGCCAACCGGTCACTCACCCGGTCGAGTTTCTTCGCGTGTTCTCGTAGCGCTTCAGTGAGCACCTCGTACTGGTCGGCCATCTTCAGGCTCCTTAGCGCAGGTAACCGCGGTCGGCGAAGTACTCCTCATCGTCAGGCGGTGCCGCGCGGGGCTGGCGCCTCGGTGCTTGCGAGTAATTCTGGGGAGGGTTGTCGTCCTCAATCACGCCGAGCCCGAGCACCATCGGGTCGGGTCCCGAGCTGCGCTGTCCCAAGTCTTCGCCAAAGCGCTCCTGGTAACCCGACACCACCTTGTCGACGACTGGATCGTCGCCGCCGACGGTGGCCTGCATGGTTTCCTGCACCAGGGGTGCCAGCTGTTGCTGGGCGCGTCGTAAGCAGCTCATCACCGCAGCGGCGAGCTCCGGCGGCGACGCCTCGCGGATCCTGTCAGTGAAGGCCAGACCGGTGAGCGCTCCGCGGGAGTCCACCGTGACCCGGACCGTGCCGTCCCTAGAGGATTCGGTCACCTGGACCTGCTCGACGTGGCTGCGCATCGCCTTGAACTGTTCGGCCTTGTCAGCGAACCCCTGCGCCCACTTCGACAGCCGGCGCTCCATCTCGTCTGGGTCGGTGTCAAACATGGCCCTCCTCCTCAGGCGACGGGCAGCGCCAGGCGCGGTGGCCTCGGTCGGACGAGGAGAGTACGCAACGACCAGCAGCTCCGAGCACACCGGTACGCAGCTGGTGGGCGTGGCCCAGCAGCAGCGCTCACCCGGCTGCGCAAGTTTCGGGATGGAGGGGGCGATCTCGGATCGGTCTAGTGGCGGAGTGGGTTGGTGAGGGGTCGGCGGTCGGGGTCGATGATCTCTGGGGGTCGGAATTCGACGCGTCCGCCGTGGATGGTGATGTCCCAGCCTTGGAGATGCACTTGTTGGTGGTGGGCGGGGCACAGCAGGCAGCAGTTTCCTACTGTGGTCGCACCGAGATCGATCCAGTGTCGCACGTGGTGCGCGGCGCAGAGTCCCGGTGGCCGGTTGCAGCCGGGGAAGCTGCACCCGCGGTCTCGGGCGATCAGGGCACGGCGGATGCCCAGCGGGACGGTGCGCATCGCGCGGCCGACGTCGAGTGGTTCGGAGTCGCTGCCCAGCACGACGGGGATGAGTTTGCAATCACAGGCCAGGCGGCGGGCGTCGCCGGCGTTGATCAGTTGCCGGTAGTCCAGGGTGGCGGTGCCCAGGGCGGTGCGTAGCGCGTCCCAGTCGATGGTGACGGTGAGGTGTGGGGGTTCACCGGCGGTGGTGGGGAACTCGTCGGTGCCGCGGGCCCGGTCGCACAGTTCGATCAGCGCATTGGCGTGGCGCTCCGCGACAGTGTGGGTGTCGGGCAGTGCGTCAGTGCTGGGGTGGCGGGCGGCGAGTTGCTCGATCAGGGCGCGGACCAGGGTGCCGTGCTCGGCGTCGAGCCAGCCTTCCAGGCCCAGTCGATCGTCGCGGCGGTCCCGCAGCCACAACTCCCCACGAACCGGGGTCCCCGGACTGGGCTGGTCACTCGGTGCTGGGCCGTCGGGGTCGAGGTTGGCGACGAGCCGGTGGGCGATGATCCGCAGCCGGCGGGGGTCGAAGTCGCGGGCGTAGCCGACTAGATCCGCCTCCGCGCGGTCCCGGGCCGGCTGCGGGATCGACGCGGGTAACGCCGCGATCGTTTCGGTGATCACCCGCAACTGGCCGGTGCCGATCTGTCCGGCGGCCAGCGCGGCAGCAGTCGCGGGCAGCTGCGGCGCCAGCGCCTGCCCGGTGATCGTCCGGCGGGTGCCCACCATGGCCGCGTGCTGCACCCGCGTGCGCGCGTCGGCCGCGGACAGCTGCAGCATCCCGGCCAGCAACCGCTGGGTACTGGCGAAACCCTGCCCGACGGCAATTCCCCGTGAGTCGGCCTCAGCGACCAGTTCCAGCATCACCGCATGCGTCCGCCGGGATAGCTTCTCGACATCCCGTAGTGTCTGGGTAATTGCTTTGTCATCGAGACCACCCAGTGTTTCGCGCACGCTATCCAGGCAGCGCGACATCGCCGCCACGGGTTCGCACAGTGCCACGCTCACGAGTAGATTCTCGCACCCACCCCTGACAGTCTCCGGCGCTTACGACCAGATCCGAATTCCACGCAGAGCGAACGTCTGAAATAGCCGGTCGAACTCGGCTTGGTCTCATCGGTTGATCTCGGCGCCCACCCGGCAGTCAGCGGGTCCTGCTCCCGCGACGGGCGGTGCCGGGTACCGTGCCCCGGGTCGGACGAGGAGGCCACGCGATGGCGAGCCGCTTCGAGGCTGGCGATACCCAGCTGGCGGGTGTCGTTCAACAGCAGGGCTCCCTGGCGGCCGCGGTCGCCGCCGGTGAGCTGTGGCTGGAGTCCGGCGTCGCCGAACGCGCCGCCACCCGCTGCGAACAGGCGGTCAGGGAGATCAACGACTTGCTGAGAGACGCGCGCCAGCTCACCGTCAAGCGCAAATTTGGTGACAACGAGGACGGTCACGCTGCCGCGGAGCGGTTCGCTCGGGCTGGCCGGGACTACATCGACTCGATGCAGAACGCGCAAACGGTGTTCAGGAACATGGCGGCGACCTACCGGGTCGCTGGGCGCACGGTCACCGAGGCTGATGTGGCGAACGAGCAGATGTTTCGGGGCCGGTCCGGGTGAGGCGCGCTCTGGTGGTTGTGCTCGCGCTGATTGCGACCGGATGCGGATCGCAGGCAGCGGAACCGTCGGCGGCACCCGCGGTGGCTGACGCCAGCCGGGTGGACATGTGCAGCATCCTTACCGATACGGAGCTGACGGGGCTGGGGATCGACCTGAACAGTCGCAAGCCGGTGAACAAGCTCGGCTTGGTCGGCTGTGGATGGCAGGGCAAAACGTTCACTCTGGACATGGAACGGGACCAGGACTCCATCGCTTCATATCAGGCGCGCACGCATGACCCGGCGTTTACCAGTTTTGCGGAGAACACGATGGGCGGTCGGGCCGGCGTCCGCTTCTCGGTAGATCGCGCCCGCGACGACTGCACCCAGTTGATGGACGGAGGGCCCGTGTCATTGTGGGTGGCGGTGGCGCCGACGGGCCTCAGCGACCAGAAGATTGATTCGTGTGCTGAGGCGTTGCGGATCGCGCAGCTGATTGAGCCTCGATTGCCGAAGGCGGGAAGCTGAGATGGCCGGAGCATGGGATGTCGTAGCCGATGCGCTGGGTTTCGGCCCCAGCGGCGACGACCACGCGTCGAGCAACTGGGCGTCCTGGGGGCATGAGGAGATCTACTCCATGCTGGAGACCTCAGTCGACCCAGCCGATATCGACGATGCGGCCACGACGTGGCGCCAGCAAGGTCGCAGCACGACTGATGCCATCACCGGATGTACTCGTGACCTGCAGGGGATCGTCTTCGATGGGTGGCGTGGCGCGTCGGCGGATGCGGCGCTCACCGCGCTGGGCCCGATCAACCAGTGGTCAGCTGACCATGCCGACACCGCGGAGCGGACCACGCGGCTGATGGAGGACTTGGCCTCCTCCACGGCGCAGGCGAAGTCTGCCGTGCCGCCGCCGGTGTCGCATGACTGGAGCGAGTCGTTGCGCAGCTTCGCCGTCGGCGGCGGGGCGGGGTTCTCGTCGACGCGGTAGCGCAGGAGCAGCAGAAAGTCGACGCGCACGCGGAGGCCGTCCGGGTGATGACCAACGTGTATTCCGCGCCGATCAACGACCACCGCGCCGCGGTCCCGACCTACCCGCAGCTGGCCGACCCGACGGTGCAGCCACCAGAACAGCCCCCGGACACCGGCCCGACACCCGGTGGCCTCTATTCCACCACCGGAGGACCGGCTATCGGCGCACCCGTTACCGGCGGATCCGGCATCCGCAAATCTAGCGCCGGGGGACCGGGCGGTGGGGGCACCCAGGGCGGCGGACAGGTCGCCTACCCGCCGGCTGCCGCCACCCTGCAAGGTGCGACCAGCGGCCTCGCATCGGAGCACGTCGGTGGGCAGGCGCTGCCCGACTAGATGGCCCACCAATCCCAGCACACCAGTGGGCAGATCGCCGCGGGAGCTGCGGCTGCGGCGGCAGCGGGTGTCCCGATCATGGCGCCGATCGCTGAAAGCCGTATCCGGCGGGCTCTGGCGCCGGGTGGCGGAGCCCGACTCGGCAGTGCCGGGGCTGGTGGTGGCCACCCCGGCGGTGGTGTCCAGATGGGCGGTGAACAGCGACTGAGCGAGCGCGCCAGCACGGCAAAGACCGCCGAGTTCGGTCCGCGCCCCTCGGGCGCAGTTGCCGAGGCCGCGCAGGGACGGATGGGTCGCGGTGCCGGCGCCGGGGATCTGATGGCGCCGATGGGCGCCGGACGCGGCAAGGACGGCGAGGACTCCGAGCACCGGCGGCCCTCGTACCTGATCGAGATGGAGGACATCTTCACCGATGGCCGCAAGGTCGCCCCCGCAGTGATCGGCGCGGATCCGCCGGAACAAGACCGCTGACGGTGACACCCCAGGGATGGCGGCTGACCGCCGCGCAGTGGGACGTGCTCACGGTGGCACTGCACCTCAACGGCTACCCAGTGCCCCTCCAGGTGTGCCCACCTGGACCCGCCGCAGGAGTTGAGCGAGATCGGTTCCGAGCCGACGCGGGCAACGAGCTCAGATGGCTCGGACTGGTACGGGCGGGCCGGGTGGACGCCGATCTGGAGGCCGCGTTGCGCCTGCTGAACCGGCCGGCGAGTTGGCTGGATTCGGTGTGGCTTTCCGACGCGGCGGCGGAGCAGCCCGTTCGGGTAGTCGCGGCCCGCGGCGCCACGATGGGAGTCTGCGCGCTACAGCACCCGGACCGGCCTGGCGCGACGGTCGTGGACATCGTCCCCGCAGCGGGACTGGCAGCGGCCGTGATAAGCCGACTTCCGCCATACCCACCTGGCCCCGGCCATGCGGCGACCAGCGCCGAGCGTGACAGCCTCGCCGGGTCTGCGATTCTGGAGCAACCGCACGCGCGGGCCGGGCAGATCGGCGCTAACGTGCGGGACTCATCCGGTCAGGTGCGCCGCTCGCAGGTTCTGCGCTGGTGTGACAACCCGGACGGGCGCTATCTGGTCACGGTCAGCCAGCGGACCCAGGCGTCGAGGTCGCTGACCGTCAGCCCATGCGACGCACCACGCCTCGGTGACGAAGTGCAGCGACAACTGGACGCGCTGCAACCCAGCTGACCGGCGCCCGAACTCTGCGTGAGAAGCTTGCGCCTGTGCGAAGCGTCCTGCGAGCCGGCGGCGCTGCCCGTCGTGCCGCCCGTGGGGTCGTCGGGGTGGCTGCCGTAGGACTGCTGATCGGAGGTTGTGGCTTCGGCCCTAGCCAGCTCAGTGCCGCCGCATTCGTCAACGGTACCGAGATCCCGCTGGAGCAGGTGCACGGCCAGCTGCTGACGGTGCTGGCCAAGGAGAGTCCGCAGGCCCGCGCCCAGCTCGAGGCGGGACACCAGCTCGACGAGATCTCGCGCAAGATCCTCACCGTGCGGATCAGGCACCAACTCCTCGATATCGCCGCGCGGCGGGCCGGCGTCACTGTCGACCAAGCCCAGGTGAACCGGCTGCTCAAAGAAGTCGGGGGCGCCGAGGCCGCGTCCAAGGGAACGATCTACGACGCCAACGGGTACCGGCAGCGGGCCAAGGACCAGCTGCTGATGACCGCGCTGGGCCGGACGGCGTTGCGCAGCAGCGCGGTGACCGTCGACTACACCACCGCCGACACCCGAACCGCGGCCCAACAACGGGTGCAGGAGCTTTCTCAGGCTGGGTCCAAGGCAGCCCGGCAGTCGATCGATGCTGACGTTCGGGCCGGCAAGGACGCCGAGCTGGGCAGGCGGATCGTCGCCGCTGATGACCCGGTCTTCGCCACCACCCCGGCGTTCGGCGTGGCCGAGGGCACGGTAGTGGCCTTCCAGCTCGAGGACACCAAACCGTGGGTGGTCATGGTGGTCAAGAACCGCACCAATCGGGGGGCCCAGCCCTCTGATCATGCGCCCCAGCTTGACCAGATCGACCCTGCCGTGCTGGAAGCGATTGGCCTGCGCCAGCTGGCCCTGGTGGGCGAGGACGTGGGGGTGCGGCTCAGTCCCCGGTACGGCGTGTGGGATCCGGTCAGCCTGCAGGTCGTGTCCGACGAGAACGAGACCGGTGGCTTCGTCGCGCCATTACGCGCCACCGCCCGGACGTGATCCCAGGTGCCCAGCCGGTTGTCGTAGCGCTGTCGCCACGACTGGGCGGGGTGCTTCCGGCAGCGGCAGCTCGCCTGCTGCGCGACGGAACACCCCTGTACGCCGACGTCGACGTACCGGCCGAGTTGGCGCAGCTGTGCGGCGCCCATCCCGTGGGAGACGCCGTGCAGGGACTGCTGATCACGCTGGATCCCAGCACCGACGTGGCGGCCTGCTGGGTGGCTTCCGGCGCCGCCGTGCTGACCACCCCTGAACCCGCCGGCGCAGCCTTGCTGGATGCCGTCGCGGTGATGGACCGGTTGCGGTCGCCTGGTGGCTGCCCATGGGACGCCGAGCAAACCCACCGCTCGCTGATGCCCTACCTCATCGAGGAGACCTACGAGCTGTACGAGGCGCTGGAGGACGGCGACACCGATGCACTGCGCGAGGAGCTCGGTGATGTGCTGCTGCAGGTGCTCTTCCACGCCCGCGTCGCGCAGGAGACGCCCGGAGGCTTTGATGTCGATGCGGTGGCGACCGGGCTGGTGGCCAAGCTCGTCACCAGGCACCCGCACGTCTTCGCCGGTAGCGAACAGGTCCGTACCGCCACTGAGCAGGAGATCCGCTGGGACGAGCTCAAACGCACCGAGAAGCGCCGCGAGTCGAGCGTCGACGGGGTGGCGCTGGGTCAACCCGCCGTGGCGCTGGTAGCCAAGCTCGTGGCCCGAGCCACGAAGGCGGCCCTGCCGGCGGACCTGCTGCCCGGGGCCGCCCTCGTCCGCGAAGGCTTGACCGGCGCCGATAGCGATACCGGAACGTCGTTGTTCGCGCGATCCGCCGCGGCGAAGCTGGCCGGTGAGGACCCAGAGGCCGCGCTGCGCTGTGTCGCCCGATGCTTCGCCGACGACGTGCGAGCCGCTGAGCGTTCCGCTCGGGCCGCGGGGTTGGACACCGAGCGGCTCACCGCCGAGCAGTGGCGGGAACACTGGCCTAGCTAGGCCCCCGGATGTCACTGTCCGCATAATCCGTATCTCCGCTGCGTGACCGTCGTTGATCTGCCGTATGAGCGGCGACGAGCGAGCCGGCGCGCGAACCGGGCGAATTGGACAATTGAGCTACAAGCGGCTTCGCCGAGGACTACCCCGAGCCTCTCAGTACCTGGTTCGCGGGTTGTTGTCTGGTGGTGCGCTGGCCTGCGCCGGTCTGGTGCTGGCAGCTCTGGGTTCGGTGGCCGCGCCACTGCCCGACCGTGGACTCGCTGCTCCCGCGCCGGCGGCGATGGCCGCGCCCGCGGCACTGCCCGACGTCTCAGAACCGATCGCAGAGCCGGTCGCCCAGCCGGTCACCGCCCCCCAGCCCGCAGGGCAGCCGGCGCACCAGACGGTCACCATCCCGATCCAGCTTCCCGCGCCTGCGCAGGCTCCGGTCGCCCCGCAGCTCGCGTTCGCCGATTGGGCCACCCGGATGTCCAAGGTCGCAGATATCCCGCAGCGTGCGCTGGAGGCCTACGCGAACGCCCATGCCGTGTTGGCCGCAAGCCAACCGAATTGCCACATCACCTGGGTCACCCTGGCTGGGATCTCGGCCGTGGAGTCCAAGCACGGTGGTTTCGAAGGCCGCACTCTGCAACCTGATGGCCGGCCGTCGTCGCCGATCATCGGGATACCGCTCAACGGTGCGCCCGGGGTCAAGTCCATCGCGGACACCGACAACGGAATCCTCGACGGTGACAAGATTTGGGATCACGCTGTCGGGCCCTTCCAGTTCATCCCGTCCACCTGGGCCAAATGGCGAGCTGACGGGAATCACGACGGGATCACCGACCCGCAAAACATCGATGACGCGTCATTGGCTGCGGCGAACTACCTGTGTGCTGACAACCGGAACATGGGTTCGGGTGACGGCTGGTTGCGGGCAATCCTGTCCTACAACGATTCCCTCGACTACGCTCAGGAAGTTTATGGCTTCGCCCAGACCTACGCCCGCAGCGCCAAGGGCGTCACCTGAGCGTTACCGGCGGCCTATCCGCATCCGCACTTCGTTGAGCGCCTCCTGATACTCCGGTGTGGGATTCATCGCCGCAGCCATGGCGAGTTGCGCGCGGGCCTCGTCCAGGCGGCTCTGCCGCTGCAACGTGCGGCCCAGTGCGAAGCGCGCATAGTGGTCGGATGGATTGTGCTCCAGCACACGAAGGAACGCCTGCTCGGCGCGGTTGAGCTGAGCGGATTGCAGGTAGGCTCGTCCCGCTAGCAACTGGACGCTCGGTGCATCGGGCTCCGCATCCAGTACCGGCGCCAACTCTCGGAGGGCTTCCAGCGGGCGCCGTTCGGAGACCAACGCCTCAGCGAGCCGGAACTGCTCGACGACGTCCGGGGGGCGGTCGGCGGCTGTCATGGTCGCTCNNGACACGTGCTGTTGCACGAGTCCGCGCACTCGATCGCGAAGCCGCCCGCTAGGCGGCCGGGCGATCATCAGCGCGCGCCTCCGGCCGAGCGTGCGCAACCGTGGTTAGGCTGTTCCGTGCCCACCTGACGAGGAGCGTATCTGTGGCCGTCATTGAGGAGGTCGGTGCCCGCGAGATCTTGGATTCGCGCGGGAACCCCACTGTCGAGGTCGAGATCGCACTCGACGACGGCACGCTGGCCCATGCCGCGGTGCCCTCCGGGGCATCCACCGGGCGACACGAGGCGGTCGAGCTGCGCGACGGTGATGCACAGCGCTACCTCGGCAAAGGTGTTGAGGGCGCGGTCGCGGCGGTGCTCGATGAGATCGGGCCGGAACTCATCGGCGTCGAGGCGATCGAGCAGCGAGTAGTGGATCAGAAGCTGGTGGATCTCGACGGCACACCCGACAAGTCCCGGCTGGGCGTCAACGCGATCCTCGGGGTCTCGCTGGCGGTCGCCAAGGCGGCCGCGGAGTCCAGCGGCCTGGAGCTGTTCCGCTACGTCGGTGGTGTCAACGCGCACGTGCTGCCGGTCCCGATGCTCAACATCCTCAATGGCGGCGCGCACGCCGACACCGGAGTGGACGTCCAGGAGTTCATGATCGCTCCGATCGGAGCGGAGTCGTTCCGCGAGGCGCTGCGCTGGGGCGCCGAGGTCTACCATGCGCTGAAGTCGGTGCTCAAGGCCAACGGGCTGCCCACTGGGCTCGGGGATGAGGGAGGCTTCGCGCCTGATCTCCCGGCCAACGCCGATGCGCTGGACCTGATCGCCACCGCGGTGGACAAGGCTGGTTACACCCTCGGCCGGGACATCGCGCTGGCGATGGACGTGGCCGCGACCGAGTTCTTCGCCGACGGCGTCTACACCTTCGAGCGCAGCGCTCGCAATGCCGAGCAGATGATCGATTACTACACCGGGCTGCTCGACGCCTATCCCCTGGTGTCGATCGAAGATCCGCTGGCCGAAGACGACTGGGATGGCTGGGTGCGGCTTACCGCCGAGCTCGGTGATCGGGTGCAGATCGTCGGTGACGACCTGTTCGTGACCAACCCGGAGCGATTGGAGGAGGGCATCGCCCGCAAAGCAGCCAACGCGCTGCTGGTGAAGGTCAACCAGATCGGCACGCTGTCGGAGACACTGGACGCGGTAGCGCTCGCGCAATCCAACGGGTATCGCTGCATGCTCAGCCACCGCTCCGGCGAGACCGAGGACACCACGATCGCTGACCTGGCGGTGGCGATCGGCTGTGGGCAGATCAAGTCCGGGGCCCCGGCGCGGTCGGAGCGGGTGGCGAAGTACAACCAGTTGCTCCGCATCGAGGAGACCCTTGGTGACGCCGCCCGCTACGCCGGGGACTTGGCGTTCGCGCGGAACGCTGCGGAAGGCTAGGCCTGGTGGGCGGCGCCGAGCCGACCAGGCGCAGCGATGTGCCCCAGCGCACGGTGGCGCCGCGTCCGCTGGTGGCGCGGATCGGCTATGCGGTGGGCATCACCACGGCGCGCCGAGCTGCGTTGCTCGGTGCGTTGGTCTGTGTGCTGATGCTGAGCGTGGCGGTGCCGCTGCGCAACTACGTGGGCCAGCGCGCCGAGCTGGCAGCGGTCTACGAGCAACAACAGATGCTCACCGACAAGATCGCGGAATTGGAGCGCCGCCGCAGCTTGTTGGCTGACCCGCAGCACATCGAGACCCAGGCCCGTGAGCGGTTGCGCTACGTGCTGCCTGGGCAAGCGCCGTACCTGGTACAGCTCCCGCCCGGCACGATCGCGACCGGCAACACAGACGGTAACGACACGGTCCAGGCGTCTCCGCAGCTGTGGTATCGCCAGCTCTGGAAGTCGATCAATAGTGGGTGAGCCGGTGGACCGCGCCGACTGGGAGGCTGTCGCGGCGCAGCTGGGCCGCCCGCCGCGGGCGCTGCGGGCGGTTGCGCACCGCTGCCCCTGCGGGCTGCCCAGCGTGGTGCAGACCCAGCCGCGGCTGGACGACGGCACCCCGTTCCCCACCCTCTACTACCTGACCTGCCGCCGACTCTCCGGGTTGGTGGCGCGGATCGAGGCCACCGGCGTGATGCTGGAGATGACCGAACGGCTCGCCACGGATCCGCAACTCGCGCAGGCCTACCGCAGCGCGCACGAGTCCTACCTTGCCGAGCGCGACGCGGTGGAGCCGCTGGGCACCCAGGTCAGCGCCGGCGGCATGCCGGACCGGGTCAAATGCCTCCACGCCCACGTCGCACACGCCCTAGCCCGCGGTCCCGGCCTGAATCCCTTCGGCGACGAGGCCCTAACCCACATCACCCGCTGGTGGCTCCCCACTCCCTGCGTATCTCCGCATTCAGCGGGCTCAGCGGGGTTAAGGCAGGCCTGATTACCCCGCTGAGCCCGCTGAATGCGGGATCGAGGAGGTAGAGATGAGTGCGGTGGCGGCGATTGACTGTGGGACCAACTCGATCCGGCTCCTGGTCGCCGACCGGACGGTTTCGGGGTTGGTGGATCTGCATCGGGAGATGCGCATCGTGCGGCTCGGCCAGAACGTCGACGCCACCGGTCGACTGGCGACGGACGCTCTCGAGCGCACCCGGGTGGCACTGGCCGACTATGCCATCATCTCGCGACGCGCCGGGGCGCAGCGTGTCCGGATGGTCGCCACGTCGGCCACCCGGGACGCCGCGAATCGGGAGGACTTCTTCGCGATGGTCCGACAGACCCTCGGTATCGACGCCGAGGTGATCACCGGAGATGAAGAGGCCCGGCTGTCGTTCACCGGCGCGGTCGGCGGCCTGGATCCCGCTGACGGTCCGTTTCTGATCGCCGATGTCGGTGGCGGGTCCACCGAGGTGGTTCTGGGCAATTGGGATGGTGTGCGGGCGGATGTCACCGCGGCACGGTCGGTGAACGTGGGATGTGTTCGGATCACCGAGCGGCACCTCCGCTGCGACCCCCCGACACCCGACGAGGTCAGTGCCGCCGAGCAGTTTGCGAGGCGAACCCTGCAGGAGGCTTTCGCCGCGGTACCGGTGGACAAGGCCCGCACCTGGATCGGCGTGGCAGGCACCGTCACCACGCTGTCGGCGATCGCTCAGCAGCTGCCCGCCTATCAGCCTGAGCGCACCCACCTGTCCCGGCTGCCGCTGGAGCAGGTGCGCAGCACCGCCGAGTATCTGCTGGCGTCGACGCACCAGCAACGCGCCGGCAATCCCGTCATCCACCCCGGCCGCGTCGACGTGATCGCCGGTGGTGCGCTCATCATGCGGGTGCTCGCCGAGGAACTAAACACCCGCGCCGGCATCAGCGAACTCGTGGTCAGCGAGCACGACATCCTCGATGGCATCGCACTTGGCCTGAGCTGATGTGCACCGAGCTGGACATGCTGGACGACGAGATAACCCGTTGCCGCGCCTGCCCGCGCCTGGTGGCCTGGCGGGAGAAAGTCGCCGTCGACAAGCGTGCCGCCTACCGCGACCAGACCTACTGGGGACGCCCGGTTCCAGGGTTCGGACCGCCCGACGCCGCGCTGGCCATCGTCGGGCTCGCGCCGGCCGCGCACGGCGGCAACCGGACCGGCCGGATCTTCACTGGGGACCGCTCCGGCGACGTGCTCTACGCCGCGCTGCACACCGTTGGTCTGGCCAACCAGCCGACCGCCACCCACCGCGGCGACGGGCTGACGCTGCACCGGACCAGGATCACCGCCCCGGTACGGTGCGCGCCTCCAGCCAACAAACCCACTCCCGCCGAGCGCGATACCTGCCGCCCGTGGCTGATCCGCGAGCTGCAACTGCTGCGCCCGACGCTGCGTGCGGTGGTCGTGCTCGGCGCTTTCGGCTGGCAGGCGCTGTTGCCGGCACTGAGCGCCGTGGGCTGGCCGGTGCCCACTCCGCGGCCCCGTTTCGGGCACGGCGCCGAGGTCGCCCTGGACAAGCTGCACCTGCTCGGCTGCTACCACGTCAGCCAGCAGAACACCTTCACCGGCCGGCTCACCCCGGCGATGCTGCTCGATGTGCTGCGCCGGGCGGTCGAACTGGCCGGGATCGGTGCCGCACCCACCTGATCCGGCGAGGAACCGCTGCTTCTTGATCCGCCCCGGGGCGACGCGGATACCCTTAGCGCAGGCCCCCGTAGCCCAACCGGCAGAGGCAGGCCCCTTAAAAGGGCCACAGGTGTGGGTTCGACTCCCACCGGGGGCACCTTCTAAGACCATGGCCAACCGGCACCGGGAGATCGAACGAGCTCAGGCTCGGGGCGCCGTCCGGTTTTCAGCGGCCCAGATGGCAATGACTGCTGCGGAGGTGCTGCGGCGGCGAACCGTGAGATCACCATCCCAGAGCAGGTTCCAGAGCCGGTCGATCTGGGGTGGTGCGCCGCTGACGGAATAGCCGGTCGCGTTCTCGGCGGCGGTGTGGCGGGTCTGGATGAGCAGGTCGAGCCCCCGGGCGAAGCAGAAGGTCAGCTGCGCCAGATCTACGACCAGATGAGCCGGGTGCCGATCGAGGGTGTGATCCAGCGCGGTCTGCAGGGTTGGCAGGGTGCACAGGTCGACTTCGCCCGACACTCGCAGCACGATGATCTCGCCCGCCGCGCAATCGAATGATTCCGTGGCGCAGGACAATAAACACCGGGGGAGCGGGATCGTTGCTGGTGATTTGGATCCCTGCGGAGTGATCTGGCGACGCACTGCTGCAGCCCACCCTCCGACAGCCGAAATCGAGCGTCGCCGGGGTCTGGGGCTACCTCACCATGTTACAGATCCCTCGCCGGTACGGCACCGTCCGTGGGGTGACAAAACTTGGTTACTGCAGGTGAGCCGCTTTGCTGTGCACAGCCGGGGCGGCGAGCACATCGGTGGCCAGATCATTTTCGACGACCTGCCGGGCCACTTCGGATAGCAGCGCGTTGCGGCTGCGGGCGTAGCGGCGCAGCAGGTCGAAGGATGCGGTCATGGTCAGGTTCCCCCGCTGGGCAAGTACCCCCTTGGCCTGCTCGATGATCACCCGATTGTTCAGCGCGGTCTGCAACTGCTCGGTGACCACCTCGCCGTGGCGGATGGCGCGTTCGGACAGGATCCCGATCGTCGCGACGTCGGCGAGTGCTTGGCCCAGCGCCAGGTCAGCCTCAGGCAGGCTCCCCGGTAGGCGGTGGTACAGGTTCATCGCGCCGATCGCCTCGCCGCGCAGCCGCAGCGGCAGCGCGTGCACCGACCGGTAGGCCCCCCGGCTCTCGACGGCGGCCACGAACACGGGCCACCGTCCGACCGCGTCGGCCAGATCCGGGACACTCACCGGCATTTGGGTGCGGAAACACTCCACACAGGGCCCCTGGTCGGCCTCGAGCTGCATCAGTTCCATCACGTCGGCGTCCTCGTGCGAGGAGGCCACCACATGCAGCGTGCGCAAGGAGTCGACCAGCATGATTCCGGCCGCGTCGGCGGCCAGCAGCTCAACGCTGTAGCCCACCAATCGGTCCAGCAGATCGATCATGTCGTAGCCGGTGACCAGGGTGTCCGCGAGCCCGACAAATGCCCTACTCAGCAGCTGCTCGCGACAGCTTCCCAACTGATTCATCGGATCCTCTCCCGCCAAGCATTCGCCCCGAGGTCGCCCACCAGGGGCCGCTGCGTCGGCTTTCGGGTCACACCATGTCCGGAGTGAAGCACAGCCGCCGGGAAACCACGTCGTGGGCGACGTCGCTGAGCAACCGCTGATCGACGAAAGCATAGGCCCGCATCCGGGCCAGCGCGTCGGTCGCGCTGATCCCGAGCTGGACCAGCACCATGCCGGTGGCCTGGTGGATCTCCGCGTGGCCGTGCAACGAATGGTCCAGCCAGGCTCCGCCACCGGGATCGGTACGCACCCCGAGGAACATCAGCGCGGCCATGTTCGCAGCACTGATCGCGTCCCGTAACTGTGCGTCGCTCAGCGAACCCGGAGCCTTGCGATAAAGGTCCAACACTCCGAGGTTGATCGTTCCCCACTGCAACGGCATCGCGAACAGCGCGCCCACCTCGGACTGCTCCATCACCGCTGCGGCGAAGATCGGCCAGCGGCTCGCTTCGATGCTGTGGTGCAGGTCCGGCACCAGCACCGGCCCCCCGGACACCGCTGCCTCCATGCAGGCGCCCTCGCCCAGGGTGAACTGGAGATCTTCCAGCAGTTTCGCCGTCGCATCCGTGGTGCACATCGTCTCGCGGGAGGTGCTCGCGGTCAGTAGCGAGATCGCCGCACCGTCCACGTCCAAGCCCAGCACACACGCCTCACAGATCTGCTCGGCCAGCTCGTAGTCACTGTCGACGTCGCGAGCGATCGCCAGCAACGCCCGCGCCACCATGCCCAGCTTAGCCATTCGGACCGACCCCACCACGCGGGCTCTCACCGAGCACTCTCATGGCAGCCAGCCCCCGTCAGTCCGGGTCAGATCGCGGAGCGGGCGCGACGGGGACTAGATCGGCACCGACAGATCCCCGTACGCTACACCGTCGGGACACAGCCCGGGCGATCTGCGGCCTGGGGTACCCGCAGGCCCAGGTCGACCGCGAGCCCGACGACGGCCTGGTCGATCCGGCGAAGCTGGCGCAGCACAGCGAGCACGCGCTCCCGCTCGGCGGGCGGGTAGTCGGCCACCGCGGCAGCGAGCGCGTCGACGTTGTTTCGCAGCCGAGCTGTCGCGTCGCACAGTCCGGGTCGCAGCGCCGCTGGATTGGCGAGCGGGATCTCGCATAGCCGGGCCAGCCCCCGCGCGTATATGGTCGCAGGCCTGCAGCACCCGCAGGCCGTGTCGTACCCCGGAACGCCCCGCGATCCCGGCCAGGCCGTGGGTGAGCGGCTTCGCGCTGGGCCGCAGCGTACGCACATTCTCACCCAGTGTGCGCGCCTCGCCGATCAGGCCGGTGCCATCAGCGTCACTCCTGGTCGGTGACGGCCACCGAGGAGATCATCGCGATCACCACGCCGAGTAGCGCTATCGTGATTGGCTGGCCGGTCAGCGTGGCCAGCCCGGCGAGCACCGCCAGAGCCAGGACCACCGTGGCCACCGTGGTCGCGGCCATCCGCAGCCGCAGCGACCCGGGATCCGACGCCACCAGCCAGTCCCGCGCCCGGGCGCCCACGTCAGTAGGCACGCACCGATCGTCGCACGGCCGGGCCGTACCTCCGCAAGGTACTGGTCTGCCTCCAGGGTCAAGTGGGGAAGGGACAACAGACGCCGCAGACGCCCGCTACCTGAGTCGTCCGGCGGCCGTGGCGGCAGCCCACCACTGGCTGGGTCAGCGGTGTTCGCAGCCGATGGTGGGCGGTGTTGGTAGAATCTCGAATAGCTGGTTCAGGCCGGTTACCTCCAGTGGGACAGTTACTGCGCGTCCACTGGTGCCGCTGAGCTGAAGCGTTGTTCCTGTCGCGATGGCATTCTGCCGGGCACAGATCAGCACGGACAGACCGGTTGAGCCCATGAACGAGACTCCGCTGAGATCAATGATCACACGACCAGGTCGGGTGGCGAGCAGTTCTTCGAGGCGATCCTGTAGTGGTGGTCCGGTGAGCATGTCCAGCTCACCGGCGATGTAGATCGCCAGGACTCCCTGCGCCATCTGGTGCACGTCCACGGAGAGCAGTCCGTTGTCTACGTAGTTGAGGGGTTCGGCGCTCGACCCAGGGTGGATTGGAAGGCCGGGGGCTCCCTCAGCGACCATTAAGCCCCTTTCCCCAGGTTTCTGAGCGCGAATAAGCACCGGTGCAAGGCTAGCCCAGCCTGCCGCAGCGGGCGGTCAACGGCAATCGGAAATACGCATAAGGGCTTGGTCGGGCCGCCGTCGTGTCAGCGCTGGGGCCTGCGCCAACCGCACTCCATACACCCGAATAGCTTTAGCCCGCATGGCTTCAACTTGTGCGTGCGTCGCCGTGCTGCGATGCTTACTTAGCCCAAACGGGCTATGGTGTGCGGGCGGCCGCGTGGGGGGTGGGCGGCCGCCCGCACATCGGCTATGCCCTAGACGAAGAGGCTAAGCCGAGACGACGACCGCGTAACCGCCTAGCCCGATCATCCGCTGCCCGGCGATGGTTTCGGTCTTGGTGAGCAGCGTCGTGACTGCACCCGTCTCCGGATCGAAGTCCACGTCGGTGATCGAGCCGAGCTCCATACCGCGCTCGGTGAGTATCCGCTTGCCCAGGATCTCCAGGTCGTTGTCCTCGGCCCGCTGTTCCAAACCGTCGCGCGGCGGCCGGATCACCGCGTCGGTGGCGACCGTCACCGCGTCGGGGCCGAAGCCCCGGACGTCCTCCCAGGCGAGCAAGGTACCGGCACCGCTGACCTTGCCCAACCGCAGCAGTGCCACCCTGGGCGGTCCAGGCAGCACGACGAAGCCGTCGACCCTGGCCACCCGGGTGGCGGTGGCGGTGTTCACGACGTCGCGCTTACGCGCCTGGCTGAACAACATCAGCTGGCTCCCTCTCGCAACCGGGTCCGGAAGGCACCGACCGCAGCGCCGAAACCGGCCAGATCCTCAGAGACGAACTCGGTGGCCGCCGCGGGCACGATGAGGTTCTCCCCGGAGACTGCCACGGTGTCGGGCAGCGGGATGAACACATGACGACCCGCCGTGCCGAGCGCCTCGCTGGCCTCCACCTCGTAGCCCACCACGTCCAGGCTCGCCCCGCTGTGGAGCACGACATCCACCACGCGCCCGAGATCGCGCCCGTTGTCGGTGAGCACCCGGTTCTCCAGCACGTCCGCATCGCGGGCCTGCTTGCGAGGTGCGAGCTCGCTGGCTGCGGTCAGCACTGTCTCGTCGGGCACCATTACGGCGTCCCGGCCCACCCCGTGCACCCCGAGCCAGGGCAGCGAATCCTTGCGTGCCCGGCTGAACAGTCCCGGATTGCGCAGGGTGAAACCGGCGATGCGGCCGCCGGCACGGTCAAAGACGACGTCCTTGATCTCGGCGACCAGGTCGCCACTGAGGGTGACCACCGGACGGCCGGCCAACTCGCTGGCCCGCAACAGCAGCATCGGAGTCGGAGTCGTCACCGTGAGTCACTCCGACCTGGGTCGCTGAGTCCGATCACGCCGCCACGCCGCCTCTTGCGTTGGACGACGACCGCAAGCACAACCAGCGCCGCGATGATGACCAGTGCCAGGATCACCCAGCCCCACCAGTCCATCCCTACCTCCATACCGTTCCAGGCCCGGGCGCCGGCCTGCGCGCACAGTAACGTGAAAGGCGCGTGCTCGCCTGCTGGGGCGTCACCACGCGGGGGTAGGGTCGGCGTTCATCCGGCCGGGAACCGCATCCCTCGCGGGCGCGTTGAACCCGGGTGACGGCCTGCAACGTCGACCTGGAGGAACACGGTGCGCACCACCAGCAATCCCGCATTCCGCAGTCTTCCCGTTGGGGGCGGCGGATATGCGGGTTTCGATTCGGCCCCCGGACGGTTCCGGGGCGCTGACCCCGGCTATGGCGGTAGCTTGCCGGCTACGGGCAGACCGATGACCGTCGATGACGTGGTCACCAAGACGGGCATCACCCTGGCTGTGCTGATCGCCACCGGCGTGGCCACCTACCTCAGCGGGCTGTGGGCGCTCGCCTTACCGGCCGCTCTGATCGGTTTCGTGCTCGCGATGGTGGTCATCTTCAAGAAGCTGGTCAGCCCGCCGCTGATCCTGGCCTACGCCGCTGTCGAGGGTGTCTTCCTCGGCGGCATCAGCGGCGTGATCGGCAGGGCCGTCGAGCTGCGCTCGCCGGGTGGCGGCTCCATCGTGCTGGAGGCGATCACCGGCACGGTGCTGGTATTCGCCGGGATGTTGGTGGTGTACAAGACCGGCGCGGTGCGGGTCACCCCACGGTTCACCAAGTGGATGACCGGTGCCCTGATCGGGGCCGTCGGTCTGATGATCGTGAATCTGATCGCGAACTTCTTCATCCCCGGTGGGCTCGGCCTGCGCAGCGGTGGCCCATTGGCGATCGTCTTCAGCCTGGTCGTGATCGGGATCGCAGCGTTCAGCCTGCTGCTCGACTTCGATGCTGCCGATCAGGCGATCCGGGCCGGTGCACCGGAGAAGACCGCGTGGTACATCGCTTTCGGTCTCACGGTGACGCTGGTCTGGCTGTACCTGGAGATCCTTCGGCTGCTGTCCTACTTCCGCGAGTAGCCGCGGCCCAGTCATCAGCGCAGCCATTGCGCAGCGCTGAGCACAGCGTGGGCAGCAACACCGAGCAGGCGGCCTCGTAGCCGGCTGTCGAAGGGTGGAAGTGGTCCCGGCTGAACAGGATGTCGGGCTGGGTGCGGAAGTCCCGGGCCAGCAGTTGGGCCAGGGGCACGGGCAGGCCGCCGGCAGCAGATATCGCGTCGTGCTGCCGGCGGGCAAGGGCCCAGCTAGACGTGTGTGCGACGGTTCGTAACGGCTGCGGGATCTGCGGGATGGTGCCGAGATCGGGGCAGGTGCCGGCGATCACCGTGGTACCCGCGGCGCGTAATCGCGAGACCGCCTCGCCAAGTAGTCTCGCTGATTCCCACGGCGGAATCTGCCTGGTCACGTCATTGGCGCCGATCATGATCAGCGCCGCGTGCGGAGGATTGAACAGGGCGGCGTCCACCTGCCCGGCGAGCCGGCGGCTCGTGCAGCCGCAGATCGCCAGGGTGTCCAGCTGGACCGGCCGGCCAGAGTCCTTGGCCAATCCGAGGGCCAATACCACGCCAGGAAGTTGGTCGGGCTGATCCACGCCGAGACCGGCGGCCAACGAGTCACCCAGCATCGCCAACCGCAGCACCGGCGAGCGTCCAGCCGCGCTGGCGTGCGTGGCGGTCGCCGGAGCCGGCGAATACGGGCCGGTGCCGTCCGGCAGGTACACCCCATCTGCCCGGAAGGGACACCAGCCCGGGATCATGATGTCGCGGCGAGCCCGCCGGCCCTGCTGGCTGAGCATTCCGTAGGCCGCACCCAGCATTGCGCCGGTGGCGCCGACGACGACGCCAGCCGTCCGAAAGAGATGTTGCATCGCTGAAGACCTCCCTCAACGCCGCGCTGCGCAGAGTGACCCCCATACTTCTGATATACGCCCTGAAGCTCGGGAGCGCCCGTGCACGAGGGAGATCTGCCCTACCCCCGCCAGGAGAACCCCGTGCACTATGCCGAGCACATCATCGATCTGGTCGGCAATACCCCGCTGGTGCGGCTGAACGCGGTAGCCCGGGATGTTGCACCGCTGATTCTGGCGAAGGTCGAGTACTTCAACCCGGGCGGCAGCGTGAAGGACCGGATCGCGCTGCGCATGGTGGAGGCGGCAGAGCGATCCGGTGCGCTGCAGCCCGGAGCCACGATCGTGGAACCGACCTCGGGCAACACCGGCGTGGGGCTGGCGCTGGTCGCCCAACGCAAGGGGTACCGCTGCCTTTTCGTCTGCCCCGACAAGGTCGGCCAGGACAAGCTCGATGTGCTCAAGGCCTACGGTGCCGAGGTCGTGGTGTGCCCGACCGCGGTCCTCGCCGCCCACCCCGACTCGTACTACTCGGTATCCGACCGGTTGGCGAAGGAGATCGAGGGTGCCTGGAAGCCCGACCAGTACACCAATCCGGAGAACCCGGCCAGCCATTATCACAGCACCGGTCCGGAACTCTGGGCGCAGACCCAGGGGCGGATCACCCATTTCGTGACCGGCATCGGCACCGGCGGGACGATCTCCGGAACCGGGCGCTTCCTCAAAGATGTCAGCGACGGGCAGGTACGGGTGGTCGGTGTCGATCCGGAGGGCTCGGTCTACTCGGGCGGCAGCGGTCGGCCCTACCTGGTGGAAGGTGTCGGGGAGGACTTCTGGCCCCGCTGTTATGACCGCACCATCTGCGATGAGGTCATCCCGGTTTCCGACGCGGAATCGTTCACCATGACCCGGCGGCTGGCCCGCGAGGAAGGGTTGCTGCTGGGGGGATCCTGCGGGATGGCCGTGGTGGGCGCGTTACGGGTTGCGGCCAGGGCCGATGCCGACTCAGTGGTCGTGGTGCTGCTGCCCGATGGTGGACGCGGCTATCTGGGCAAGGTATTCAACGACTCCTGGATGGCCACCTATGGTTTCCTGCCACCGGACTCCTCCGGAGCGACGGTCGGGGACGTACTGGTCGGCAAGGACGGCGCCCTGCCCAAGCTGGTTCACACCCATCCGAATGAGACCGTCGCCGAGGCGGTGATGATTCTGCGCGAGTTCGGCGTCTCGCAGCTGCCCGTGGTGGCCGCTGAGCCGCCGGTGATGGCCGCGGAAGTGATCGGCGCGGTCAGCGAGCGAACCCTGCTGCAGGCGCTTTTCGCTGGTGATGCGCAACTTGCTGACCCGATCGAGGCGCACATGGCAGCACCGCTTCCGACGATCGGGGCGGGGGAGCCGATCGGGTCCCTGATGCGGGCTTTGGCCAACGCCGACGGTGCCATGGTCTTGATCGACGGCAAACCAGCGGGAGTGGTGACCCGGCAAGATGTACTGGGGTTTCTGGCTGGGCGTTGAGGGGCGCCGGATCGGGTCCGCTACGTTGACCGCGCACGAATGCGCCAGGCTGCCTTAGCGAGGGGGTTAACGAATCATGACGACTTCCCGGCCCACCGCCCAGCCGCCTTCCCCGCCCATTGAGCCGGCCCAGCCCATTGAGCCGGCCGATGACCAGCCTGCATCGGTTGCGCTGCCGGTACCCCCGCCGGTGCCCCCGTCACTATCAACGACCTGGCCGCCGCAGTATGGGCAGCCGCCGCGGCCGCCATCGCCACCGCAATTCGGACGATTAGAACAGTTCGTACCACCACCGCAGTTCGGGCGATTAACGCGTCCTATCCAATTGCGAGAACCTGCCCGATCGCCCGACGCGGCGGTCTTGCCCGAGGTATACCCGGCAGATACCGGCGCACCGGCCGGTGCGACGCCGCACACTGGTCATCTAGCGCCGTCGCCGCAGCCGCTGGCGGGTTTCGGTGCCAGGGCGAACAGCTCGTTGATCGACTACGTGGCTCCGGTGATCGTGCTGAACCTCCTGCTGTCCCTCGTGGTCGCGACCGGCGGTGTGGCGTGGCGCCCGACGCCTGCCGCGGTCGGCTACCTGGTGCTGCTGCTGGGCTTCGGTGTGTGGAACTCGGGCTACCTGCAGGGCACCACGGGGCAAAGCCTCGGCCGCCGGGTGACGAGGACGAAACTGGTCACGATCGAGACCGGCCAGCCAGTGGGGTTCGGCCGGGCCTTGGTGCGTCAGATCTGCCACGGTCTGGAGTTCGGCATCGGGTACCTGTGGCCGCTGTGGGACGGCAAGCGCCAGACCTTCGCGGACAAGATCGTCAAGACAGTGGTGCTCCGGGTTGATCCGCAGCCCGGAGCAGACGGGGCAACCGAAGATCGCACCGGCAGCGCAACCCCGTAGGCTGGCGAGGTGACAGGCTTCGCCACCCGTGCGATCCATGCTGGTCAAGACCCGGATCCTTACACCGGATCGGTGATCGTGCCGATCCACAGCAGCTCCACCTTCGTCCAGGATGGCGTCGGCGGGCTGCGTGAGGGCTACGAGTACGCCCGCACCGCCAACCCCACCCGCACGGCGCTGGAGACCTGCCTGGCGGCGTTGGAGGCAGGTCTGCACGGGCGCGCCTTCGCGTCCGGGATGGCGGCCAGTGATGTGCTGCTGCGAGCGACCTGTCGGCCGGGTGACCACATCGTCATCCCCGACGACGCCTACGGTGGCACGTTCCGGCTGATCGACAAGGTGTTCCGGCACTGGGGGATCGAGCACACCGCCGTCGGGCAGTCCGATCTCGGCGCTGTGCGGGCCGCGATGCGCCCGAACACCCGGTTGGTGTGGTGCGAAACCCCGACCAACCCGCTGCTCAACATCGCCGACATCGCGGCGCTGTCGGCCATCGCGCACGAGGCAGGCGCCCGGCTGGTGGTGGACAACACCTTCGCCACGCCCTACCTGCAGACGCCTCTGGCACTCGGTGCGGATGTGGTGCTGCACTCGACCACCAAGTACCTCGGCGGCCATTCCGACGTCATCGGCGGCGCGCTGATCACCGATGACGCCGAGTTGGACGAGCAGGTGGCCTTCCTGCAGAACGGCGCCGGCGCGGTGCCCGGGCCGTTCGATGCCTGGCTGACCCTGCGGGGCATCAAGACCCTGGCGGTGCGCATGGAGCGACACTGCGACAACGCTGAGCGGGTCGTTGCGGCGTTGCAGGCGCACCCGGCCGTGACCGGGGTGCGCTATCCCGGTCTGGCCACCGACTGTGGCCACGAGATCGCCGCCAAGCAGATGCGCCGGTTCGGTGGGATCGTCTCATTCACCGTCGGAGGTGGCGCCGCGGCGGCGTTGGCTGTCTGCGCCCGCACCCGGGTGTTCACCCTGGCCGAGTCGCTGGGTGGGGTGGAGTCGCTCATCGAGCACCCCGGGCGCATGACGCACGCTTCCACCACGGGAACCCAGCTCGAAGTACCTGCCGACTTGATCCGGCTGTCGGTGGGTATCGAGGACGCCGAGGATCTCATCGAGGATCTGCTCGCGGCGCTCGGGTAGCTCTAATCGCCCGGGACGCTCTTCGGTGGTGGCGGGGTTTGCTTCAACGGCGGCGGTGCCACCGGCAGGTCGGCGCTGTTGAAGCATCCGCCGACGAGTTGCACGCCACCCGGCACCGGCACGTAACTACCCGGCTCGGCGCAGCCCGCCCGGTCTGCGGTGAAGACTGCGGCGCCCGCAAGCAGAACGGCCACCCCAACCGTAGCCACGACCGGCATCCAGCGGCGGCCCATCCCACCTCCCATGATTTGCTCTAGACCTTACCTGGCGTTGCTCCGCCCGCGCAGCTGTCACGCCGGCGCGCGCCGGCTGGCAGGATCTTCGCCTATGGAGCTGGTCGGGGTAGAGAAGATCAGAGTCGCTCGAGAGACGCTGCACGGCGTCGTCCGGCTCACACCGGTGCAGCACTGCGCGGTGCTCGAGCAGCGCTGCGCGGTACCGGTTCATCTCAAATGCGAGAACCTGCAGCGCACCGGATCGTTCAAGATCCGGGGCGCCTACGTCCGGATCCATGCCCTGTCCTGCGCCGAGCGGGCCCGGGGGGTGGTGGCCGCCAGCGCGGGCAACCATGGCCAGGGTGTGGCGTTGGCAGCCGCGCTGCTGGGCACCACCGCAACGGTCTACATGCCGGTGACCGCCGCGCTGCCCAAGGTTGCCGCGACCCGCGGCTACGGCGCGCAGGTGCACCTCTTCGGCGACGTCGTCGAAGAATCGCTGGCCGCGGCGCGAGCCTTCGCCCAGGACACCGGAGCGGTGTTCATTCACCCGTTCGACCACCCCGACATCGTTGCCGGCCAGGGCACGGTCGGCCTGGAACTACTCGAGCAGCTGCCCGACGTCGGGACCGTACTGGTGCCCACCGGTGGAGGCGGGCTGGTAGGCGGGATCGCCGCCGCCGTCAAGGGCGTCAAGCCGGACGTCAGAGTCATCGGTGTGCAGGCTGAGGGGGCCGCGGTCTGGCCCCCATCGCTGGCCGCTGGGGCGCCGGTGCGGCTGCGCCGCCAGCACACGATGGCCGACGGTATCGCCGTCTCCGAAGTGGGTCCGGTGAGCTTCGCTCAGGTGTCCGCCCTGGTCGACGACGTGCTGACGGTGGGGGAGGAGGCGCTGTCCCAGGCCGTGCTGTTGTGCCTGGAGCGAGCCAAGATGCTCGTCGAGCCGGCTGGTGCCGCCGCCGTCGCGGCGTTGCTGCAACCGTCCGTGCGTTTCCCCGGACCAGTCTGCGCCGTGCTGTCCGGGGGCAACGTCGACCCGCTACTCCTGATGCATCTCATCCGGTATGGCCTCAGCGCGGGCGGGCGGTTCCTAGCCCTGCGGGTGACGGTGCCTGACCGGCCCGGAGAGCTCGCCAGGTTGCTTTCCCGGATCGGCGATTCCGGTGCCAACGTCGTCGACGTGGCACATTCCCGCATCGCCGGCAGCCTTGCGGTCGGCGATGCGGTAGTCGCGCTGAGCCTGGAAACCCGGGGCGCGCAACACTGCGCGGAGCTGGTTGCCGATCTGGATGCTGCCGGCTACCTCGTGGCGCGCTGAGCTGAGGTGGTCAGCGCCGGAAGGGCTCGGCCTTGACGACGGCGACGGTCATCAAACCGCCGTTGGGCAGCTCGTAGTGCCGGTCCTCGCCCTCATGCGCGCCGATGATCGCCTTACCCAGCGGAGAGTTGGGCGAGTAGACCTCCAAGTCCCCGGCCGCGACTTCCTCCAGTGAACCGAGTAGGAAGGTCTCGATCTCGTCGTCACCCTGATAGCGAACGGTGACAACCATTCCGGGAGCGGCGATCCCGGACTCGGCCGGGGCCTCGCCGACCTTGGCCACCCGGAGCAGTTCCTGCAGCTGACGGATCCGCGCCTCGAGTTGAGCCTGCTCTTCCCTGGCGGCGTGGTAGCCGCCATTCTCCTTGAGGTCGCCTTCCTCGCGAGCGTCGTTGATCTTAGCGGCAATGACTGGGCGGTTCGCAACCAGCTCGTCTAGTTCGTGCTTGAGCCGGTTATAGGCTTCCTGGGTCAACCAGGCTACCTGAGTATCGCTCATCGTCGTCACTACTCCTCCTGATCCGACGTCCGCTAAACCGCGGGGCGGACCGAACCGAGCCGCTGACATGCAGCCAGCGGCCGGAACGGAAAAACACGGCCCTGCCCCGGGGCCGTGCGCACCTTCCACGGTAACACGAGGTGTCCGGTTTGGCCTCGGCCTTATGGGTGATGGGGTATGGATCGTGCCTGCTCAGCGGGCACGTAAGTCAGGACTTCGGAGGAGGATTGAGGTACCCGGGCACCTGGAATGAGCAGCCGTAGACCTCAGCGGTGACCGGTGGCCGCGAGCTGTGCACCACCGTGGACAGCACGATCGGCCCGGCGGCTGGAGGCACGTAGAGTTCCTTGCGCCCAGTCTCCTCGCCGTCCCGGGAGCGGGCTCGGACGATGCACACAGCAGGCTGAGCGGGATTGTCGCGGATCACCGTGAGCCGCAGTTGCACGACATTACCCGCCAGCAGGGTGAAGCCCAGCGTCTCGGTCCGGATCGGTGTGGTGCCGAGGTTGCGGTAGCCGATCACCGCGATCCCCAGGCCGGCGAGCACCGCGAGTAGCAGTCCCACCGGTACCGCCCAACGGCGGCGGCTCCCGACTGCCCGCGGTCCGTAGCGGCCCTCGGGAAGCTGGCCAGCGGTCACGGTGTTGTACCTCCCGGATGGGTTACCTACGCCGACGGCCCACCGGAAGGCACTGCGGGTCCGGCAGGAACAATGGTCTGAATAATCTCACCGCCCGGGCAGCCCGCCCAACCGGCGCTGGAGAAGGGATGAGCAGGCGTCCATGGCTGAGCAGCTGCGAATGGTGGCGGTGCACGCGCATCCCGATGACGAGTCGAGCAAGGGCGCCGCGACGATGGCCCGGTACGTCGCCGATGGTCATGATGTGATGGTCGTCAGCTGTACCGGTGGGGAACGCGGCAGCATCCTCAACCCGTCGTTCGAGCCGGCCGATCTGGCGGAGCACCCGGCGGAAATGAGTGCGGTCCGCCGCCAGGAGATGGCGCGCGCGGCGCAGATTCTGGGAGTGCGGCACCGCTGGCTGGGTTATGTCGACTCCGGGCTGCCCGAGGGTGACCCGAAGCCGCCGCTGCCGGAGGGTTGCTTCGCGGCGTTGCCGCTGGAAGTCCCCACCCAGGATCTGGTCCGGGTGATTCGCGAGTTCCGGCCGCACGTCGTGGTGACCTACGACGAGAAGGGTGGCTACCCGCACCCCGACCACATCCGCTGCCACGAGGTATCGGTCGCCGCGTTCGACGCCGCGGGCGACCCGGAGCGTTTCCTCGACGCCGGGCCACCGTGGCAGCCGTTGAAGCTCTACTACACCCATGGCTTTTCACGCAGGCGGATGCAGCTGATGCACGACGCGCTGCTCGCCGAGGGCTTGGAATCGCCGTTCGGCGAGTGGCTGGCGAAGTGGGACCCCTCGCTTCCAGACATCCTGGAGCGGGTCACCACCCGGGTGCAGTGCGCCGAATACTTCCCGGTGCGCGACGACGCGCTACGCGCACACGCGACCCAGATCGACCCGTCGAGCCGGTGGTTCGCCGTGCCGCACGCAGTGCAGGCTCAGCTGTGGCCGACCGAGGAGTACGAGCTGGCCCGTTCGCTTGTCGACACGACGCTGCCGGAGGATGATCTGTTCTCCGGCGTCCGGGAGCGGGTGCACATATGACGCAGTTGCTGCTGCCCAGTGACTTCTCGGCGGTGACCTCCCCTGGTTTCTCGGCGATGCACTCAGCCGGAGCGCTTGCCCCGCCCCCCAGGCCGGGCCCCGACCCAGGTGGGCAGGGCGAGGATTTCGGCAAGGCCGCGCCGTTGGGATTGGTGGTGCTGCTGCTATTCTTCCTGGCCGTGGCGCTGCTGGTGCGGTCGATGAACAAGCATCTGCGCCGAGTCCCGGAGTCATTCGATGTCCCGCAGTCTTTCGATGACGGTTCCGGTGATCCACCTCGTGAGGAGTAACGGTTCCGCGCTGCCGGCGGGCCAGGGAGGATAGCCACATGGCGAACCGGCTTGCGAGCTCCACCAGTCCCTACCTGCTGCAGCATGCCACCAACCCGGTCGATTGGTGGCCGTGGTGCGATGAGGCGTTCGCGGAGGCCGCGCGGCGCCGTGTACCGGTGCTGTTGTCCATCGGCTACGCCGCCTGTCATTGGTGCCATGTGATGGCGCACGAGTCCTTCGAGAACGCGGACATCGCAGCGGTGATGAACGCCAACTTCGTCAACATCAAAGTCGATCGGGAGGAACGCCCCGACGTCGACGCTGTCTACATGGAGGCGACCCAGGCCATCACCGGCCGCGGTGGCTGGCCGATGACCTGCTTCCTCACCCCCACCGGTGAGCCGTTTCACTGCGGCACCTACTTCCCGCCGTCACCCCGGCAGGGCCTGCCGGGCTTCCCTGAGCTGCTCATCGCCGTGCGCGAGGCCTGGGCCAACCGCGGTGCGCAGGTCCAAGATGCGGCCCGGCGCATCGCCAAGCAGCTCTCCGAACGGGCCGCGCCACCGGCCGAGTCGGCAGTCGACGATCAGGTGCTGGCTGCCGCAGTCGAGAAGTTGGCTGCCGAGTTCGACGACCAACATGCCGGGTTCGGTGGTGCCCCGAAGTTCCCGCCGTCGATGCTGCTGGAGTTCTTGCTCCGGCACCACGAGCGGACCGGCTCCAAACGGGCCTTGTCGATGGCTGAGCGCACCTGTGAGGCGATGGCCCGCGGCGGGATGTATGACCAGCTCGCCGGTGGTTTCGCGCGCTACTGCGTCGACGCCACCTGGGTGGTGCCGCACTTCGAGAAGATGCTCTACGACAACGCCCAGCTGCTGCGTGCCTACACCCACCTGGCCCGGCTGACCGGATCGGCGAGCGCTCGACGGGTGGCTGAGCAGACAGCGACCTTCCTGCTCGACGTGTTGGGCACTGCGCAGGGTGGCTTCGCTGCGTCGCTGGACGCCGATACCGCGGGCGTGGAGGGCGCCACCTACGTGTGGACGCCGGCGCAGCTCATCGAGGTGCTCGGGTCAACCGACGGCCAGTGGGCGGCGGAGCTACTGGTGGTGACCGAGGCCGGGACTTTCGAGCATGGCGCGTCGGTGCTGCAGCTGCCGGCCGAGCCCGATGACGCGCAGCGCTGGGAGCGGGTGCGCGCCGCGCTGCTCGCGGCCCGGGCAGCTCGCCCGCAGCCCGGCCGGGACGACAAGGTGGTCACCGAGTGGAACGGGATGGCGATCACCACCCTGGCGGAGGCCGGCGGCGTGCTGGACCGTCCGGAGTGGATCTCGGCGGCGGCCGCCGCGGCGGAGCTCATGCTGGGTACTCATCTGGTCGATGGCCGGCTGCGGCGCAGTTCCAGAGACGGCGTGGTGGGCCAGGCGGCCGGGGTGCTGGCCGATCATGCCTGGCTGATCGAGGGTCTGCTCGCGCTGCACCAGGTCACTGGCGAGGACCGCTGGTTGCAGGCTGCGCTACCGGTGCTGGAGCTGACCCAGAAGCACTTCGGCGACTCAGAGCACCCCGGCGCCTGGTTCGATACCGCCAGCGACGCGGAGGCGCTGTTCCGGCGTCCCACCAACCCGACTGACAACGCCACCCCAGCGGGTGCCTCCGCGTTGGCCGCCGCGTTTGTCACCGCCTCGGCGCTGACCGGTGCGGAGGCCTATCGAGCGGCTGCCGAAGCGGCGATCACGCGGGCGGGTGGGGTGCTGGCGAAGGTCCCGCAGTCCGCCGGGCACTGGCTGACCACTGCTGAGGCGCTGGCGCACGGGCCGGTGCAGATCGCCGTGATCGGTGCCGCCGGGGATGCTGCCCGCGTGGCCCTGGAGCGGGCGGCCCGGGAGGCCGCGCCGGGTGGCGCGGTGGTGCTGGCCGGGCAACCGGGTGCCGATGCGCCGATGCTCGCCGGGCGGGACCTGGTGGGTGGTACCTCGGCGGCCTTCGTCTGCCACGGCTTCGTCTGTGACCGGCCAGTGACCTCGGTCGAGGACCTGCAGGCCCAACTCCGAAGCGGCTGACAACGTAAACACGGCGGCCCGCGCTGACGGATAGTTGCCGCCGGCTCCACCCGTTCACCCTCGGCGTATCTCGTTTGCTCTGCAATGTATGTAATGTTGTAATCAACATGCAGGGCGAGCGAGAGGATGATGACATGGTGGGACGAGGACGGCCGCACGGGGCGCGCTCCGAGGGACGGTGGCAAGGTCGTGGTGGCTGGCAGCAAGCTGACCTGCCGCCGGCGGACGACGCCAAAGCGTGGTTCACCGGACGGTTGCCGGATGGCTGGTTCGTCGGTGAGGTCGAGGTCAGCGCGGACCGCGAGGAGATCATCGTCGTGGGTGATCTGTCTGCGCTGGAAGAGGAGTTGACCGACGACGCGCAGCGGGCGGCAGCTGAGGCCGGCCGGATCAGCCGGTTCCGCGAGGACAGCCGCGACGAGCGGATCGAGATCGCCAGGCAGGCCGAGCACCGTTACCGGCGCAAGGTGGCCTGGGGTGCCCGGCTGGGTGGCACCGAGGAGATATTCACGACATTGTCTGTGCCAGTGATGACCCGGTTGCGGCAACCCGAGCGCCTGGTGCTCGACACCCTGGTCGATGCTGGGGTGGCGCGGTCCCGGTCGGAGGCGCTGGCCTGGGCGGTGCGGCTGGTCGGCGAGCATGCCCAGCAGTGGCTCGGTGAGCTCAAGCAGGCGATGGCCACCGTCGACGACCTGCGGGCGCGCGGTCCCGAGCTCTAGGCGGGGTCGAAACCCCGCACTCATTGAACACGATGAGGCGTTGGATGCAGCGCTCCCGGCCAGTGCCGCGGCTGGTTTGCCGGCCATCGCTGTCTCACCCGCGCAGGGCAAGTTGCTCAACCTGCTCGCCAGGATGATGAAGGCACGCAGGATCCTCGAGTTCGGAACGCTCGGCGGGTACAGCACGATCTGGCTGGCCAGAGCGTTGCCTCCGGACGGCCGGCTGGTCACCCCTCGAGTACCTGCAGAAGCACGCGGACGTGGCGCGCGCGAATATCGACAGGGCTGGCCTCGCCAGCGCGTCGCGTAACGCGGCGGTGGCCAGGCGTTGTTCACGCCCTACGCATAATGGCTGTGTCGTGTGATGATGACCCGCTCGTGGGTGGCCCGCCGCTGGACAGCCGATTGGCTAGGCTGGGGTTGCCGGGCTGGCGAGGGGAGGTGCGTGCGGATGTTCAATATCGGCTGGGGAGAGTTCCTGATCCTCATCGTCGCCGGGTTGTTGATCCTGGGACCGGAACGTCTGCCGTCGGCGGCAGCCTGGCTGGGCCGTACCGTGCGCCAGGTCCGGGATTACGCCAACGGCGCCCGCGAGCAGCTGCGCTCCGAGCTCGGCCCGGAATTCGACGAGCTCCGGGCTCCGCTGGAAGATCTGCGTGGGCTGCGTAACTTCAACCCGCGCGCCGCGGTCACTCGCCACCTGTTCGACGATCTCGGCGACGATCCATTCGGCGGCGTGAACAAACCCGGTGTGATCAAACCAAACGGTTACGCCACACCCCCGGGTAGGGGTACGCCGGTTCCCCGGCCGTTACAGCCAGGAGAGCGCGCCCCCTTCGACCCGGACGCGACCTGACCGCTTAGCGAGCGCTGGGACTCACCGAGAGCAGCCGTCCGGCCAAGCCTCGCGAGCGCGTAGCGAGCCGATCGGCTATGCCGCGCAGCACTACCGAGGCCGGTGAGGTGGGATTGGCCAGCACCAGCGGGGTGCCGGCGTCGCCGCTCTCGCGTAGCTGGGGATCCAACGGTATCTGACCCATCAGCGGGACGTCACTGCCCAACGCCCGGGTCAGCGAGTCGGCGACCACCTGCCCTCCGCCGGAACCGAACAGGTAGTTGCGGGAGCCATCGGGCATCTCCAGCCACGACATGTTCTCCACCACACCGATCAGCCGCTGGCGGGTCTGCAGAGCGATCGCCCCGGCCCGCTGCGCCACCTCCGCGGCGGCCCGCTGCGGGGTGGTGACGACGAGGATCTCGGCGGTGGGTACCAGCTGCGCTACCGAGATGGCGATGTCGCCGGTGCCCGGCGGCAGGTCGAGCAGCAGGACGTCGAGGTCGCCCCAGAACACGTCAGCGAGGAACTGTTGTAGCGCGCGGTGCAGCATCGGCCCCCGCCACACCACCGGGGTGTTGTCCTTGGTGAACATGCCGATTGAGATGACCTTCACCCCATGCGCCGCCGGCGGCATGATCATCTTTTCTACCTGGGTGGGGCGGGCCGAAGTACCGAGCATGCCTGGCACTGAATGGCCGTAGATGTCGGCGTCGACCACCCCGACGGACAGGCCCCGATCGGCCATCGCGGCCGCCAGGTTCACTGTCACCGAGGACTTGCCGACCCCGCCCTTTCCGGAGGCGATGCAGTACACCCGGGTCAGCGATCCCGGCTCGGCGAACGGGATCCGGGGCTCCTCGGCGGTGCCGCGCAGCTGCCGGCGCAACGCCGTGCGCTGGGCGTCGCTCATGACGTCGAGCTCTACTCGGACGTCCCGGATGCCGGGCACGGCGGATACCGCCGCGGTGACCCGGGAGGTGATGGTGTCGCGCATGGGGCAGCCGGCGACGGTGAGCCACACCGCTACCTTCGCCGTTCCATCGGCGGCCACGGTGACGTCCTTGACCATGCCTAGCTCGGTGATTGGCCGGTTGATCTCCGGGTCGTGCACCCCGTCCAGCGCGGCTTTGACCGCGTCAACCGACGGGACGCTCTGGGTGGAGGCCACAGTGGCACCGACCTTCCGATTGAGTGTGGGTCTGCTTTCCATGCTAGGCGCTACTTCAACGGGCGCTCACCGGTGCGTTGCCGGCTGGCGTCGATCAGCCCCGCTTACCCCGCCGATACCCACCAGGCCTTTCCGACCGGGACCGATCCGACGCCGCTGAATCGGGCGGGCTTGGTTCTCTGAGCTCGGTCAACCGAGTGAGCTCAGAACGGAGGAAATCCCGGGTGACCACTTCGCCGACGGCCAATCGCAGCGACGCCAGTTCTCTGGCCAGGTACTCGGTATCGGCCTTGGTGCGCTGGGCACGGGCCCGGTCTTCCTCCAGTATGACCCGGTCGCGGTCGGCCTGCCGGTTCTGCGCCAGCAGGATCAGTGGCGCCGCGTAGGCCGCCTGCGTGGAGAACGCCAGATTGAGCAGGATGAACGGGTAGGGATCCCAGCGCAGGGACACGGCCGCCAGGTTGAGCGCGATCCACACGATAACGATAACGGTCTGCGCAGCGAGGAATCGGCCAGTGCCCAGAAAGCGGGCGATCCGCTCGGAGAAGCGGGCGAAGGCGTCCGGGTCCATCCTGGGGGTGAGTCGTCGTGGTCGGCGCGGGAGATCCAGCCGGGTTGCCGCGTACTGCCAACGAGACTCAGCCATGGGTCACCTCGTCCGGCCAGTCGGGGGTGGGCCACGCCTCTTGCTGCCGCCAGTCGTCGGGCAGCGCTGCGTCCAGCAGATCATCCACGCTGACCGCCCCGAGCAGATGGCTGTCCGGGTCCACCACCGGGGCGCAGACCAGGTCGTACGCCGCGAAGTAGCGAGTGACCTCGGCCAGCGTCGCCTCGGGACCGAGCCGGGCCAGCTCGACGTCCAGCACCCCGGCCACCAGGTCCGACGGGGGCTCGCGCAGCAGCCGCTGCAGGTGAGCGCAGCCCAGATAGCGCCCGGTCGGGGTGGCCGTAGGGGGGCGGCAGACGAACACCATGCTGGCAAGTGCAGGGGTCAGCTCGGGGTTGCGGGCCCGGGCCAGCGCCTCGGCGACAGTGGCGTCCGGAGTGAGTACCACCGGCTCCGGGGTCATCAGGCCACCGGCGGTGTCCGAGGAATAGGTCAGCAACCTGCGCACCGGCGCGGACTCCTCGGGCGCCATCAGTCGCAGCAACCGCTCCCGCTCGGTCAAGGCGAGTTCGCCGAGCAGGTCGGCGGCGTCGTCGGGGTTCATCGCCTCGAGTACGTCGGCGGCGCGCTCGTCGCCGAGCCGGCCGAGTACCTGGGCCTGCTCGTCTTCGGACAGCTCTTGAAGTACGTCCGCGAGCCGCTCGTCGTCCAGCGCGTCGACCACCTCATAGCGGCGTTTAGCGGGCAGCTCGCGCAGCGTGTTGGCGACCTCCACCGCCCGCATCCCCTCGAAGAGGGACAGCAGATGCTCGGCGCCTTGTCCACGGGAGGACACCTCGGCCAGGGTGAGCCCCTCGATCTCGTCCCAGCCGAAAACCTCAACCGGGCCGCGCCGGCTGAGCCGGCCGGTGCGTTCCCGCACTGCCAGCTTCGTGATCACCCAGTCCCGGGTGCGAGCCTGCTCGATCCCGGCGTCCACCACCACCGCGACTGCTCCCGTGGCGGCCACATGCACCCGGGTATCCAGAATCTCCCCGACCACCAGCGTCTCGTTGGGGCGCAGGTTGAACTTGCGCAGGCTTACCGTGCCGGTGGCCAGCACCACTGCGCCGGGTTCGATGGAGGTGACCCGCAGCATCGGCACGAAGATCCGTTGCCGGATCGCGAGCTCGATTACCAACCCGAGCACCCGCGGCGGCCGCGGTCCGATGCGCAGGGCCGTAACCAGGTCGCGGACCTTGCCGATCTGCTCGCCGTCGGGCCCGAACACCGGCAGACCGGCGACCCGGGCGGCATAGATCCTGGTCGGAGTGGCCACGGCACGAGGCTAGCGTTCGCTTGTTTCACCCGAGCCAGGAGCTGCTAGCGACGTCGCCAGTCCAGGGGCGCCGCCGCGCGGAACGACAAGCCTGCTCAGCGGTAGCAGTAGGAGTCCGAGGAGGCGTCGCCACCTTGTAGCCGCACTTGATGGACCCGCAATCCCCGGAAGTCCTCGCCATGCAGGAAGAACCCCTTGTCAACGGCCAGCCCTCCGGCGGCATCGGCGTCGATCTTGGCCATCCAGGCGCCGACCCCATCGGGATAGAACTGATCGTCCCAGGCGCCGTAGAGCGAGTTGGTGAGGTAGACCCGCCGGCCGTCGCGGCTGACCTCGACCATCTGCGGGCCGCCGGCCAGTGGCTGGCCCGGTTCGGCTGGATGGGCCGCGCGGCCGACGATGCCGCCCAACTGAACCGAGCCGGTTTCGCGCGGGTTCGCCGGGTCGGACACGTCGTACTGCTTGAGCTCACCGGTGCCGAAGCAGGACACGTACAGCTGCTGGTCGTCGACCGAGAGATTGATGTCGGTGATCAGCGGCGGTACCGCACCGAAGGGCTTCAGCGCCGGTGGCAGCGCGTCTGCGTCAGCCGGTTCGGCGGGAATGGTGATCACCTTGTCGGCGGCCCAGCCGTCCCCGTCGCGGTGCCAGCGCCACACCGAGGCGGACAGATCCTGAGTGGACACGACGACACCGACGAATCCCCAGGTGGCCTCGGGATCGTGCGCCGGGCGCAGCTCGAGCACCATCTGGTGGTGTGCGCCCAGATCGACGCGCTGGACGTGCTTGCCGGCGGCCAGGTCCCAGAAGTGCAGCGCGTGGCCGTACTTGTTACCCAGTAGCAGCTCTGGGTTGACTCCGTCCTCGATCATCGACGGGGTGCCCCATTCGCTGGTGATCAGCGTGTTGTGGTTCAGGTGCCACCAGGCGTCATATGCCAGGTGCTGCGGGCCGCGGTCGTTCTCCCAGGCGCCCAGCACGTCGAAGGTGGCGTGGTCGAGCAGCGCGATCCCACCCGGCCCGTCGGCGCCGTCGGCTCCACCGAGGCAGGACAGGAAGATCCCCTCGGGCCCGCAGTGCAGCGTGTGCGGCCGGGAGTAGCCGGCCTTGTCAGCCAGCTCCTTGGCGTCGATCGTCTTGACCAGGGTGGGGTTGGTCGGGTCAGGCTGGGTGTCATAGACGTGCACGTTCGAGCTACGCAGCCCGGGTAGCAGCAGGTATCGACGCTCCAGGCCGTTCGTGTCGTGTCCCTCATGGGCAAGGGCACTGCTGCAGGCGTTCCAGCCGAAGTGGTGTAGCTCATCGCCCAGGGTGGGCAGGTCCGCCCAACCCACCACGCGCCCGTACCGCGGCGAGCCAGGGTCGACGTCAACGACGGTCAGCGCGTCGGGTCGCTGCGCCGCGCGGTCGAAGGCGACGACGTAGGCGAGTTTCTCGGCCGGTGCGGCGGCGGCCTCGGCGGGGCTGCGGTAGAAGGTCGGGTCTGGCGATGTGTGCGCTGGTGCGCCCATGGAAGTTCTCCTTGGTTCAGGTCAAATGTGGTCGTGGGGGATGGTGTCTCGAACAGCAGTTAGCTCATCGAGCGCGACACAACGCGCTGGCTAGCCGGAGGAGATCGACGTGCCGGCGCACGGTTAGCCAGACAGTGCGGAACACCGGACCGTCGAGCCGACCGCGGTACGCGCTGGTTCGGCTGGGCGTGATGGTGGTCATCGCGGCAGTCTCCCTACGAAGTCACCAAAGACATTACTGTTTTCACCAGACCTCCGCGATGCCTTCGAGTGCTTCGCTGCCAAGCCATCGGCGCGCGACGAAAGGAGCCTCATGGCACGGCTCGCCCAGACCGCCGGTCTCACCGAGCTTCAGCGGGAGATCCTGGACACGGTCAGGTCCTTTGTGGACAAGGAGATCATCCCGGTTGCCCAGGAGTTGGAGCACACCGACACCTACCCGCAGGAGATCGTCAACGGGATGAAGGAGATGGGCCTGTTCGGGCTCACCATCCCCGAGGAGTACGGCGGTCTGGGCGAGTCGCTGTTGACCTACGCGCTGGTCGTGGAGCAGATCGCCCGGGGCTGGATGAGCGTCTCCGGCGTGATCAACACCCACTTCATCGTGGCTCACATGATCAGCCACCACGGCACCGACGAGCAGAAGAGGCGATACCTACCCGCGATGGCCGAGGGCCGGATTCGTGGCGCCTTCTCCATGTCGGAGCCGGAGCTGGGTTCCGACGTCGCAGCGATCAAGACGAGAGCGCGACGCGACGGCGACCATTACGTCGTTGACGGCGCGAAGATGTGGCTGACCAATGGAGCCACGTCGACCTTGGTGGCGACCCTGGTCAAGACCGAGGAGGGTGCGGCCAGGGCGCACCACAACCTCACCACGCTGCTGGTGGACAAGCCCACCGGCTACGGCGAGGTCGCTGCCGGGCTCAGCGTGCCCGGCAAGATCGACAAGATGGGCTACAAGGGAGTGGAGACCACCGAGCTGGTGTTCGACGGCTACCGCATCGGAGCTGACCAGGTGCTAGGCGCGGCTCCCGGCAAGGGTTTCGCCCAGATGATGGACGGTGTCGAGGTGGGGCGGGTCAACGTCGCCGCCCGGGCCTGCGGCATCGCGATTCGCGCTTTCGAGCTCGCGGTCGACTACGCACAGCAGCGCCGCACCTTCGGCAAGCCGATCGCGCAGCACCAGGCGATCGCGTTCAAGCTGGCTGAGATGGCGACCAAGGTCGAAGCCGCGCACCTGATGATGGTCAACGCCGCTCGTCTGAAGGATTCCGGCGAGCGCAGCGACGTCCAGACCGGTATGGCGAAGCTGCTGGCCAGCGAATACTGCAAGGAGGTCACCGACGACTCCTTCCGCATCCACGGTGGATACGGCTACTCCAAGGAGTACGAGATCGAGCGGCTGATGCGCGAAGCGCCGTTCCTGCTCATCGGCGAGGGCACCAGCGAGATCCAGAAGACGATCATCAGTAAGGGCCTGCTGCGGGAGTACGCTGCTCGAGGTTAAAGAGCACATGATGTTGAACGAGATCCTGGTCACTCCAGCGCGAGAGTCGGCCACGATTGGGTATTCGGGTAGCGAGGTGGTGAAGGTTGATGACCAGTCCGTTTGGCGGCCAAGGCCAGATGCCCGGCCTGCCCACCCCTCCTACCGGCTGGCCGATCGGCTCCTACGCTACTTACGCCGAGGCGCAGCGTGCCGTGGACCATCTCGCCGATAGCCAGTTTCCGGTCGCCGAAGTCACGATCGTCGGGGTGGACCTGATGCTGGTCGAGCGGGTGCTGCGGCGGTTGACCTGGGGCCGGGTGATCGGGCAGGGGGCGGCATCGGGTGCCTGGTTCGGCCTGTTCGTCGGCGTGCTGCTGAGTCTGTTCGCCACCCAGGCCGGCACCGGAGTGATCCCGATCCTGGTGGGAGTGGCCACCGGCGCGGTATTCGGGACGGTGTTCGCGGCCGCCGGGTATGCCGCGACCCGCGGCCGCCGGGACTTCGCGTCGGCAAGCCAATTGGTAGCCGGACGGTACGATGTGCTGTGCCAACCGCGGCACGCTGAACAGGCCCGCGACATGCTGGCGAAACTGGCAATGGGGCCGGGCGCCGCGACTGCCTGACCCTACTGGCTGACCGCTCAGCGGGGAAGGCAGCGCCAGCCGGCGAGGGCTTCGATGAGCCCGGTGACGACGGGTAACGCCGCCAGCTCTGCGGCGTCGCACCAGCGGGCTCCGTCCGCGTCGTCGCCGGCCCGGAGCGCCCCTCCGGTCACCCGGCAGCTGTAGTCGTGGATGTCGAACACCACCCCATCCGGCCCGCCGCGCTGCACATCTCCCAGCCATCGGGTGACCTCAACGGCCAGCCCGGTCTCCTCGGCCACCTCGCGGATCACCGCATCCTGATCGGTCTCACCGCCTTGAACCCGGCCCCCCGGCACTGACCAGCGTCCCCGTCCGGGCTCGTTCGCTCTTCGGATCAGCAGCAACCTGCCGGCCTCGTCGAGCAGCACAGCCCCGACGCACCGGATGCACTGTGCTGGCGACCCTGTCATCAGCGGGGATGGTAGTACTCTCGCGAGTGTCGGGAGGCACGGTCGGCTCAGCTGCGGTACTACACTCAGGGATCGTGACCGGAACTGTCCAGCTACGACGGCGTTGCGCTGCCCGCGGCGGCGAGACAGGTGGCTCAGGGTGAATGCGACGACGTTCTGGCGGCGCTGAGATGCTCGGTCAACATTCCAACGTCCTGCTCGACCCCGAGATGGAACGACGGGTGATCCGGGTACGGCGGCACTGGGCATACCTGCTCAAGGACTTGCTGATCACCGTGGCGATCGTGCTCGGGATGTTCTTGCTCTCCCGCGTGGTCAACGGCTTCGTCGGCGGTCTGTGGTTGGTGCAGTCGTTGCTCTGGTACGTGGCGGTCGGGGCGCTGCTGGGCTTCGCGTGGAAGGTGCTGGAGTGGTGGGTGGAGGTCATCATCGTCACCGACAAACGGTTCATGGTCACCAGCGGCATCATCCAAACGAAGAACTCCATGATGCCGATCACGAAGGTGACCGACATGAGCTTCATGAGGCCATTCTTCGGGCAGCTACTCGGTTACGGCACGCTCCGGATCGAGTCGGCTGGGCAGAAGCAGGACCTGGAGTGGATCTACTACTTGCCCCGGCCCGAGGAGGTCTTTCAGGCGATCTCCGGGTTGATCTTCGGTGACAAGCAGCAAAAACAATCACATATGCTGGAGCCGCCGCGCAGCTCTCGACGCAGGCGCTGGCCGCGACCGGGATGGCCAGGCTCCGCGAACCGGTAGCGATAGCCGGTGGAGACTGCGGTCATGCGTATTGACCTGCACGCCCACTCCACCGCGTCCGATGGAACCGACACCCCGGCGGAGCTCGTCGCGACCGCAACGGCGGCTGGTCTCGACGTACTGGCCCTGACCGACCACGACACCACCGCAGGATGGGCCGACGCTGTCGATGCGCTGCCGGTAGGCCTTCGGCTGATCAGGGGAGCGGAGTTCTCCTGCGTCGCGCCGGATGGTCGGGGCGGCGACGTCTCGGTGCACTTGCTCGGTTACCTGTTCGATCCCGCCTCGGAGGCGATCATCGCCGAGCAGGTGCGGCTGCGCGACGAACGACGTGTGCGGTTGCGGGCCATGGCAGCACGGATGGCCGCCGACGGGTACCCGGTGGATCCGGACGAGGTCCTCGCCAGCCTGCCACCCGAGGCTTCAGCTGGGCGCCCACACCTCGCCCGGGCGCTGGTGTCTGCGGGCGTCGTGGGTAACGTCGACGAGGCTTTCCGCCGGTTTCTCAATGGCGACGGTTCGTACTACACCGGTCGAGCCGATACCGATGTCCACGCCGCGATCCGGATGGTTCGCGCTGCGGGCGGGGTTGCGATACTGGCGCACCCCGCCGCGCGCCGTCGCGGGCCGGTCATCGACACCTCAGTGATCGCTGATCTTGCAGCTGAGGGGCTCGCCGGGGTGGAAGTCGACCATCCCGACCATTCCGACGGTGATCGGGCCGCACTGCGCGAGATCGCGGCCGCGCTGGACCTGTTGGTCACCGGCAGCAGCGACTACCACGGCACGAATAAGCCGGTGGCCCTAGGCCAAGAGACGACCGCCCCCGAGGTGCTGGAGCGAATCGAGGAGCTGGCGGCGAGCAGCCGCGTCGCCGCGCTGACCGGCTGACCGGCTGACCGGTACGGTAGGCGCGATGGCACCGCGAGCGCAGGGCGAGCTGCAACTCGGCGGCCTGCCCCGCCCGCTGGTGCGCCTGACTCCCGCCAAGCTCACCACCTGGACCGGCTGCCGCCGGCGCTACCGGATGGCCTATCTGGATCGGCCTGCGCCCGCGCGGGGCGGGGCGTGGGCACACAACACGCTGGGCGCGGTGGTGCACACCGCGCTGCGGGCGTTGTTCGATCTGGCGCCCGGCCGGCGCCAGCCGCACGCTGCGGCCGCCCTGGTCGCGACGCATTGGTCCGGAGAAGGTTTCGCGGACGACGCGCAGGCCGGCGATTATCGAAGCCGTGCGCAGGACTGGGTGGCCCGATACGTCGAAGAGCTGGATCCCGACCTCGAACCGGTGGGGGTCGAGCGTTGGGTATCCGCACCGACCCAACGGATTGTTGCCGAGGGACGAGTAGACCGCATCGACGAGCGCAATAGCGAACTGGTCGTGGTGGACTACAAGACCGGTCGCCACGAGCTCACCGTCGATGACGCTCGCGGTTCGCAGGCGTTAGCGCTCTACGCCTTCGCGGCCCGCCGCACGTTGCGTCGGGAATGCCGCCGGGTGGAGCTGCACCACCTGCCCTCCGGCACCGTTGCCGGCTGGGAGCACACCGAGCAGTCGTTGAGCAGGCACCTACGGCGTGCCGAGGAGGCGGCCGACGAGATCGCGCTGGCCACTGACACTCTGGCGACCGGAGGCGACCCGGAAGCCCTGTTCCCGCCCACCCCCGGCCGGGCTTGCTCATGGTGCGACTTCCGGCGGCACTGCCCGGAGGGCCGGGCCAGCGCACCAGAGCTCCGGCCGTGGGCCCTGCTTGCACCGTGACTGCGCCGCGCCTCGGTGAGCGCGTCCCGCGCGGGCTATCCGGTGTGCTGGCGGGCGGCCTGGTTGTGCTTGCGATCGCGGTCTGCCTGGCGCAGTGGCTGGCTGGTGCGTCCGGCCGGCCCGGTCCAGGCCTGGCAGCGGTTGCTGGACACGGGACCGCGGCTGCGGCCGCGGTTGGGTTGCAGCTGGCCGCTGACCGCTGTCGAGGCCGCACCGCGGCGCTGGCGTCCTACTCTATCCTGCTGCTTACCGCCTGCGTGCTGTGGTTCGGCTGGTGGGCCTGAGCCCTACGCCAGCCAGCCCATCCAGATCGGCAGCAGCACGTCGAGCAGCGCCTGCGGGTTTTCGGTACTCGGCGAGTGTGCGGCATCGGGGATCATCGCAACCGCGGCGCCAAGCCGATCCGCCATATCGCGCTGGACCGCCACCGGCCACGCGTCGTCGGACTCGCCGAAAACCACCAGGCACGGGATCGGACCGGTGCGCAGCGCTGCGGCCAGCTCGGTGACCCGGTCGGGTTCGGTGCGTAGGCCGGTCGCCATCCCAAGCAGGCCGACGGTCGAGGAGCGCAGGAAGCGCGCGCGTAGCAGCGCGGCCAGTTCGGGCGGCTCGGCGATCCCGTCCCGAGCCTCCAGCAGTCGCTGGACGGTCTCGATCCCCTCGGCGCGCATGACCGGCTCAGTGGCGTCGATCAGCGCTCGGCGCTCGCCCTGCGGCAAAGCGCCCGGACCGGAATCCAGCAGGGTCAGGCCGGTGACCGGGGCCCCGGCGAGTACGGCGGATCGGCACACCAGTCCGCCATAGGAGTGCCCCAACAGCAGCACCCGGTCGCCCCCAGCGGCCAGCTCAGCCACCAGCGCGGCGACGGTCCGACCCAGCGGGTCCGGGTAGTAGTCCTGCTCGCAGCCCGGGCCGGGAGACTCGTACTGGCCGGGCAGGTCCAGTGCCAGCACGGACAGACCTGCACTACACAGGGGGTTCAGCAGGGCGGAGAAGTCCTCCTTGGACCCGGTGTATCCGGGCACCAGCACGGCCACGGCGCCGACGGGCTCGGCGGGTTGGGCGCGCAGCGCCGCCAGCTCGGCACCGGGCAGCGTCACCTGCACCCGGCTGGCGCCGTGCCGGGTGATCTGTGATGCGGTCACCGGTGGAGCCTACGGAAGGTCAGCGCAGCGCGACCAGGGTGTCGCCGCGTTGCTCCAACACGACACCGCCGGAGCCCGCGGTACCTACTGGGCCGCGGTAGTCGCCCCGGTCCACCGGCAGCGCGCGGAGCTGCTGGCCGGTGGTGGTGTCCAGCACGGCTAGCGCTCCCGGCACCGGCAGCAGCAGCCGTCCGGCGACCTCCGACCCGGTGCCCAGGGACCCCGCACGGGTCCACCGTGGGCGCAGGTCGCCGGTGTCCAACGCGACCGTGGCCGAGCCGGTGAACCAGTAGATCTCCGTGGGGGTCTCGGTGACATCGGCCAGGCCTCCGGGTGGAATGCGGAGGTCGGCGTTCGGGACGGTCAGCGGGTACTCGGCTACCTCCTTGCCTCGACCGTCGAGCACGGCCAGCCGGGCCGGATCGGGCAGCGCGACAGCCACTCGTTCCCCGCTCAACGCGATGACCTGGGCTTGCTGACCCGAAAGTAGGGTGCTGAAGATCACCTCGGGATGATCGGGTTCCTTGGGGTCGGACCGCTGCACGGTGAGCCGAACGCGCTCCCCCGGGCACTGCTCCACCACCGCCAACCTGTCACCGCCCAGTTTCCCGCCACTCAGCGCCATCGAATCGTGCACGCAGTCCGGTCGCGGTTGGGTCGCCGGTTGCACCGGGGTAGGCAGTCGCCCGTAGGCCAGCGTGCGCACCAGATCGGAGCGCCATACCTCCAAGTAGCGACGTCCAGTCGCGGCTACCTGGTTGCCGGCCGCAACCAGCCGGGTGGGCGACTCCACCGGACCGGTGCGTTGCGGTCCACGTCGACCGTCGGCCCAGCCCAGGGCGGTCACCTCGCTGCACGTCTCGCTGCGCTGGTAAACCGCCACTACCTGGTGGAATGCGGCGGCCACGGTACACAGCGGTCGGTCGCGCCGGTAGCTCCAGCGGACTGCGCCGGAGCGCAGGTCGCGCCCGGCGACCAACCCACCGGCACCGGTGACGGCGGTACCGTCCGCGGCTAGGGGGATCGGGGTCGCTGGACTTGGCGCTTGCCAAGCCTCAGTCAGCGCCGCCGGCAATAGCCCGGACCCGGCTGCTGACGTCGTCTTCCCCGGTGCTCCACCAGCGGCGGTGGTCAGCGTGGTGCGGCGGGCGTCGCTGGTCCACCACAGCACGGTGGCCACAGCGAGCACCGCCACCACCATCGCGGCGGTCAGGTCCCACCGGGTGCGGCGTTCAGGCGCGATCATCCGACCGCTCGGTTAGCCCGCGGCGCGGGGCTGGCTGCCGTGCTCCCCGGTGCCAGCTCCCCGGCTCCGGCTGCGCCGACGCCGGCGGCGCGGCCCGGCATCACCATGGTCACCCGGGTGTTCCGCTGGAGGTGCGGTCTCGGCGCTGGTGCCGGCAGTCTCTCCGCTGCGGGTGCGTCGCCGCAGGCGGCGGACTGGTGGAAGCTGACCGTCCGTGAACCCGCTGGATCCGTTGCGCTCGCCACGCCGGATGCCGGTGCTACGCCTGGACTGGTCGCCGTCGTCGCTGGGCTCGGCTTTCAGCCCGGCTCGGGTGCGCCGGGCCACCGGCAGCCGTCCGGTGGAGTCGGTGGGGATGTCGAGGTCGCTGAACAGGTGTTCCGAGGTGGAGTAGGTTTCCGCAGGAGCCGGCATGCCGAGGTCCAGCGCGTCACTGATCATTTTCCAGCGCGTTTCCTCGTCCCAGTCGACCAGAGTGATCGCGACTCCGGCGCGGCCGGCCCGGCCGGTGCGCCCGATCCGGTGCACGTAGGGCTTCTCGTCTTCGGGACATTGGTAATTGATGACGTGCGTGACCTCAGGGACGTCGATGCCGCGGGCGGCGACGTCGGTGGCGACGAGCACGTCCACCTTCTCCGAACGGAACGCTCGAAGCGCCTGCTCGCGAGCCCCCTGGCCGAGGTCACCGTGCACCGCCGCGGCCGCAAAACCGCGCTCGGTGAGCTCGTCGGCGACCTTCTGCGCGGTGCGCTTGGTCCTGGTAAAGATCATTGTCAGACCGCGGCCGCGAGCCTGCAACATCCGGGACAGCAGCTCCACCTTGTCCATCGCGTGCGCCCGGTAGACGAACTGCCGGGTCAGCTCGTGAATCGCGCAGGCATCGGGTTCCTCAGCGCGGATATGTGTTGGCTGGGTCAGGAAGGTCCGAGCCAGCGTGATGATCGGACCCGGCATGGTGGCCGAGAACAGCATGGTCTGGCGCTGCTCCGGCACCATCCGCAGGATTCGCTCGATGTCGGGCAGGAAGCCCAGATCGAGCATCTCATCGGCCTCGTCGAGTACCAGCACGCGCACCTTGCCCAGCACCAGATGGCGCTGCTCAGCGAGATCCAACAAACGGCCCGGGGTACCGACCACCAGATCCACTCCGCTGGTCAGAGCCTTGATCTGCGGTTCGTAGGGTCGGCCGCCGTAGATCGAAAGGACCCGGACGCCGAGGTCGCGACCCGCGGCGGTGAGGTCAGCGCTGACCTGCAGGCACAGCTCTCTGGTGGGCACGACAACCAGGGCGCGCGGGGTGCCGTCAAGAACGATGTCTCCGCTGGTGATCCGCTGGATCAGCGGCACACCGAAGCCGAGCGTCTTTCCAGTGCCGGTGCGGGCCTGGCCGATGAGGTCATCGCCGGCCAGCGCCAGCGGCAAGGTGAGTTCCTGAATGGCAAAGGTGCGCTCGATGCCCACCGCCCGCAGGGTCCGGACGATCTCGTCGCGGACACCGAGCTGGGCGAAGGTGGGAGAGTCATCCCGCACCGGAGCGCCGGCCTGCAGTGGCGCGGGCACTGCAGTTTCGTCGATATCGATCTCTGCACTGGCTAGGGTGCCGGGGTCGGGATGCTCCAGGGGATAGCTCTCGGACAATGTGGCTTGGCTGACGGTCAGTGTGCTCGCCTCTCTCGTACTGGCGCGTCCACCGCCGTCTCGCTCGACCAGTTCCGCGCCGCCGGACGGCGCAGCAGAACCGGGAACGAATACATCAGGTCCGCGCTCAATTTCATGCGCTCGGCGGCGTGTGCCGCAGAGCCGGGCGAGTGGCCACGGGATCTTGTCACCGGGGTCACGCCCTGTACACGGATCCTACCCCTCCAGCGCGTCAAGTGTGCGCGTGACACCGCACACTCCAACGATGCGGCACTACGCTCGCCGCCGTGGATGTGGGACGTGCGGGCATCGTCGACCTGTTAGGGGTCCTCGCGTGCGGAGAGCTGTCAGCCTTCGACCGCCTGTCCGAGGACTCCCACAATGCCCCCACTCTGACTGGCAGGGTGGCGATGGCCAGCATGGCGGCTGCCGAGATCGGGCACTTCCGGCAGCTCGAGAGCCATCTACGCGGTATGGGTGTCTCGGTGAACGATGCGATGCGCCCGTTCGTGGCGCGCTTCGAACAATTCCATGCCTCGACGGCGCCCCGGACCTGGCTGGAGTCGCTGGTGAAGGCCTACGTCGGGGACGGGCTGGCGGCGGACTTCTACGGCGAGGTGGGTGGTTGGCTGGACGATGCCACCGCTGCGCTGGTCAAAGAGGTCCTGGCCGACACCGGGCATTCGGCGTTCGCCGAACGGGAGGTGCGCAGCGCCTCCGAGCAGAGCAGGACAACCCGCGACCGCTTGGCGCTGTGGGGTCGGCGGCTGCTCGGCGAAGCGGTGACGAATGCCCAGCACATCGTGGCAGAGCGGGACGCGCTGGCTGATCTGATCGTCTGCGGCTCCGGAGACCCGGCTGCCCTGGCCACGCTGGTCCGTCGGGTGGAGATCCTGCACGGCCGCCGGATGGCCGCGCTCGGGCTGGGGTGAGTGCCTGCGCGCCGCTGCACTAGCCTGGCGGGTGACAGCTCGGTCACACAGTGGAGGTTCTGCGTGGAGGTCAAGATTGGCGTCGCCGACAGCCCTCGGGAGCTGACGGTATCCACCGCGGACTCGCCGGACGAGGTGGAGGCGCTGATCGTCGAGGCGATGCGGAACACTCAGGGGATGCTGACCTTGACCGACGACAAGGGTCGGCGATACATGGTGCCGACCTCGAGAGTCGCCTACATCGAGATCGGGCCCGCGGACAGCCGTCGGGTCGGTTTCTCGGTGGGGGGTTGACTCGCAAACATCCTTGCTGGTGACCCACCTGCTTGCAGGATGGCATCCAGCGAGCCCCAGGCCATCATCAGCAGGTAGTCACGCAGCTGCTCCCGGGACAGCGTGCGGTCCTGCAGCCACCAGTCGCCGGCCGCTTGCACCATGCCCACCCCGGCGTGCGCCCAGGTCTGCGCGCCCCCTGAATCCAGGCCCAGGCTGCGCAGCCGATCGGCGAAGATCGTGGCCAACGCCCCGGAGATGAGCGCGGCATTGGTCGTGACCGGGTCCCGGGTCGATGGCCGGTCGGTGAACGACCGGCGCACCACGAAGCGGTAGAGCTCCGGCTCTTGTTCAATGAACGTGAGGTAGGTGTCGATCACCGCCCGGAGCAGGCTCCGCGGGTCCGCCTCGGAGTCCAGGCCGGTCAGCAGGACGGCCCGCAACTGCCCGGTGGCAGTGTCACTGACCGCCATGTAAAGGTCGCCCTTGTCGAGAAAATGCCGGTAGAGGATCGGCTTGCTGACACCGGCCTCGGTGGCGATGTCGTCCATCGCGACATCGGGGCCATGCTGGCGGATTGCCCGCATCGCGGCCTGCACCAGCGCCGCGCGGCGCTGCTCGCGATGCCCGGAGCGACTAGCCGGCGATCGGCGCACAGGCTTGACGGCAGCGTCATCACCCGTCATGTTACTTATGGTAACGATTACTTCCAGTAACACATCGAGAGGGAGGCAGATGGCGGGCGGTTGCCCGCCGAATGATCCATTAGGCTCGTGGGGTGTCCCGGCTGCTCGTAGTAGAAGATGACGACACCATCGGCAGCGTGCTGGAATCCAGCCTGCGCGCCCACGGCCACCAGGTCGGTTGGCAACGCACCGGTCGGGGCGCGCTGCGCGCGGCCGCTGGGACGGACTTCGACCTCGTGCTGCTCGACCTCGGATTGCCTGACCTCGACGGCGTCGAGGTGTGCCGGCAGTTACGGGCCAGTAACCCGACGGCGGTGCTGGTGATTCTCACGGCCCGGACCGATGAGATGGACGTCGTGGTCGGGCTCGAGGCGGGCGCGGACGACTACCTGACCAAGCCGGTGCGGCTGGCCGAGCTGCTGGCCCGGGTGCGAGCACATCTCCGACGGGTGGCGCCGGCTACAACGGAAGCTCAGCCGATACTCGTGGTCGGAGACCTGCTGGTGGACATGGGCAGCCGGCGGGCGAGCGTCGCGGGAACGGAGATGCCGCTGCGGACCAAGGAGTTCGACCTGCTCGCCCGGCTCGCGGCCGCGCCGGAGGTGGCGATCAGCCGGGAAACCCTGATGGCGCAGGTGTGGGACGAGAACTGGTTCGGTCCCACCAAGACCCTCGATGTGCACGTGGCCGCGCTGCGCCGCAAGCTGGCCGGGATGGCCCAGCTGGGTTCGCTGCCCCGGATCACCACGCTGAGAGGGCACGGGTACCGGCTGGAGGCCCCGAAGGGGTCGTGAGTGGCAAACAGTGTTCTGGCACCCAATCCCACTCACGAGCGCGCTGTGTCACCATTGAGGCGACCTTGCCTCGGTGGGTAGAGGGGACTCGTGCGTACCCGAATCGTCGGCCTCGCCGTGCTCGCCGCCGTGCTCGCCATCGCCCTGTTCGGGGTGCCCTTGGCCGGTGGGGTGCTGAAGTACGCGAAGTCCAACGAGCGAACAAAGCTGCTACTCGGAGCCGATGCCGCCGCGGCGGCGGTGACAGCAGACGTGCTCCGCGGCAAGATGCCGACCGATCTTCGCGACCCGAACGACGGGACGCACCTCGCGGTCTACGTGAACCGAGGCCTGCGCATCCTGGGCACCGGGCCCCAGGGCGGCGATCCGGCGGTGTACGCCGCCCTGCACGGTGAGATCAGCAACAAGGACCTCAACGGTGAGCTGATCGTGGCCGTGCCGGTGACCCACGACACCGATGTAATCGGTGCGGTGCGCGCCGCCAGCCCCGTCATCGCCGTCTACCGGCAGGTTGCGCTGGTGTGGCTGGCCATGCTCGGCCTGGGCGGGTTGGCGATCGGCATGGTCTGGTTGGTCGCCCGGCGCCAGGCCCGGCGGTTGGCCCGCCCGCTCGAGGAGCTCTCCGAGGCGGCGCGCCGGCTCGGCCAGGGCGACTTCAGCGTCCGGACCACGCCCGCGGACATCCCCGAGATCGACTCGGTCGGCGCGGCGCTGAACAGTACCGCTGGACGGCTGGACGACATGCTCGCCCGCGAACGCTCCTTCTCCGCTGATGCGTCACACCAGCTCCGTACCCCGCTGACCGGATTGCGGTTCCGGCTCGAAGCGGCGCTGGAGCATCCGGGTCAGGACCTTCGGCAGGCCATCACCGACGGGATCGCCGCCGCGGACCGGTTGGAGCTGACCATCGAGGAGCTGCTTGCGCTGGCCAGGGACACCCGCAGCTCCAACACCACGCCGCTAGATCTCCCGAGCCTGCTCGACGAGATCGAAGTGGGCTGGCACGACCGGCTGGCCGCCCAGGACCGGGTGCTGCACGTGGCGGTGGATCCGCTGGCTCCGGTGTCACTGGCCTCGACCGCGGCCGTGCGGCAGGTTCTCACGGTGCTGTTGGACAACGCCGCCACCCACGGCTCGGGCACCGTCTCGGTGGCGGTACGCAATGCCGCCGATGCGCTGGCCATCGACGTCTCCGATGAGGGGTCCGGCATCACGGCTCCTGAACCGGAACTGTTCACCCGGCGATCGCGCCTGGCCGACGGTCACGGCATCGGCCTCGCGCTGGCCCGCAGCCTGGCCGAAGCCGAAGGCGGCAGACTCCGGCTCACCCGCCCGGCGCCGCCCACATTCACCCTCCTGGTGCCCGCCCAGGCATAGCGACCAGGATTGGTCATGAACCCCCAGGAGGCTGCGATGATCGCGGTTCGTCGGCTCAACCACGCAGTGCTGTTCGTCAGCGACTTGGATCGTGCCGTGCGATTCTACCGCGACATCCTGGGGATGCAGGTGATTGCCCGGGAGCCTCGCGCCAATGCCGCGTTCCTTCGCGCCGGCGGCTCGGACAACCATCACGACCTGGGGTTGTTCGGGCTCGGCGCGGGCGCATCGGGTTCGCCGCGCGGGCACACCGGGCTGTATCACCTGGCCTGGCAGGTCGACACCATCGACGAGTTGGCCGCGGCCCGCGAGGTGCTCGTGGCTGCGGGCGCTTTCGGTGGTGAATCCAGTCACGGCGCCACCAAGAGTCTCTACGGTGCCGACCCGGACGGCAACCAGTTCGAGATCATGTGGTTGTTGCCGCGCGGGGACTGGGGAGACTACGAGTCGGCGGCCACGGTCGACCGGCTGGATCTGCCGGCCGAGCTGTCCCGGTGGAGCGGGGTGAGCACGGCATGACCGGGCTTGGCGAGCTGGTGGCCATCCGGTGGGGTTCGGGTGAGAGAACGCTCCGGTCGAGTTGCAGGAGGCGCTGTTCTCCCGGATCGCCGAGCTGGACGGCGTCGTGACGGCGCCCAGTGCGGTGGCGGTCCCCGGCGCGAGGGCCTTCTGCCTACCACCCCGTCGAGTGCCATCTGGTGACGCTGGCGGGTCGAGTGAGGCGTTCATGGTTGCCGAGGTTGGGGAGTTCGCCCACCTGCATCCGAGCCATGACGGCAGCCTGCACCTCGTGTTGCCGATCCGGCTGGCCCGCGACGCCTTGACCAAGGGCTGGGGGTGGCGCACCCGCTGGCCGGTATCCGGCTGACCCCCGGCATGGTGATGATCTTCGGTCCTCGTGACGCCACGGAGCTGGACATCGTGACCGCCATCGTTCGCGCGAGCCATCCCTACGCTGCAGGTGGCGTCTGCCATTCAACGTCGTGAACTGGCCGCTACCGACATTCCCGTCGGCGAAAACGTCCGTGGTGTCGAGTTCACGCCCCTAGCTCGCGGTGGCTCAGGGCTCGACCCGCTCGATGGGGGGAGATTGCAGCGGGAAACCGGCGAGGCCTTTCCAGGCCAGGGCGGCGGTCAGGGCTACCGCCTCTGCTTTGGGTAGCTCGTGTTGGCGGGTGAGCCAGTACCGGGCACTGTGCTCGCTGATCCCGACGACACCGACGGCCACCAGCCAGGCGCGGTCGGCGTCCAGCCCGGCATCGGCCGCCACCGCCTGGGCGATGGTCCGCACGCAGGCAGTGTAGGTCCGCTCCACGATGGCCTGCACCGGTGGTTGGTTACGCAGATCGGACTCGAAGACCAGCCGGAACGCCTGATCGTCACCGTCGACGAAGTCGAAGTAGGCCTCGACGGCGTTGCGGACTCGCTGGCGGTTGTCAGGAGTCTCCTCGATGGCGCCCTGAACCCGGCGGACCAGCTCGTCGGTGTGGCGCTCGAGCAGCGCCAGGTACAGCTCGAGTTTGCCGGGGAAGTGCTGGTAGAGCACCGGCTTGCTGACGCCGGCACGCTCGGCGATGTCGTCCATGACGGTGGCGTGGTAGCCGTTGTTGACGAAGACGTCGGTTGCTGCGGCGAGTAGTTGAGCGCGCCGCTGGTCCCGGGCCATCCGCACGCCCCGGGGCGCCGCATCCGCCCGGCTCGATGCCGTCTCGGTCATCGGCCTCCGTCACCTCCCGGCTGATCGGGTAAACCCTACTCGCCGGTATCCCAGCGCCAGGTTTGAGGAGCTGGGCGGCGTGGTGAGGTGCGCAGTGCCCCGGATGGCTGTGCGATCCTTGCGCGGTGATCCGCCCGACGCGAGCCGAGCCTGAGTGGGTCTCGGCTCGACGCCCCGAGCGGTATGTGGACTTCCGCGACGCGGATGAGCAGCCGCTGGCCGCGTCCTGGAATCCACAGCCTCAGCTGGGGGGGCGGCACGGTGTCGCCGGATCCCGTGGTTCCGGTCGCCTGGCCCGGGCGGTGTCCACCTACGGTTGGCGGGTCTATGCGCTGCCCATCCTGGTGGTGCTCACCGTGTTGGCGGTGCTGGATGCAGCCAGATCGCCGTTGCTGTCGCCGTCGGGCCAGGCCAGCGTGGCGGGTAACCCGCTGATCCCCAACCCGGTGGACAGCCCCGGTTTCGAGGCGGTCAAGGCGTCCGCCGAGCTGCCCGGGGGTGGCCCGTTCGCGGTGCAGGGTGCCGGCAGCTGGCGAGTGATCCCCGGCGCCGGCGCGCCGTTCGGAGCGGGCCAGTTGTTCACCTACACCGTCGAGATCGAGGATGGGGTCGATCTCGAGGGCGGTCCGGCAGGATTCGCGGCCACAGTGGACAGCACGTTGCAGAACCCGAAGAGCTGGATCGGTAGCGGGCGCTACCGCTTTCAGCGGATCGACGACAGTCGCGTGGCGGCGCTGCGGATCAGTCTCACCTCGCAGTCGACCAGCCGCCGGCTCTGCGGCTTCCAGATTCCCTTCGACGCGTCCTGCTGGACGCCGGGGGAGCACCGGGTAGTGATCAACGCCGCCCGCTGGGCTCGGGGTGCGGTGGCCTTTGAGGGCAACGTGGTGCAGTACCAGCAGTACGCGGTCAACCACGAGGTCGGGCACGGGCTGGGCTTCGCGCATGTCGCATGTGAGGCGAACGGGCGGCTGGCGCCGGTGATGATGCAGCAGACCTGGGGCGTCGCCGACAACTACCTATCGGCCCTACGCACCGACCACGTCACCCCCGACGGCCTGGTCTGCCAACCCAACGCCTGGCCGTTCCCCACGGTCAACTGACCCCTTTTTCGCGTTCTGGATGCAGACTGCGGTAAACGCCCCCGAAATTAGTGCAGTCTGCATCCAGAACGCGAAACGCTAGCGTGGGAAGAGTGGGGGGGTTGGGGGCGTTCTGATACGACAGACAGCACGAGACTGTAAGGAGTGCGCCGATGAGCCTGCCGCCGTTGGTGGAGCCCGCCGCGGAGCTGACCAGGGAAGAGGTGGTCCGATACAGCCGCCACCTGATCATCCCGGAGGTCGGGATGATCGGTCAGAAGCGGCTGAAGAACGCGAAGGTGCTGGTGATCGGCGCTGGCGGGCTGGGCAGCCCGGCGTTGCTGTACCTGGCCGCTGCTGGTGTGGGCACGCTGGGGATCGTCGAGTTCGACGAGGTCGATGAGTCCAACCTGCAACGTCAGGTGATCCACGGCCAGTCTGACGTCGGCCGACCCAAGGGCGAGTCCGCCCGGGACTCCATCCGGGAGATCAACCCGCTCGTCCAGGTGAACCTGTACCAGCTGCGGCTGGACTCGTCCAACGCGCTGGATATCTTCCGCGACTACGACCTCATCCTGGACGGCACTGACAACTTCGCGACCCGCTACCTGGTCAACGACGCTGCGGTGTTGCTCGGCAAGCCCTACGTGTGGGGCTCGATCTTCCGCTTCGAGGGCCAGGCGTCGGTGTTCTGGGCGGACGCCCCAGGTGGGCAGGGGCTGCAGTATCGCGACCTGTACCCGGAGCCGCCGCCTCCCGGGATGGTGCCGTCCTGCGCCGAGGGCGGCGTGTTGGGCGTGCTCTGCGCGTCAATCGGTTCGATCATGGTGACCGAGGCGATCAAATTGATCACCGGGATCGGCGAGCCGCTGCTGGGCCGGTTGATGGTGTACGACGCGCTGGAGATGAGCTACCGCACCATCAAGATCCGCAGGGACCCGGCCGGTGAACCGATCACTGAATTGATCGACTACGCGGAGTTCTGCGGCGTGGTCAGCGACGACGCCGCCACCGCGGCAGCCGGCTCGACGATCACCGCCAAGGAGCTCAAGGAGATGATCGACTCAGGCAAGGACTTCGCCCTGATCGATGTTCGGGAGCCCAACGAGTACGAGATCGTCCGGATCCCCGGTTCCATTCTGATCCCCAAGGATCGGATCTTGTCCGGTGAGGCGTTGGCGGAGCTGCCGCAGGACAAGCCACTGGTGTTGCACTGCAAGTCCGGGCAGCGCTCCGCTGAGGCGCTGGCCGCGCTGCACAAGGCGGGCTTCAAGGACGCCGTGCACGTCGGCGGCGGCGTCCTAGCCTGGGCCAAGCAGGTCGACCCCTCGCTGCCCACCTACTAACCCCCTGCGGACCTGTCCGTGAACTCGACAGCACCGACATTCCTGGCATCTCAGACGTCGGTTTCGTCGAGTTCACGGCACAGGTCAGTATCCGCCTTCAGCCGCTGCGGCGGCGGGTGGAGTACTGCCGGGATGGAGCGGGCGGGCCGGACCGGGGTGCCACACCGGACTTGCCGCCGTGGGTCGCCGCGGTCCCGGACTTTCCGCCGCGGCGCTCGCGACGGTTGGGTACCGGCGAAGCCGCATCCTCGGGCTGGTCTTGGGGTTCGGGTTGCTCTGCCATCAGATCTCCTTGATTCCACGTGCGGGTGAGGCTCGCGTGGTCGCTGAACCGGTGTAGGCGCTGCGCGCTCGGGGCGGCGCGCCAGGAGTTACCTCAGCAGATCATGCGATCACGCTAGCGCGGAGGTCCGCCCGGCGCATCCGCGTTTCGCGGCGAGTCGCCGAACAACTGGTGCACCTGGGGCCTCACGTGACGCCTGCCCGCCATGTGAACGGGAGTTCTCGGTGCTGCAACAAGCGGCAAACGTTGCGAACATAACCGCCACCTAGCGTCGCTGATCGTACCCACCAGTTCTGGAGGCGCGATGAGCACGACCGAAGCGACGACGCCGGCCGAGCCGGCTCCGGCCCACAGGGGGCGATGGATCGACCACTGGGAGCCGGAAGATCCCGACTTTTGGGCGAAGACCGGCAAGCGGGTGGCAGCTCGAAACCTGTTTTTCTCGATCTTCGCCGAGCACATCGGATTTTCCATCTGGGTTATGTGGTCGGTGCTCGTACTGTTCATGGGACCGAAGTACGGGCTGTCCCCTGCGGACAAATTCCTGCTCGTCGCGCTGCCCAACCTGGTCGGCTCGTTGCTCCGGGTCCCCTACACCTTCGCGGTGGCCATTTTTGGCGGGCGCAATTGGACGATCGTCAGCGCCGGAATGCTGCTCGTACCGTCGATCGCGGCCGCCATCGTCCTCCAGCCGGGGGTTTCCTTCACCACGCTGCTTGTCGTCGCCACCCTGGCCGGCGTCGGCGGTGGCAACTTCGCTTCGTCCATGACCAACATCAACACCTACTACCCGGAACGGCTGAAGGGCGTCGCCCTCGGCCTGAACGCCGGTGGTGGCAACATCGGAGTGGCGGTCGTCCAGCTGGTCGGGCTTCTGATCATCGCGCTGGCCGGGACCTCGGCGCCGCGACTGCTGCTCGGCATCTATATCCCGCTGGTCGTTGTGGCGGTTGCCTGCGCTGCGCTGTTCATGAACAACCTGTCCTCAGTGCGAAATGACACCGGCGCGGCGAAGGATGCGCTCAAGGAACGCCAGTTGTGGATCATGTCGTTCCTCTACATCGGGACCTTCGGGTCGTTCATCGGCTACAGCTTTGCGTTCGGTCTGGTGCTGCAAAGCCAGTTCCACCGCACCCCGCTGCAGGCCGCCGCCGTGACCTTTATCGGGCCCCTGCTCGGCTCGCTTATCAGGCCGGTGGGCGGCTGGCTGTCCGACCGCATCAACGGTTCGATCGTGACGTTCTGGAACTTCATTGCCATGGCGGGGGCGAGTGTACTGATCATCATCGCGGCGGGGATCAAGTCACTGCCAATGTTCACTATCGGCTTCATCGCGCTGTTCGTGTTGACCGGGATCGGGAACGGTTCGACCTACAAGATGATTCCGAGCATCTTCCGCGCCAAGGCGGATATCGCCATCGCTGCGGGCGAGGACCGGGCCGCTGCGCTGGCCAGCGCACGGCGGATCACCGGCGCGACCATCGGGATCGTGGCCGCCGTCGGGGCGCTCGGCGGGTTCTTCATCAACCTGGCCTTCCGGCAGTCGTTCCAAGCAACCGGGTCCGGCGTGGTGGCCTTCTATTCCTTCCTTGCGTTCTATGCCGCCTGCGCTGCGGTGACCTACGTGGTCTACCTACGGCGGGCGGAGGAGGTGAGCGCTTCCGATTCCAGCTCGCGGCGCCTTGTCCTCGAAGGTGTCTGAGGCGGAGTTGTGCGCACCCCGTATCAGCAGTATGAGCTGTGGCGTAATCCGGTTGTCACGTGGACGACACAAAGAGCGCTGAGCATGGCAACCACAGGCGTGAGGTCGACCTGCGTCCCGCGGTGCGGGCTGCGGGCCGACCCCGGCCCGGATCTTCTTGGGCATCATGGACAGGAAGGAGCTGCCTGATGCGCACTGTCGTCGTTGCAGGCCATGGCATGGTCGGCCACCGGTTGGTGGAGGCTCTGATCGGCCGGGACCTCCAGCGGCAATGGCGGATCGTGGTGCTCGCCGAGGAGGTCAGACCGGCCTACGACCGGGTTGCGCTGTCGTCGTATGTGGATTCCTGGGATGCAGACGCGCTGACCCTGCCCGCGGTGCTCGACGACCGGGTGGAGCTGCGTCTGGGTGACCCGTGCGTGCGGATCGACCGGCGTAAGCGCACCGTCCGCACTGCGTCCGGGCGCCGGGTCGTCTACGACGCGCTGGTGCTGGCCACCGGGTCGGCGCCGTTCGTGCCCCCGGTGCCTGGTCACGACCTGCCTGGTTGCTACGTCTACCGGACCCCGGAAGATCTCGACGCGATCCGGGTGGCCGCGCAGCGCGCGATGCAGACTACGGCGGCGGGTCGGCGCTCCGGGGTGGTCGTCGGCGGCGGCCTGCTCGGCTTGGAGGCCGCGCACGCTCTGCGCCAGCTGGGCCTGTCGCCACATGTGGTCGAGATCGCGCCCCGGCTGATGCCGATGCAGGTCGACGAGGGTGGCGGGGCGCTGCTGCGCCGGTTCGTCGAGGGTCTCGGGGTGCGGGTGTACTGCGGACGCGCTACCCAAGCCATCGAACCGGACCGGGGCCGGATGCTGGTCCGGCTGTCCGATGGCACCGAGCTCGACACCGACGTCGTGGTGTTCTCCGCCGGTGTACGCCCCCGCGACCAGCTGGCCCGCGATGCTGGGCTGTCGGTCGGTGAGCGCGGTGGTGTGCTGGTCGACGCAGGCTGCCATACGTCCGACGCGGACATCTGGGCGATCGGGGAGTGCGCCGCGGTCGAGGGCCGCTGCTACGGGCTGGTCGCACCTGGCTACGCGATGGCCGAGGTGGTGGCGGATCGGCTGCTCGGCGGTCACGCCACGTTCCCGGGTGCCGACACCTCCACCAAGCTCAAGCTGCTCGGGATTGACGTGGCCAGCTTCGGCGACGCCCACGCGACGGCTGAGGGTGCGCTGGAGGTCATCCACAATGACCCCGTCGCCGGCCGTTACGCCAAGCTTGTCGTCTCCGACGACGCGCGCACGCTGCTCGGCGGGGTACTGGTGGGTGACGCGGAGGCTTACGGCACGCTGCGCGCGCTGGTCGGGGCGGTGCTTCCGGCAGACCCCGGTGCGCTGATCTCGCCGTCCGGGGGTGAGCTCGACGCGGGTGCGTTGCCGGCAGGAGCCCAGGTGTGTTCCTGCCACGCGGTCACCGTCGAGACGATCGGTACGGCGGTGCGCGACGGAGCGACCACTGTGCCTGCCCTCAAGGCGTGCACCAAGGCGGGCACTGGCTGCGGTTCGTGCGTGCCGATGTTGAAGAAGCTGCTCGCCGCCCAAGGCGTCGAGCAGTCCAAGGCGTTGTGTGAGCACTTCACGCACAGCCGGGCGGAGCTGTTCGAGGTCGTCGCCGCCACCCGGATCCGGACCTTCTCCGAGCTGGTCGCCAAGCACGGCACAGGTCGCGGTTGTGACATCTGCAAGCCGGCGGTGGCCTCGATCCTCGCCTCGCTGAGTGGCGTGCTGTCTCCCGGGAGTCACATCCTGGACGGCGAGCAGGCCACCCTTCAGGACACCAACGACCACTTCCTGGCCAACCTGCAGCGCAACGGCACCTACTCGGTGGTGCCCAGAGTCCCCGGTGGGGAGATCACCCCGCAGAAACTCATCGTGCTCGGCGAGGTGGCCCGCGACTTCGGGCTCTACACCAAGATCACCGGTGGGCAGCGGATCGACCTGTTCGGGGCCCGGGTGGAGCAGTTGCCGGCGATCTGGCGCCGGCTGGTCGACGCCGGGTTCGAGTCCGGGCACGCCTATGGCAAGGCGCTGCGGACGGTGAAATCCTGCGTGGGTACCGACTGGTGCCGCTACGGCGTGCAGGACTCGGTGGGCATGGCCATCGCGTTGGAGCTGCGGTACCGCGGGCTGCGCGCTCCGCACAAGCTCAAGTCCGCAGTCTCCGGCTGCGCGCGGGAGTGCGCCGAGGCCCGCAGCAAGGACTTCGGGGTGATCGCCACCGAGAACGGCTGGAACCTCTACGTCTGCGGCAACGGCGGTTTCCGGCCCCGGCACGCCGACCTGCTGGTCTCCGACGTCGACACCGAGACTCTGGTGCGCACCATCGACCGGTTCCTGATGTTCTATGTCCGCACCGCCGACCGGCTGCAGCGCACCGCGCCGTGGCTGGAGGAGCTCGAGGGCGGTCTGGACCACCTGCGAGACGTGATCGTGCACGACTCACTGGGGATCTGCGCGGAGCTCGACGTCGCTATGGCAGCGCACGTGGCGGGCTACGCCGACGAGTGGCGCGGCGTGCTGGAGGACCCGGCGAAGCTGGCCCGGTTCACCTCGTTCGTCAACGCCCCTGGCGTGCCTGATCCGACCATCGAGTTCGTCGAAGAGCGTGGCCAGCCGACCCCTGCCCATCGCAGACCAGGACAACCGGTTCTGATCGCGGGCCCGACGCTGACAGTGGTCCCATGACCGCGCAGCTGCAGCGGCATTGGAGGGTGGTGTGCCGCTACGACGACCTGGTGCCGGAACGCGGGGTGGCTGCGCTGATCGATGGTGTTGCGGTCGCGGTATTCCGCACCCACGACGGCGCTGTGCACGCACTGTCCAATATGGATCCCTTCAGCGGAGCCTCGGTGTTGTCCCGGGGGATCGTCGGGGACCGCGAGGGCCGCCCAACGGTGGCCTCGCCGATCTACAAGCAGGCCTTCGAGCTGGCCACCGGGGTGTGCCTGGACGACCCGGGTGTCGTGGTGGCGACATATCCAGTGCGAGTGGTCAACGGCGTCGTGGAAGTCTGGTCTTCATGACCGCAGTGTCGCTGAGGTCCAGACCCGAACCGCTACCGCTGGCGGGCTTCACCGTCGGTGTCACCGCCGCACGCCGGGCTGCAGAGCTGGGCGCCTTGTTGGAGCGTCGGGGTGCCGAGGTGATGCACGCCGCGGCGATCCGGATCGTGCCGGTGGCCGATGACACCGAACTGCACGCCGCCACCAGGCAACTGATCAACCACCCACCGGACATCGTGGTGATCACCACCGGCATCGGGTTCCGCGGCTGGGTGGAGGCCGCGGACGGGTGGGGGCTGGGTGAGGCTCTGATCGGTGCGCTGCGCCGCGCCACCTTGCTGTCTCGGGGTCCCAAGTCGCGGGGCGCGGTCCGGGCCGCCGGCTTGACTGACGCCTGGTCACCACCGTCGGAGTCCTCAGGCGAGGTGCTGGAGCACCTGTTGGCCAGTGATCTCGACGGGGTGCGGGTCGCCGTACAGCTGCACGGCGAGCCACTGCCGGACTTCGTCGACGCGCTGGATTGCGCCGGTGCGCAAGTGATACAGGTGCCCGTCTACCGGTGGGTGCTGCCCGAGGACCTGGCGCCGCTGGATCGACTGCTCTCGGCGGTGCTTGACGGAGGCGTCGACGCCGTGAGCTTCACCAGCGCCCCTGCAGCGGCCAGCGTGCTGCGCCGAGCCGACGAGCTTGGCATGCTGGCGCCGTTGCTGACACGCCTGCGCCGGGATGTGCTCGTTGCCTGTGTCGGGCCGGTCACCGCGGGCCCGCTGGTGGCCCACGACGTGCCCACCGTGCAGCCGGAACGCTCCCGGATCGGCGCGCTGGTGCGCACGCTGTCCGAGGCACTGCCGGCCAGGGCGCCGCGGTGGCCGGTGGCCGGTCATGTGCTGGAGCTGCGCGGACATTCCGCGGTGGTCGATGGCGTGCTGCGTGCCGTGCCACCAACCCCGATGGCCCTATTGCGGCTGCTGGTGGCCCGTCCGGGCCGGGTTGTCCCGCGCGCAGAGCTGCTGTCGGTGATGCCCGCGGCGGGCGACGATGAGCACGCGGTGGAAACGGCGGTGGCCCGATTGCGTGCCGCGCTGGGCGCCCCGCGGCTGGTGCAGACCGTGGTCAAGCGCGGCTACCGGCTGGCGCTGGAGCCCGGAGACTGCCGATGATGGCGAAGCCGCGTGAGTGGCGATGCGAGCTATGACTCGCATCGCCACTCACGGCTCTGTTGTCGTAGCTGCGCACGGCACCCGGGACCCGGCTGGTGTCGCGGTGGCGCACCAGTTGATCGACGCGCTGCGCGCCCGGCTGCCTGGCAGATCGGTGTCGCTGGCCTTCGTCGATGTCCTCGGCCCTACCGTGCGCGAAGTGGTTGCGGCCGCGCCCGGTCCGGTCACCGTCGTTCCAGCGTTCCTGAGTTCCGGTTACCACGTGCGCGTCGACGTGCCGCGAGAGGTGATCGCCACTGGTCGCCGGGACGTCGTTGTCAGTTCTGCTCTCGGTCCGCACCGGCTGTTGGTGGCGGCGATGTGGGACCGGCTGCGCGCGGCCGGGTGGCGCCACGGTGACGCGGTGGTGCTCGCCGCGGCGGGCTCGTCGGACCCACGGGCGGTAGCTGACGTGCGGGCTGCCGCTGTTGCGCTCTCCGGCAAGGTCGGCGGTCGGGTCCGGGTCGCGTTCGTGGCGACCGGTGCACCGCGGGTGGCGTCTCTTGTCGCAGGGTTGAGGGCGGCGGGGGAAACCCGGATCGCGGTGGCCCCCTGGCTGCTCGCCCCAGGGTTGTTCTACCGCAGGCTCGCCTCGGCTGCGGCCGATGTCGTGTCCGCGCCGCTGGGCGCGCATCCGGATGTGATCGACCGGCTGGCCGAGCTGGCGGAGCCGGTCGCAATGCGGCGCACCGCGTAACAGCTGTAGCGATTGCGTAGCACACTGGTGCTACGATGATGTGATGGATCAGGTGATCGGGCAGCGCGAGCTCCGCAATGACAATGCGGAGATCATTCGTCGGGTCGAGGCGGGGGAGAGCTTCACCGTCACCCGCAATGGCAAGCCGGTCGCGGATCTGATCCCGCACCAGGCGGCACGACCGGTGCGGCGCCGGACGGTGGGCGAGCTACAAGCTGAATTCCGCCGGATGCCCCCTGTCGATACGTCGCGCTGGCACCGTGAACGCGCGGACGCCGACGCGGTGTTCGGGCCGGATGATCCGCTGGAGGATCCTTGGCTGCGTGGTCGCCCCGACCCGGCTGGTCAGTGAACCGCGCTGTGCGCGTGCTGCTGGATACCTCTGTGATCATCGATCTGGCGGGTGTGGAGCTGGGCGTCCATGAGTCCGCGGAGCCCGCGGTGAGCGCTGTCAGCCTTGGCGAACTGGCCTTTGGCTTGGACATTGATGATCCCATCGAACGCCGGGCCCGCACTGAGCGGTACCAAGCGGTGCGCGAGCAGTTCGCTGTGCTGGCCTTCGACGGCCGGGCAGCCGAGATCTACGGCACCATGGCCGCCGTGATCCGCCGAGCCGGCCGCAACCCCCGTCCCCGGCGGATGGATCTCCAGATCGCCGCGACGGCCGCCGCCCACTCGATACCCCTGATTACCCGGGACATCGATGGATTCACCGCACTTGAGCGGCTACTCGACGTGGTTGTGGTCTGACGTCGGGAGCCGATCGACGCCGTGGCTTTCGCCCCATCAGTCTCTGCCGCCCCACGGAGGAGGTAGGTGGATCCGTTCTGTATGTGCCGGAGATGGCAACTTCGGACGAGAAGTTGCCATCTCCGGCACCTCCGCAAAGTGCAACAGTCCGTTCCTCGAGCTCACGGACAGTGACATGGTCGTGCGCCATAGACGGTCCGCCAGCTCATCTGGTTGAGCAAGGAAGGGTCACACATGTTCACTGTGGGCTGGGGCGGCTCGCGGGGGCGGGTCGTCCGTGTCGTGCTGGCCACGCTCGGCCTGGTCGCCGCGGTGGCGATCTGGTCGCCCGCGACCGGTCGTGCCGACACCCGCTACCCGGTGCTGCTCGTGCACGGCGGGTTCCTCGGTTCGCCGGCCAACTTCAACAAGATGATCGAACGGCTTCGCGCTGACCACTACGACCCGTACACCGTCGACGTCGGCTTGGTCGGAAACGACACAGCCGCCAACGCGAAGAAGATCAGCGCTGACCAGTGCCCGAACGTGGAGTTCTTGCAGACGCTCAATCGTGGCGACGATACCCCCGGCTCGATCCGTTACACGTCCATTGCCAGCAAGCAGGAACCCGACGAAGCAGACGGCACCCTCACCCGACTCGACCATGGCGCCTGCCTGCCGCTGGTCGACGGCGGACCGCACGGCGACGAACCGAACAACCTCGTGATCTACCAAGCGGTGAACGACGGGCTCAACTCCACCTGCCCCTCCGGCTGGACCGACCTATCCGACATCACGCCGTAGCCGCCGCCCTGCGACGGTGCACTGACACGGCGTAGGAGCCGGTACCGGTGAACGGATCGCGATCCCACGTGGCGTACCGGGTTTCGAAGGTAAGGCCCGCGCACTCGCACCACTCGTCATAGTCCGCCAGAGTCGGCCACCCTTCCTGCAACTGAAACCCGGCGATGAGCCG